>CAMVLZ010000045.1 GCA_947168485.1 uncultured Bacillota bacterium | reverse complement strand
ATATAAATGTACTTTTATTAAATATCAGTTCTAGATAGTATTTGAGCAGGTCTTTTTCTTAATGTAAAGAACACAGGGAACAATCCACATATTAGATTAAAAATATATATTAATACTACTGCTAAAACTACAATATTTTGATTTACTAAGAATTCACTACCTAATAAAGGCATATGACTAATTCTATTAAATATATAAGCACTAAGTATTATTCCAGGTAAACTAGTTAATGTTGTAATTGCGATTATTTCACCACTAAACATTATATAAATATCTTTTTTCTTTAAACCAATTGCTCTATAAATACCAACTTCTTTAATTCTTGATAAGAATGAACTTCTAAGCATTAATATTATTTCAATTAATGATATACCAAGTACTATTAAACTACTAGTAATAGCAACTTTAGTACCATTTTCACGCTCTTTTAAATATTTAGTTTTACTAGCTATATAAGAATCTTCTACATTAATACCTTCGTTAGTTAATTCATCAACAATAATATCTTTATCTTTAGGATAAACCATTATATTTTTAGATTTCTTTAAAAGCAAGAACCTAACCATATTATCATTAACTAAATTTTTATCAATATTTTCTTCACTGTCATAATAACCAACAACAACTAATTTTCTATCATTTATTTTTTTATTTATCTCTTTATTCAATTTCATTTCTTCTTTATTTCTAACATTAACAACAACTTCATAATCATATAATGGCCATCTACCTTCTTTTATATATACTTTATCAGTAAATAAACTCCACTCTTGATAATCACTAGTATAGTCTTCTTCATAATCACCAGTGTAGTCATAATTATTTTCATTAACATTGTTATATAAAATATTAATAAATTTAGATTCATCTGCATAAATAGATGGACTTTCTAAATCAGTAATACCAACAATTTTAAAATTAGGTACGTTAGTAATAATAGCATCCCTATTTAGAAAATCTTTATTCTTATTTAAACCTATCATTTTAGTAATATTCATTGCTTTCTTTAATTGATCTATTACCATTTTATCAATAACTATTTCATTATCATTTTCAGGCATTCTACCTAAAATAATATCATTACTATTTAGCATACTAACAGAAGATAAACTACCAGTTATAGTTGAATTAGTTTGTGCAGTTTGATAAAAATCATCTACTTTTAATTTAAAAGTAACTTTACTATTACCAGGTATTACATAATTAACATTAGGATTATTCTTTAGTTTATAATAATCATCATATACTATCTTTTCTTCATGTACTTTTAAATAATTTTTATTTGTATCCACAAAGTCTTTATCATGAATAGTTAAATTAGCTGCTATTCTAGATGCACTCATCATAATAAAGAATCCACTTAAGAAAAATCCAATTAATAATAATTTTTTTATTAATGAATATTCTAATACTTTTTTAAATCCATTAGTAATAAATGTAATAGGATTAAATATAGATGAATATCTAATTCTTGAATTATGCTTTAAAACATTATAATCAAAATCAATAGAGTTTAAATCTTTTTTAGCTAATGTCTTATAGTGATCATCAATAAATTCTATAGAAGAATTATCATCAACTACTTCTATTTTTCTATCATCTAAACTTTTAATAAATATATTATTTCCTTTAAGAACAATTTGAATATTTAAATTAGATTCTTTATCTCTATAAACATCTATACCTAATTTATTATCTTTTGTATTATTCTTAATATCTTTTAAATAGATATTATTATCTATAGAATAATCTAGGTTATCTTCATGGTCATTAATATAATCATTAACAACCCTACCATCCTCTATTTCAATAATTCTAGAGGCATAGAACTTAGCTAAATTAACTTCATGAGTAACTAATATAACTAATCTATCTTCACTTATCTTCTTTATAATATTCATAACTTCTAATGAATTCTTACTATCAAGATTACCAGTAGGTTCATCAGCAATTATAATATTAGGATTCTTTACTATTGCCCTAGCAATACCTACTCTTTGTCTTTCTCCACCTGATAACATAGAAGCAGGTCTTTTTCTATATCTATACATTCCGACACGTTCAAGAACATAAGAAACACGTTTGTCAATTTCTTTTTTATCTTTAACACCAATAGTTCTAAGTGATAAAGCAACATTATCATATACAGACATATTATCAACTAGTTTATAATCTTGAAATATATAACCAATATTTAAATTTCTAAGTTTATCAATTCTATAAATATTATGACCACTAATCTTTTTATCATTTATGTAAATCTTACCACTATTAATCTTATCTAATCCACCAATAGCATTTAATAAAGTAGTCTTACCAGAACCACTAGGTCCAAGTAAAGCAACTAAACCAGTATCTTCAAGAGTAAGAGTTGTATTATTAATAACATGATTACTATTTTTTCTAAACCTATTAAAGTATTTATTAACTTTTTCAATACGAATCATATTAAACCTCCTCTCTAAAAGATACCATTACACTATTTTTAAATAGTTTTCTAGAATATCTTAAACTGCTTAATATAGACATACCAGTAATTATTAAATATAAAAGAATATAATCATTTATAGTTAAATATTCATAAACATCTTTTACTACATCTATAGTAGTAATACCAATAAAATCTAAATATATTAACAACATAAATAAGAAGAAAGCAATATTTGCTACTACAAATAATTCAATTAATAATAA
>CAMVLZ010000044.1 GCA_947168485.1 uncultured Bacillota bacterium | reverse complement strand
TGATAGTGTGGGTATTGATTTATATTTAAAAATGTTAAATGATGAAGTGGAAAAAAGAAAAAGTGGTCATGCTATCGAAGAAAAAGAAGAGAATAATTCAAGTTATCTTGATGTATCTACTCATATTAGTGAAAATTTAGTTTATGAAGATGAATTAAAGATAGAAATACATAAATTAATAGATACTATTAATAGTAAAGAACAATTTAATTTAGTAAAAGAAGAAATAGAAGATAGATTTGGTAAATTAGATGATAATATTACTATTTATATGTATACTAAGTGGTTTGATAAATTAGTTGAGTTACTTGATATTACTAATGTTAATAATACTCGTAATTTTGTTGAAATGATTTTTCCACAGAAGACTATTTCTCATTTAGAAATAGAGGATGTTTTTGTATTAGCTTATAAGATTACTGATAGATTTAAATTTATGTCTAGAGGAAATGATGTTGTTATTAGTTTAAATACTATTAGAATTGATAAGCATCCTGTATATTACTTAGTAGAATTGTTAGATAGTATTTATAAAATATATAAGAAAAATATTGATAATTAAAATTAAAATGATATATTAAAGTTAGGGTGATGTTAGTGAGTGATGAAACAATTAAATTGAAACAGCAACATTTTGATTCTTATAAGAAAAGTATATTGGATATAGTTGAAAATAATTGTAACTTATTAGTTAATGAAGATATAGCTAGTCTTATTAAGAAACCACCACTAAATTCAATGGATAAAATTAAAAATAAATTTTTAAGTGTTGCTAAGAAAAATGAACTTGTTGTTGATTCTGAAAAATTAGAAGAAGTGTTAAATAAATATAGAAATAATATTTTAAGTGAATCTGATAATATTATTAAATCTAGATTTAATTATTATTCTAAAATTATAAATAAATTTAAATTAGATGATACTATTAAAATTCTTAAGAAGGATATAAATACTTATAATAAAAAAATGAAAAAGAATTTAAAGGATTTAATAAGTAATTCTATTGATAAAAATATTAGTAAAAATATAATTAATATTATTAATGGATTAAGTGATAAGGATGTTAAAGAGATTAATAAGTATCTAAATAATATGTATATTAAAGATATTCTTGAAAATATTGATATTAAGATATTAGTTAAAGATGCTACTATGATTAATTCTATTAAAGAGGCTACTGATACTTATTTATTTACTTTGAATAATTCTAGATTATTTGATTAATATTAAATTATATGTTATTATTGTTTCTAGTTTGAAATGTTTTGATGAAGAGTTTTATAGTTAATGATTATTAAAGAGAGCTTATGTAGGTGAGAGATAAGTATAATTAAACTATAAAATATGGCTTCTGAACTGCTATATCGATATGTAGGTATAGACGTAGAAAGTGCGTTAACTTTAATGAGTGTAAGATTATTACAAGTAAGGTGGTACCACGGTGTTTTCGTCCTTATGTGATAATCTTTTTTTTGTAAGGAGGATGTATTATGAAAGAAAAATTTTATATTAGTACAGCTATAGCTTATACTTCTGGTAAACCTCATATTGGAAATACTTATGAGATTGTTTTAGCTGATGCTATTGCACGTTATAAGAGATTAAAAGGATTTGATGTATATTTTCAAACTGGTACTGATGAACATGGTATGAAAATAGAAGAAAAAGCTCGTGAAGCAGGTGTTACTCCTCAAGAGTTTGTAGATGATGTTGCTAATGAGATTAAACGTATTTGGGATTTAATGAATACTAGTTATGATAAATTTGTTAGAACAACCGATCCTGATCATGAGAAGAAAGTTCAACATATATTTAAAAAGATGTATGAACAAGGTGATATATATAAGGGAGAGTATAAAGGTCTTTATTGTGTTCCTTGTGAGTCTTTTTGGACTGAATCTCAATTAGTTGATGGAAAATGTCCTGATTGTGGTAGAGAAGTTAAAGAACAAAGTGAAGAAGCTTATTTCTTTAAATTATCTAAATATCAAGATAAATTAGAAGATTTATTTACTAATAATCCTTACTTTGTTCAACCAGAAGCTAGAAGAAAAGAAATGTTAAATAATTTTATTAAACCAGGTGTGCAAGATTTATGTGTATCTAGAACTTCTTTTAAATGGGGTATTCCAGTTGATTTTGATGAAGGACATGTTGTTTATGTATGGTTAGATGCTTTAACTAACTATATTACATTTGCTGGATATGATGTTGATGAACAAAATGATCATTTTAAAAAATATTGGCCTGCTGACTTACATTTAATTGGTAAAGATATTATTAGATTTCATACTATTTATTGGCCTTGTTTCTTATGGAGTTTAGGTGTTGAATTACCAAAACAAGTATTTGGACATCCTTGGTTATTAATGAGTGCTGATAAGATGAGTAAATCTAAAGGAAATGTAATGTATGCTGATGAATTAGTTGATTTATTTGGAGTAGATGCTATTAGATTTTATTTATTAAATGAAATACCTTTTGCTTCAGATGGAAATATTACTTATGATTTGATTATTGATAGAGTTAATTCTGAACTTGCTAATACTTTAGGAAATTTAGTTCAAAGAACTATTTCTATGGGTAATAAATATTTTGATGGAAAAGTTAGTAATAAAAAAGTAGTTGAAGATGTTGATAAAGAGTTTATTGATTTAATAAACAATTTAGATAAAAAGGTAGAAGAATCTATGGATGATTATCATATTGCTGATGCATTAAGTGAAATATTTACTGTTTTAAGAGCTAGTAATAAATATATAGATGATACTACTCCATGGGTATTAGTTAAGGATGAAACAAAACAAGATAGATTAGAAACAGTTATTTATAAC
>CAMVLZ010000043.1 GCA_947168485.1 uncultured Bacillota bacterium | reverse complement strand
CCTATATGCTTATAAAATTCATTTGTTTTATTTCCTTCTAAGCAGCAAATAATCATATCTTTATATCCCATCTTTTTTAATTCGTTTATACCAGTATTTATTAGTTTTCTTCCAAAACCATTACCTTTATATTTATTAATGATGTATAAAGCAAATATTTCTCCACAGTTTTCATAACCTGTTTCTCTAGAATTACCTATATTCATAAAACCTACTATGTTATTATCTACTATTAAGACATATTCATTATTTGTTTTTTCATCAAAATTGTCAAATGAATTTTTACCTCTTTCTTCTTCATTGTTATATAAGTTTTCTAGAAAAGAATCAGGTACTATTCCTTTATATGTTTCATTCCATGTTACTGTTACTATATGAGCTACTGCCATACAGTCTTTTCTTTCTTTTTTTCTTATTGTATATTCCATTTTTCTCCTACTTTTTTATCCAATATCTTCTTGTTAGAAACTTTTCTCCTTGATCTTCATTTTCTACTTTGTTTTCTAATATACCACCATTGTATTCAATAACTTTGTATGAACCTATATTATCATCATCACATGTTATTAATATATTATCTTCTTCAATTAGATCTTTTGCTTTTTCTAATCCTAATTTTAATAATTGTTTACCATAACCCATCTTTCTATATTTAGGATTTATAGCATATCCTATATGACCACCATAATTTATTAGATGTGGAACTAATCTTACTCTAATATGTATTTCACCTATAAATTTGTCTCCATCAACTGCAAAATAATTATATGATGGTACATAATTAGGTGGTAGTTTAGTAGTATCTCTCATATCATTAAAATATTCTATAACATTATGTTCTTCAGGATTAGTAAATGTTATATTATGTTTTTTTATTTGACCTAGTTCTACTTGTTTTAATGATTCTTTGTATGCTTCTATATATTGTTCTAAATATTCTTCATTTGCATCTATTAGTTTTAGCATATTATCACCTTCTTTTAGTATTACTTGTTTTATAGTAATTTTTAAAATCACTATATCTTACTTTAACAATATCTATTGGTTTGATATCTTCATGACACTTATATTGAATAGATCTACCATAATGTTCATAATTATCACTATATGGGAAAACATAAATATATCCTTCAATATCATCATCTATCTTTACATTTTCAAATTTAATATCAACTTCATCATTATCTGCATCATATCCAATTTCAAAATTCCAATCTGATCCATTACTTAATTCTTTAATTGTATCTTTAAATGCATATGCACTTGCGATTATAAATGAAGATGTTAAAAATACAGCGTAATCTTCATTTTCAACAATACCATTAGAATCATGGGCTTCTCTTTGTTCAATGGTATCTAATAACTTTGGTGAACCATGAAATAAATATGTTGGATTAGATAAATCATTATTTAAATAAGTATCCATAATTATCACCTTCTACATTCTGATTATATCATATATATGCAAAAAAGCTCGTAAATACGAGCTTTTTGAAACATTGTATATTATCTCTTTGAGAATTGTGGAGCACGACGTGCTTTCTTTAAACCTGGTTTCTTACGTTCTTTCTTACGAGAATCTCTTGTAATGAAACCTTTACTCTTTAATACTTTTCTATAACTATTTTCTGAATCAGTTGGAGTAGTACTATCATATTCTAATAATGCTCTTGTGATTCCTAAACGGATTGCTCCAGCTTGACCTGTAAGTCCTCCACCTCTAACATCTGCTACTACATCAAATACTTCACGAGTATTAGTAACATCTAATGGTTGGCATAAATCCATGATTAATATCTTATTAGTGAAATAATCATCAACATCTCTACCATTAACACTTATTTTTCCTTTACCAGGAATTAATTTAACACGAGCAATACTACTTTTTCTATGTCCAGTACCTGCATAAATGTTTTTATTTTCTTTTGCCATAAAACCCTCCTACTTAACCTCTAAAGCAACTGGTTTTTGTGCTTCATGCTTATGAGTTGCTCCTTTGTATACAAATAATTTTTTATACATTTGTCTACCTAATCTATTATGAGGTAACATTCCTTTAATAGCTCTTTCAACCATTTCTTCAGGATATCTTTCTCTCATAACTTTAGCAGTTCTTTCTCTTAATCCACCTGCATACATTGAATGGTTATAGTATTTTTTAGTATTTTCTTTATTACCAGTTAATAATACTTTTTCAGCATTAATTATGATAATATTGTCACCACAATCGATATGTGGAGTATAAGTTGGTTTATGTTTACCACGTAAGTATGTTGCTGCTAAAGATGCAACTCTACCTAGAGCTTTTCCTTCAGCATCTATTACATACCAATCTCTTTTAACAGTTTCTTTTTTTTGCATATAACTTGTCATAATATAATTCTCCTTTTTTCTAAATTAGATTTTCCCAGGATCTAATTTATGTGGGGATAATCAAATGTACCAGTTATGATTATACTAAAAAAAGTATTAAAAATCAATACTTTTTTCTTTATATATCAATATTTTACAGTCTTTTCATCTTATGAGGTTTTTTAATTATTTTGATGTCATCTAATAAACTATTATTGATATCTTTTTCTGCTACTTTAAAATTATCCATTTCATTAACTTTTCTTTCTAATTTTGATCTAATTAATGCATTATCATAATCATATAAGTTGATTCTATCTTCTACTATCTTTTCATAACGTACATTATCTTCAGATTTTATGAATTCAACCATTGTTTTACGACAATATTTTTTATCATCATCTAGATCACTTAATTCATGAATAGAAAATGTTGAATAATTATCTGTTATTTTTCCTTTTATTTTAGCTTCATACGCTTGTTTTTTTGTATCAATATCTACTGTTACGTAATAGTCTTTATCTTCTATTTTATAGTCTGAGTCATTTAAATTATCTGTGAATTTTGGACCTAAAGCTAAATTTAAATATTTATCTATTATGTTCTTCATAAATTCACCTTCATTTCATTATAATGTTTTCACA
>CAMVLZ010000042.1 GCA_947168485.1 uncultured Bacillota bacterium | reverse complement strand
CATTACTACAAATTTTTTTAATAACCAGTTTGGTTCAATTAAATCTTCTTTATTTGGATCTCCTGTTATTCTATTGATAACAATTTCTTCTCTTAATAGTTCTAATTGATCTACTACTATATCAATGTATTCATCTTTAGTTAATATATGAAAAGGTTTTTCTTTATATAATAGTTCTAATTTAGTACCTTTTACTACTGATAACATATGTATTTTTATACCTTGTATATCTAAATTATTAAGATATTTAACAGTATTTAACATATCATCTTTAGTTTCTCCTGGTAATCCATTTATTATATGTACTACAACATTAATATTTCTTTTTCTTAATTCTTGTACACAATCTTCAAATTCTTTTAGAGTATGACATCTATTTATTAATTTAGCAGTACTTTCATTAGTAGTTTGTAGACCTAATTCTATAGTTAGGTATGTCTTTTTAGATAATTCTTCTAAATAGTCATAACATTCTTTTGTTATAGAGTCTGCTCTTGTTGCAATATTAATACCAATTACTCCTTCTTGACTTAATGCTTCTTCATATAAAGATTGTAATTTTTTTAGTGGAGCATATGTATTTGTATTAGATTGGAAGTATGCTATATACTTTGAGTTTGGCCATTTCTTTAATAACATGTTTTTAATATTATTAAATTGTTCTGTTATAGATTGGTTTTTATCTCCTCCAAAGTCAGAACTTCCATTATGACAATATATACATCCTCCATATCCTTTTGTTCCATCTATATTAGGACATGTAAAATTACCATTTAAACTTACTTTAAATACTTTAGAATTAAACTTATTCTTATAAAAATAATCTAGTGTATGATATCTTTTATTACTATTAGTATATTTAAATTTATTCATTAGTTCTCCAATATAGTATAAATATATAATATACTTAAAAAAGTTAATGGATTTTGTAGAGCTAGAACTTTTATTTTAGAATATTTTTGATTCTTTAGTAAATTATATATTTCACTTTCTTTACTTGTTTCAGAAGACTTAATACTTTTTTTAAAGTTAGTTATTAATAATTTATTAAAACTTTTTAATGTATATATTCTTGTATCATCTAATTCATATTTTTTACCTAGATGTTCCATTGCTTTTAGAAGTACTTTATCTATTATTTTATCTATGTTTTCTTCTATATTTTCTATTTTTAATATTTTATTTATAGTTAATAGAGCTGCTTTAGAATTAATTACTTCTTTAAATAGATGTATATATGTTTCTTGGTACTTATTTTTTAATTTAGTAATTATATTTTTATTAAAAGTATATTTTTTTCCTACATACTTATTGAATGCTTTCATAGTATCATTGTAACCATACTTCATATTTATTTTAGCTAAGTCTTTATCAAATTCTAAGAAGTTAGCTAAAGTATTATTTGGTCTTATTCTTGTGATAGGAATATTCTTTATTGTTTTCTTTTTTAAACCTGGTGCGGATAAATCTACTACTATTGCTTCTGTTGCGCCTAATTCTATTGCGAGATTTATTGGAATATTATCATAATAACCACCATCTATAAATTTTTCTTCATCTATCTCTTTTGGTTTGAATGCTGGGTAGCAAGATGCTGAAGCGATTAAGTAATCTTGTAGTTTCTTTTCTGGGATATCTTCTTTCTTTAATATTAAAGGTTTCATATTAGTTAGGTTATATGTAATTAAACCATATTTTATTCTTGATCTATAAAATTTCTTTTTATTTAGATAATAATTAACTATTTTTTCTAAACCTACTGGGTCTATTCCGTTTTCTTCAATAAACTCTTTTGCATATGCTTTATATATACCTAATCTTCCCTCAGTATTTATATCTTTACCAAATATTTTATTCATACTTATAGTATTCCATGTATTAACAGCTTCAGTATATGAGTTTTGTACCATAAAAGCTCCATTTAGAGCTCCTACTGAAGTACCAGTAACAATATCATATTTAATGTGTAATTTTCTTAGAGCTTTCCAAACTCCTATTTGATAAGCTCCTTTTGAACCTCCACCTGATAAAACTATTGCTTTCATAAAATCACCAATATTATTATAATACAAATTTTTAAATTGTTTATATAAACTTTTGATTTAATGATATAATTATAATAGGTGAGTATATGGCAACAGTAAAAAGACTTAGATTAAAAGAACCGTTTGATTCTATAGTTAGAGTATTATTAACAATACTTGTTATTTTGTTTGTCATTTTTTTATTTTATAGATATGAAATTCATACTATAAAGAAATTAGGTTATAGTGAGAAAGCTTCTAATGAAATATTGTTTACTTGGAAGAAAGATTTTGTTCAAGAAACTAAGTTTAGTAAAACTTTAAATAAAGCTTTTGAAAGTAATAATTATAATAAAGATTACTTAAAAAAATATAGTTTAATTGATTATTATGAAAGTGATTTGTTAATTAGTAATATTAATACTTTATTAAAGAAGGGTTATAGTGTATTAGATATTAATTTATTATTTAGTAGAGGTAATCAAGAAGAAGTGAAAGAGTTTTCTAAAAGAGATAGAGTATTATATTTAGAGGAGTTTTTAGAATATGATTTTTCTAAATTAAGATTATATGATAAATATAAAGCGTATAGTGATGATACTGGGGAAGATGCTTATTCTACTATTGTTTATGTTAATTTAGGATTAGATAATGATGATTATAAGAATCCTACTGTAGTTAAAAAATTTAATAAGAATATATTAGTTAATAAACATTTTAAATTAGATGATAATTTTGTTCCTGATGATTTGGTTTCTATAGATAAAAAATATACTGATGGTGAGAAATTACAATTAAATAAAGAAGCATATGATGCTTTTATAGAAATGTATTCTGATAATGATAATATTTATATAAGGACTGCATATAGATCTAGTAAAGATCAATTAGATTTATGTGATTATTATAAGAATTTATATGGACAAGAATATGTTAATAAGTATGTTGCTAAACCTCATTTTTCTGAGCATGAGACTGGTTTAGCTATTGATGTTGCGAGTAAAAATAAAAATGTTTTTGTTGAGAGTAAAGAATATGATTGGATGATAAAGAATGCTTATAAGTATGGTTTTATCTTAAGATATACTGATAGATTTGAAGGTATTACTGGATTTAGAAGTGAAGCTTGGCATTATAGATATGTAGGTAAGAAAATTAGTAAAGAATTACATAAAAAGAATATGTCTTATGAAGAGTATTATGCGGTTAATATTTATAAATAATCTTATTTATTTTGTTAATAAAGT
>CAMVLZ010000041.1 GCA_947168485.1 uncultured Bacillota bacterium | reverse complement strand
TTCTATTTTATGTATTAGTTCTTCATTTTCATTAACAAGTATAAATCCTCTAGTAGTTATATTAGGTTTAATTAATAATTTTCTTTCTTTCATATTTAAATTAATAATTACTACTAATATTCCATCACTAGCCATTATTTTCCTGTCCTTTAACACAGCACTACCTATTTGTCCTATACGTGATCCATCTACATATATGTCTTGTCCTGGATATTCAGGGCCTTTAGTAACTACATGATTTTTTAGTATTAGAGAATCACCATTACTCAATATAAAAGTATTCTCTTTTGGTATATCACATGCTATTCCGATATTAGCTTGTTTTTTTAACATTCTGTATTCTCCATGGAATGGCATTAAGTATTTTGGTTTTAATAATCTAAATAATAATTTTATTTCTTCTTCGTTAGCGTGTCCTGATGTATGTAAATCTACTAATGAAGATGATGTATATACTTTTACTCCTTGTAAATATAATTTATTTATTGTTCTTGAAATACTTAATACATTTCCTGGTATAGCACTTGATGAGAATATAACTATATCATTTGGAGTTAATTTGATTTGTTTATGAGTTCCAGCAGACATACGAGATAGTGCAGCTAGAGGTTCTCCTTGAGTTCCTGTACAAAGTATCGCTACATCACTTGGTTTTAGATTCTTTGCTTCTTCAGGAGTTATTAACAAATCTTTATGATCAATATATCCTCCTTCTATAGATATAGATATATTATTTTCCATACTTCTACCAAATATACATATTTTACGATTATGTTTATAACATGTTTCAAAGATATGTTTAATACGATAAATGTTTGAAGCAAATGTTGCGATAATAATACGATTATCTTTGAATCTATCAAACATTTCACCTAGTGTTTCATCAACTACTGATTCTGAAGCAGAAAAGCCTTCATTTAAAGCATTAGTTGAATCACTTATTAATAGATCAACTCCATCATGACCTAATGTAGTCATCTTATGTAGATTAGACATTGGACCTATTGGAGTTAAATCAAATTTATAATCTCCTGTAGTTATAATTCTTCCATCTGGTGTTTTTAAACTTATACCATGTGAATCTGGTATAGAGTGTGTCATTCTAAAGAATTCTACTTCTATATCTTTGAATTTTAGTTTTGTATCTTCATTATAAACATATAAATTATCAAATCTTAAATTTCTATCTTCTAATTTCTTAGCTATTAATTGTTTAGCGTGATTAGGCGCATATATAGCAGGTATTTTAACTTGTTGAATTAAAAATGGAATACTACCTATATGATCTTCATGTCCATGGGTAATTAATAAAGCTTGAATTTTATCTTCATTTTCCTTTAAAAATGTGAAATCTGGTAGAACATAATCTACGCCCATTAAATCATTTTCAGGAAAACTTACTCCGGCATCAATAATAACAATGGCATCGTTATGCATTACACAATACATATTTTTACCAATTTCTCCTAAACCACCTAAAACAATTACTTTTGTTTCAGTGTTTTCTTTCATTTTTTCTCCTTTCTTTAATGTAAGAACTAACTAGGTAATTATACTATAAACTAAGTAATTTGTCTACTTACGTAAAAAAACTTACATCAATTGATGTAAATTTTTAATATTACTTATTAGTAAAACCTTTAAAGTAATAATGATCTCCATCATTACTTTCAAATTTGTATGTAATGTGATTTAATTTATCTTTATTTTCTTTTACATAGTTATCTAAATAATTTTGTATTTCTTCAGTATCTCCATCTGATGAATATGATCCAACTACTTCTTTTTGAGCAGCATCTTTATATATCTTATTAGTAGTACCATCATATATAGCATAAGCTGTTACTATTTCTAGTTTTGATTTAGTTGCTTTATAGTTAATCATTTCATTTGATTCGAATGTAGCAGAAGTTCCTCCACAACCAGTTTGTGCTGTATATAGTTTAGTTTTTTCATTTAAACTAAATGTTCCACAACCAAGATTAAATGTTGTTTTTTGATATGTATTAGGTCCATATACTTCATTTACCATATTTTTTAAATCATCTTCTTTTATATACTCATATGAGTAATCTGAAGATCTTTTAACTTTAGGTGAGATATATGGATTAATATATCCAATTTTTTCTGATAATGATATTGTATCTACTGTAACTTCATCTTCACTAATAATTTTAGAATCAGGTCCTATACGATCTAAATAATTCTTTAGAGCTTTTTCAGTCATTTCAATAGACTCTTCAACTAATTCATCATTATCTTTTGTTTCTTTTTGAGTTTTTTCTTCTGTATTTACATTCTTTTCTTGTTTAGTTAGAAATTTGTCTTTTACTATATATCCTCCAAGTAAAAGAATTATTACTACTAGTATTACTATTATTATGATAAATTTTTTATTACTTTGTTTATCTTTCATCTTTTCACCTCTAATATATTTTTTCATAAGAATTATTCTTCTTAAGTTTATTATAATCTTTTTTGTTATTTTTATGAGTAGTATATGTTCTTTTTATTTGTAAATTTACATGATATAATATGATTAGGTGATGACAATGGGATTATTTAGCAAAATTAAAAATATGTTTAAGTCTAATGATGATGAAAAAATAATTGATGAAGTAGTGGAAGAAGATTTAGATGAATCCACAGAGACTGTTGAAGAAAATGTAGAAGATAAAGAAGTTTCCACAGAAGTTGTGGAAGAAAAACTTGAAGAGAAAAAAGAATCAACAAAAGTTGTGGAAAAGAAAAAAGTTAAAAAAGAAAAAGTTAATAAAAAAGAGAAAGAAAAATCTGAGGTAAAGGTTTATGAGAAGGGTTTATCTAAATCTAGAGAGGGTTTTGTTTCTAAATTAGCTAATTTGACTAATAAATATAAGAAAATAACTGACGAATATTTTGATGAATTAGAAGAAATTTTAATCATGGCAGATATTGGTGTTAATACTGTTATGGATTTTATTGATAGATTAAGATCTAGAGTTAATAAAGAACATATTGATGATCCATCTGAGTTAAAAGAAATAATTGTAGATGAGTTATTCATTATATATGTTAATGATGAAATATTAACTAATAAGATTCAATTTAATGATAAAGATATTACAGTTATATTATTTGTTGGGGTTAATGGAGTTGGTAAGACTACTACTATTGCGAAGATTGCGAAGAAATTAAAAGATGATGATAAGAAAGTTATGATGGTCGCTGGAGATACATTTAGAGCAGGTGCTGTTGAACAATTACATGAATGGAGTAATCGTGTTGGAGTAGAGTTCTTTGGTGGAAAAGAAAATTCTGATCCTTCATCTGTTTTGTATGATGGTATAGAAAGTGCTAAAGAAAAGAATTGTGATGTAGTACTTGTCGATACTGCTGGTCGTCTACAAAACAAAGTTAATTTGATGCATGAATTAGAAAAAATGAATGGTGTT
>CAMVLZ010000040.1 GCA_947168485.1 uncultured Bacillota bacterium | reverse complement strand
GAAAAGAAAGAAAAAAGAATTGTATCACATATAGTATCATTAGTATTAGGAATTATATCTTTATTTACAACATTTTTCTGGTATATATCATTACCTACCGGAATAATTGCTATAGTATTAGGAACTAAAACATATAAAAAGAATGGTTCTAAATTAGGACTATCTGGAATGATAACAGGAATTGTTGGATTAGCTTTTTGTTTATTAATATATATAACTTTCGCTATAATGATTATAATTTCAGGAACATATTAAAAAATATCCACAGCAATTGTGGATATTTTATTTTAGTAATTTTATAAAATTATTAATAATAATATTATTAGATCTAGTTTTTTCTACTAAACAAACTAGATCTTTTTCTTTTATAGTAAAATTGGTTTTTAATTCAAATAAATCATTACTATCTAATTTAGATTGAACATATTCTCTAACAACTAAACCAACACCTAATCCATTTAATGCACAATCTTCTATGATTAAATCATTACCAATCTCCATAAGTGGATTAATTATTATATTATTTGTAGAACAAAATTTATTAAAATTAAGTCTATTAGAAGCATTAAAAGGTAATAATACTAAAGGAAGTTCTTTTAAATCTTTTTTAGTAATTAATTTGTCTTTATAAATACTATCTTTATTAACAACTAAGATATCATGTAAATTTTTAATTTTAATAATATCAAAATTATCAGGAATATTATTAGGTAAATGAGTAAAAACAATATCTACTAATCCTACTTGAGCTCTTTTAATTAATTCCGGAGTAACTACAGTATGAACAATTACATTTATATTTGGATATAATTTATGAAACTCTTTAATATAAGGCATTAAATAACGTTGCATAATAGTATTTCCAGCACCAATATTTATAGTACCTTGTTCCATATTATTTAAACTACTAATATCTTCTTCAGCAGAATTAATTAATTCCATAGCTTTTTTAATTTTATTAAAAAGCAATTCACCAGCATTAGTTAAAGAAACACCATCTTTACTTCTATTAAATAACGTAGTATTTAAATCTCTTTCTAGTACTTTTATAGCTTTACTAACAGCAGGTTGACTAACTAATAATTCATTAGAAGCTTGAGTAATACTTTTATTCTTAGCGACATAATAAAAAGTTTTATATAATTCTAAATTAGTTTTCATAAGCCCCTCCATAACCACAGGTTATATATAACATAAAAAATATGTATTTTAATTATACCAAAACTAGTATTATAATACAAACTTAGTTTGAGGGGCCTATTCAAACAAATATAAAAAAGGAGGGTTTAAGTTGGAAAAATCATTCATAGAAGAATTAAGAGATGCAAAAAAAGAATATAAAAATGTATTTGTAAATTACTTTAATGATGGAGAAGTTAGAACAGATCTAAATTATATGAAAGATAATCTAGAACAAGCAAAAACAAAAAATGAATTTTACTTAATTACTGAAGTAATGAAAGAAATAACAAAAAGATATGGATATCATTATGATTTTGATACTGTTAAACTAAATTTATTATTAGGATTAATTTATGATGCTAATGACGTTGATAAAGATAATAACATTAAAGAAAATGCAGAACCAATCGATGGAATGATTCGTTTTTATACTGAAAAAGTAGATTGCTTCTTAGATGGTGAAAAAACTAATCAACATAATAGTTCTTATAGTCTTCAAGGATTTATACCATTTAATAGATTAATGAAATCTATTAAAGAAACAGGTTTAGATTATGAAGGACCACAATCATTTGAAGAACTAAAAGAAAGAATTCTTAATAATGAAGTTTTTGATATCACATTAACAGCTAGTCTTTATAAAAAAGAAAAGAAACAAGAAGAAGTACCAGAAACAGAAGAAACAATAGAATCTGAAGTAAAAGAAGAACCTGTTGTAGTAAAAGAATCAAAAATAAAAAAATTATTCAGAAGATAAAAAAAGTAGAAACATTAGTTTCTACTTTTTAAATATTTTATTTGCTTCAATAAACTCATTATGTGAAAAGCAACATACTAAGACATCTAAATCATAACTAGGATAATTTTTTATAAACTCATAATATGCTTTTACACAGAATTCTGTGGAAATTTTTATTGGATTATCTAAATTACCTCCAAATATACCAGAACTTATAAGTGGAAAAGCTATACTATGTAAGTTGTGATCTTTTAATACTATTAAAGAATTATAATAAGCTTTATACAAATCATCTAATAAAGCGTTTGTATTATTAAAATCAGGACCAACTGCATGTATTATGTACTTAGCATTAGTAATATTAACTGATGGAGTAATAACAGCATCTCCATCTTTTAAAGGAACATTATATTCTTGACAAGCTTTATTTAATTCATAATATCCAGCTCTTTTAAAAATAGCACCACAAACACCACCTCCTGAAAGTAATCTATCGTTAGCAGCGTTAACTATAGCATCAACATTTTGATCAACACAAGAACCTTCTATTAATTTAATCATCTAATCACCTATATTTATTATTTATTAATAAATATATTAAGTCAAGTAATATAAACTAACTTCTAATTTTATAAAAATAATGATATAATATCTTCGACTTAAGGAGTGAAGTATATGGAAGATACTATTGTAGCAATATCTACTGCATTAGGGGTAGGGGCAATATCAATTGTTAGATTATCTGGTAAAGATGCTATAGAAATAGTTAATAATTGCTTTGAAGGAAAAGATTTAACAAAAGTAGATTCTCATACTATAAATTATGGATATATAAAAAATGATTCTGAAACAATAGATGAAGTATTAGTATCTATTATGAAAGAACCAAGAACATATACAAGAGAAAATATTGTTGAAATAAATTGTCATGGTGGAATAATTGCAACTAACAGAATACTAGAAACAATGTTAGAAAATGGAGCTCGTTTAGCAGAACCAGGTGAATTTACAAAAAGAGCTTTTCTAAATGGAAGAATAGACTTAATTGAATCAGAATCAGTAATGGATATTATTGAATCTAAATCAGATGAAGCAAGATCTTTAGCAATCTCATCTTTAAAAGGAAATATATCTAACTTAATAATAGATTTTAGAAATAATTTAAAACAATTATTATCACAAATAGAAGTTAATATAGATTATCCAGAATACTATGATATAGAAGTAGTAACTAAAGATAATATAAAAGATAACTTAGAAATAATGAAAAAAGATCTTAATAAACTAATTAAAGAATCAAAAAATACATTACCTGTCAAAGAAGGTATAAAAACAGTAATATTAGGAAGACCAAATGTAGGAAAAAGTTCTCTTCTTAATAGTTTATTAAATGAAGATAAAGCTATAGTAACAGATATCGCAGGTACAACTAGAGATATAGTAGAAGGAGAAATACTTTTAGATGGAATCTTATTAAAAATGATAGATACAGCAGGTATTAGAAAAACTGAAAATGTAGTAGAATCTATTGGAGTAGAAAAATCATTATCTTTAATAAAAGAAGCAGATTTAGTAATAGTAGTACTAAATAATAATGAGAAATTAACTCAAGAAGATGAAGAAATATTAGAAAAAACTAAGAATAAACCAAGAATAGTAGTAGTAAATAAAAAAGATTTAAAAACAAAATTAAAATTACCTGAAGATATAAATAATATAGTTGAAACTTCTACTATTAAAAATTGTGGTATAGATGAATTAAAAACAAAGATAAAAGAATTATTTAATATAGAAGAAATAAAAACAAAAGATTTTACTTACTTATCTAATTCAAGACAAATTTCTTTAGCAAAAAAAGCTTATAAAGAATTAAAACA
>CAMVLZ010000039.1 GCA_947168485.1 uncultured Bacillota bacterium | reverse complement strand
TAAGATGTAAGATGATGAAGAATACTGATACTATTAGAGTAGATTATAGTCAAAATTATAGATTTACTAATAATCAAATAATTAATTATACTTATGTTGAAGAAGCTACTGGTAGTAGAGAAGATGCTAATGAATTAAATTCTAGAGATAGTATGTGTAGATTATTGGATCAAAATACTAGTGAAAATTCTAAAATATCAGTCGAGTGTAATATTAATTCTACTTCAGCAACTATGAAACAAGAAATTAATTTAGAAGGTTTAGATAAAGAGTCACTTGCTAGTCAATTTTCTGAGTCTGGTGGTACTGTACCTGAATTTAGTTATGGTGATAATGTAGACACTGTACAAACTTCATTACAAAGAACAGGTTATACTTGTGAGAAAGTTGGATAAAATCAGTTTAATACTGATTTTTTTTTAATTGAAAAAAAATATTATAAATAATATAATTAATATAGTATGGTGGTGTGATTATGTATGATAAGAATATAGAAGAAGTTTATAAGTTGTTAAGTAGTACTAAGAAGGGTCTTACTACCGAAGAAGTTAATAAGAGACTTGAAAAAGATGGGTATAATGAGTTAATTGAAAAGAAAAGTAAGTCTAAATTTAGTATTTTTTTAGAACAATTTAAAGATATGATGATTATTATATTGATTATAGTAGGTATTATTATGACTATTTATGGTATATTAGTAGATCATAATTTTACTGATCCTATAGTTATATTTGTTGTTGTATTTTTGAATGCTATAATGGGATTTTTACAAGAAGTAAAAGCTGAAGTTACTCTTGAAGGTTTGAAGAGTTATATTGTAAAGAAATCATTAGTTAAAAGAGATGGAAAATTAGAATTAATTGATTCTAAAGATATAGTAGTTGGTGATATTATTGTTTTACAAGCTGGTGATAGAGTAGCAGCTGATGCGAGAATAATTGAATCTGATAATTTTTTTGTTGATGAATCTGCTTTAACTGGTGAAAGTGTTCCAATAGAAAAGACATCTAGAGTAATAAGTAAAGGTGATCAAATACAAGATCAATTTAATATGATATTTTCGTCATCTAATGTTACTAGTGGTAGATGTGAAGCTATTGTTACTGCGACTGGTATGAATACTGAATTAGGTAAAGTAGCAACTTCTCTTAATACACCTTATAAGGTTGAAACTCCTTTAGAAAGAAAGATTAGTGAGATTAGTAAAACTATAACTAAATTAATATTTATTATTTTAATATTTATATTCTTCTATAGTGTATTTACTAATTCTACTTTGATGGAAGCAATTATGTTATGTGCTTCATTAGCTGTTGCGGCTATTCCTGAAGGGTTACCTGCAGTTATAACAATTACACTATCTAATGGAACAAGTGCTTTGTTAAAAAGAAAAGCTGTTGTTAGACAAATGAGTGCTGTAGAGACTTTAGGTTCTATTAATGTTATATGTTCTGATAAGACTGGTACTATTACTCAAAATAAGATGCATGTACAAGAAGATATAGTTTATAATCAAGAAATGTTAAATTATGTATTTGGTCTTTGTAATGATACATTAATTGAAAATAATGAGTTCGTTGGTGATCCTACTGAGAGTTGTTTATATACTTATTTACAAGATAAGAATATAGATATAATGGATATGAGAATTAATCATAAGAGAATTATATCTGCTCCATTTGATTCTGATAGGAAGATGATGAGTACTGTTAATTTTATTGATGGTAAATGTTATATTTTAGTTAAAGGGTCATTTTCTAATGTATTAAATAAATGTAAATATATTGGTGATAAAAAGACTAAGTTAAGTGATAAAAAGAAAAAAGAAATTAGTGATACTGCAAATGAGATGGCTTCTCGTGCTTTGAGAGTTATGTCTTATGCTTATAAAGAATTATCTAATACTCCTAAGAGTGGTAAGGCTGTTTTAGAAGAAGAATCTGATTTGATATTATGTGGTGTTGTAGGTATAATTGATCCTCCTAGAGAGAGTGTTAAAGATAGTGTTAAACAATGTAAGAAAGCTTCAATTAGACCTATAATGATTACAGGAGATTCTTTAATTACTGCATGTGCTATTGCGAAAGAAGTAGGTATTATTAAAGATGATTCTGAAGGTATATTAGGTTCTGAATTAGATAAATATTCTGATGAAGAATTAGTTGAAGTTGTTAATAAATATAATGTTTATGCTAGAGTTAGTCCTACTCATAAGTTAAGAATTATACATGCTTTACAAAAACAAGATTTAATTGTAGCGATGACTGGTGATGGAGTTAATGATGCTCCTGCTATAAAAGATGCTAATGTTGGTATAGGTATGGGTATTACTGGTACTGATGTTACTAAAAATGTAAGTGATGTTGTTCTTTTAGAAGAGAGTTTTTCTACTATAGTTGTTGCTGTTAAAGAGGGTAGAAGAATATTTGCTAATATTAGAAATAATGTTGTATATTCATTATCATCTAATATAGCAGAATTATTAATTGTTATTACTGGAATGTTTACTGGTAATGTAATATTACTTCCTATACATATATTATTTATAGATTTAATTACTGATAGTATTCCTAGTATAGCTTTATCATTTGAGGGTGCATCTAAAGGTATTATGAATGAAAAACCTAATAGTGTTAATAAACCTATATTTACACCTTTTATACTTTCATGTATTATTACATCAGCTATAGTTGAAACTATTATGGTACTATTTGTATATTTTTATACTTCTAGTTATATTAATCCTGGTATTGCTATGGAAGTTGCACTTTTATCATTAGTTGTTCAAGAATTAGTTTATGCAATTACATGTAGAAATTTAAAGAGTGCTGTTATTAATCAAGGATTATTCTCTAATAAAATTATGAATATAAGTTTACTTGTTTTATTAGTAGTAGAATTAATATTCTTCTTAACACCAGTAGGTTCTTTAATAAGTATAAGTACTTTGAGTATTACTGATGTTTTGATGGTAATATTATTTAATGTATTCTCTTTCTTTATTTATGAGTTTATTAAACCATTCTTAAAGAAAATGTTTAATGATTAGAAAGTAGGTATTATATATGACTAGAAATATGAAAATAGTTATTTCAATTTTATTAGTTATTATTGGTGGAATTGGAATGTTTAAAATAAATAATATGAGAAAATCTGAATATGGACCTAATAATATTCAATCTGTTACAACATCTAAAACTAAAAATATTCAATCTGTTATAACAAAAAATGTTAAAAGAAGTGAATTAGAAAATGCTGTTGTAGGTACAGCATTACAATATTTATATAAACATAGATATTCAGACTATGAACAAAAGCAACTTGATGCAGGACTTATTTATGGTTTAAGTAATGGAAAAGTAACTAGAACTGCTAATAATAATAAAGTAAATAAATTTAATTATAGTTATTCATTTAGAACATTTAATACTACTCCAGAAGGGATTAGTAGAACTAATCAGTTCTTTATTGATTGTAGTAGTTTCTCTATGTCAGTATATTTAAATGCTTTAAATTTTGACTTTTCAAGTTTATTAGATAAACAATATGATAAACAAAATATTTCTTTTACTGCTAATTATGATAATAAAGCAAAAGTTACCATTAATAGTAAAGAAAAGAATTGTAAAAGTAAATATAAAACATCTTATACTAGTGGAAATACTAGGGTTTTAGGAACATCTATTTTAAATAATGCAGTTAAGGGCGTTAACAAATCAAAACCTATTGATAATACTAGTTATTCTATTAAAAATAATAATAAATTATTAGATAATAAGTATATTGTTTATTATCATGAATTAAATGATAATCGTGTAATTGAAAATGGTAAAGTAGTTAGTGGTA
>CAMVLZ010000038.1 GCA_947168485.1 uncultured Bacillota bacterium | reverse complement strand
ATTTGTTTGCGATACCTTTTATAGTCATTTTACCTATTTTTTTAGATGTTTTTGCATATAAAGTAATATTGCTTGTTAACTTTTTATCACTAAAGTATTTAGTACATTTAGAATCTAAATACCATCCATAGAAATCATAATAATCATTAGATTTTACTATAGGAAATACAACATTATCTAATATAGATACTTTTAAGTTAGCTGGTCTAGTTAAATTAGAACCATTCATATTAAATGTAATAGTATACTTCTTTATTTCCCATTGAGCATATAATTCTAAATTTTCTTGTAGATTTACTACTTGATTATTATTATATGTTGTTCCTGTACCATCAGGTTTTGTATTCCAATTAATAAATACATAATTAGTATATTCAAATGAATTATTATCTAAAGTAGTATCTTCATCATAATTAATTGATTGTACTTTATACTCATTATTATCATTATTTGAATTATATGTTATTTTTCCTTCTAATTTAGTCCATATAGCATACAATGTAATATTATCTTCTAAAGAAACTTCTTGTCCATCTATGTATGTTTCTCCTGTACCATCTGCTTTTGTATTCCATTCTTTAAATTGATAATTTTCTTTTGTATAAGTATTTATTGGTAAGTTCTTTGGAGAGTCATATGTAACAGATAAATTATCCATTGATCCTTCTCCACCATTTGAATCAAATGTTACTTTGTATGTATTAGGTGTCCACTGAGCAAATAATTCTATTTCATCATTATTTTTTGTTGTTATATTTATAATTGTTTTTCCATCATGATAAATAGTACCTGTACCATCTGCTTTTGTATTCCACCAAGTAAATGTATATCCTTTTCTTGTGAATTTATTTCTTTCTAAAGAACCAGTTTGATTATCATATGTAAATGTTTGAGATGACATAGTACCTTGTCCACCATTACTATTGAATAATACTTTATAAGTAATAGGTTTCCATTGTGCATATAAAGTAATTATATATTCATCATCTACAATATTACGTATCATTTGATTATCTACATATCTAGTACCTGTTCCATCTGATTCTGTATTCCATTCAACAAAAGTATATCCTGTTCTTGTAAACATATTTGCTTGAATAAATCTATAAGTATCATATGGAATAATTTGATCTTCAAGAGTTCCTTCTCCACCATTCGCATCAAATGTTAATCTATATTTTATAGGTTCCCATTGAGCATATAATACTAAATTATCATCTAAACTCTCTATAGTTTGTTTATTAGAATAGAATGTTCCTGAACCATTAGATGATGTAGTCCATCCAATAAACTTATATCCTGTTTTTGAGAAGTTATTTGCTTTTAATGTGAATGGAGTTTGAGTATATTGATTTTCTACTATACTATTATTTGTTCCATTATTAGCATAATAAGTTACTGTTATAGGTTGACCTTTTACTCTTACTGTTACATCTTCTTTTGCAGTTCCATAGTATTCACTAAGAGTATAATCTCCTACTGGTAAACCTTTAGCAACTGTTACAATTGGATTTACATTGTTGTCAGCAACTACATTGTTTGTCACTGTCAAATAATTAGAATAATCTTGTCCATCACTTTTCTTTAACGTAAAGTTAATTTCTTCTCCTGACGGAATATTTTTTGTATATGTAAAGACTCTACTTGTTACTACTCTTGGTGAATCAATAACCCATCCTTTGAAGTCTTTCATCTTTACAATTGGTTCTTCGTCAACATTAGATGTAAATACTGAAATTGAATTCTTCATTGTATATGATTTTGAATCTGATGTAGACAAAGTAATTGTAAAATCGTCATTATTTAAATATACATTCTTGTCACTTAAATCTATTGTATATATACCTGGATATGTTGTTTGTAAAACATTATTATATCTATGATTACTTCCTCCTGTTGCGATTTCTACTGAGTAAGTAGCATCTGCTGTCATAGCATTAAATTTAATCTTTTCTATTTTTTCTGTTCCAGATATTTTCTTTGTAAATGAACTTGTTATAGTTCTTGCGAAACGATATGTTGATTCTTTATTAAATGATTTAGCATAAAGATTATCCCAAGTACGTTCTGATGTAGGATTCATATCAGTCATATAATAATAACCTGGAGAATTTTTATCATTATCTACAGAATTATAAGTCATATATGGGTAACTATATTCACCTTCACCCCACGAGTTTCTAATTAAGAAAGCTCCTTTTCCTGTTACTTTAGTTCCACTTGAACAAGTTCCATTAGAATTTACGTTGGCATTTGAACTACTTAGTTTACAATAAGAATAACTATATTCATCATCCCATCCAATTATTTGCATAGCATGACCTTCAGCATCTTTATAGCAAGCATGTTGATCTATAACATAGTTACCATCACTATTTTTAAATCCACAACTACCTTGAGGTGATACAGTTTCAACTACAACACCTCCATAATTTTTTACTCCTTCTTTAATTACTTCAATATATTTATTCTTTAATTCTGTTTGATATTCTGCAATACATGCATTTAAATCATTTGTATCAGGATAATTATTTGCACAATATTGTAAGTTTTCTTCATAGTCTAAATTTTCTCTTTGGTATATATTAGGTAATCCTACTGCATTATTTAATTCATAGTTAGAATCTTTATAACTAAGAACTTCAGATAACTCCTTTTTATTTTTTAATACGTTATATGGCATTTTTGATTCATCTACTAATGATAAACCATAAGATAGAATTTCAGATGACATATAGAAGTTTCCACCAGTACCTATATTTCTATAACCATATTCATTAGTAAAACTATCAATTCCATCTGTACTAGTCGCATAATCTATTTGTCTAGGTGAAAAGATTTTTGAATTAGAATTATAAGACGTATTATTTTTTTGTAATAATAAACTTTCTGCTTGTTCAGTAGCACTTACTGCCCAACATACTCCTAAATTTCCTTGATTCTTTAATGGTGTAATAAATTTTTTTCCATTAACATTTCTTAAATCATAAGAACTTTCTAAATCTCCAGATGATTCTACTTTTGTATAATCATAATCTACAGTGTATAGATTAGGTATTATATCTAGATTACTTTTTTCTTCATTTGACATAGTTAAATATTCTACATATTTAGGATTTAAATATGGAACATTCTCTTCTTTATTCTTTTCTGTTTTAACTAAAGTACCTGTTTCTTTATAAACATCCTTTATAATATTCTTAGCCTCAGTTGGTAAATATGAATATTCTTTAGTAGACAGTTTTTTATTGATATAAATATCTTTTCTATTCACTCCTAAAAATATACTAACTGATAGTACTGTAATTAATAATATTGAATAAATAATTCTTTTTCTCATCTTAGACATAATCATACACTCCTATTATTAATTTTATTTTACCATGGTATTGTTAAATGAATGTATACTTTTCTACAATAATTTGTAAATTGTCGTAAAGAAAAAACTTGTATTGACAAGTTTATTTTTTATATTTTTTAGTTTTTACTTTATTTGGTTTATTATAAATATATTTTTCAGTTGTATACTTATTATTTGATTCAATTAATCTAATAGAACAGTTTTTTGGAGTTGGTTCTTTACTATACCATTCTGGAGAATAATGAAGATAATTCATTATAATAGTCTTTATAGTCGTACCATGTGATACTACAAACAATATATCTTCTTTATCTCTATGGATTGTTTCAATAAATTGTTTAGTTCTTAGTGCTACATCGAATGGGCTTTCTCCTTGGGGTAATTTAGCATAAAACTTACCTTCATTTTGATAATAATTATCATAGTGTGAAAATTCATTTGGATATAGTTCTTTCAATATACTAATTTCTTTATCACTAAATAATCCATATCTTTGTTCAATTAACGTAATATCTTCTTTTACTTTATTTATATTTAAATACCCATTAATTATTTGAGCAGTTTCTCTTGTTCTTGTATAAGGACTAACCCACATCACTGCATTATTTAAATCTATATTATTTTCTTTTATATACTTTGATAAATATTCTCCTGCGAGATGTGCTTC
This sequence comes from uncultured Bacillota bacterium, assembly GCA_947168485.1. Classification (GTDB taxonomy): domain Bacteria; phylum Bacillota_I; class Bacilli_A; order RF39; family UBA660; genus RUG343. The sequence continues at coordinate 252 of CAMVLZ010000038.1, read as the reverse complement.
TTCTTTTCCTTTTTCAGTTAAATATACCTTATGATCTGGTAGTCCAACAACATAATTTTCTTTAGTATTTTGCATTGATTCTCCATGTCTTATTAAAAATATCTTCATAAACATCACCTATTTATATCTTTTCAAAATAATAAATATTTTCTGGTAATTGTAATCTATCATGTATTTTTGTTTTTACTAGTTTACCTCCTATATGCTTATAAAATTCATTTGTTTTATTTCCTTCTAAGCAGCAAATAATCA
>CAMVLZ010000037.1 GCA_947168485.1 uncultured Bacillota bacterium | reverse complement strand
TCGTCTACAAAACAAAGTTAATTTGATGCATGAATTAGAAAAAATGAATGGTGTTATCAATAAACTTGTTGATGGTGGATGTAGTGAAACATTACTTGTTATAGATGCGGCTACTGGTCAAAATGGTATTGCTCAAGCTAAAGCATTTAAAGAAATTACTAATATAACCGGAATTGTATTAACTAAGATGGATGGTACTGCGAAAGGTGGTATTGTTCTTGCAATAAAAGAAGAAGTTGGAATTCCTGTTAAATATATAGGTCTTGGAGAAACTATGGATGATTTAGTTAGTTTTGATATAGAAAAATATATATATGGATTATTTAAGGATATGATGTAATGTTTAAAAAGATATTTTCTTATATACAAATACTTATTATATTATTAACAGTTATTTTTGGAATATTATATTTCTTTAATAGTGATTTTAAGATATTATTCTTTTTGTTTATAAGTTTATCTTTTTATGAGATGTTTCTTAATAGTTATAAAAAGAATATGAAATTAAATTCAATATTATATTTAATAATAGGTATTGTATTTAGTATTATGTTTATTATTAGTTTAGGAGTTTATTATGGATGAGGTATTTTATTATAATGATTTATTTGATATTTATGGAGAGTTATTAACAGATAAACAAAAAGATTATTTTAGAGATTATTATTTTGATAATTTAAGTTATGGGGAGATAGGTGATAAGTATTCTGTTAGTAGGAATGCTGTATTTAAACAATTAAAGATGGCTATTGATAAATTAGAAGAATTAGAAGAGAGTCTTCATGTATATAAAATATTTAATCAAATAAAAGATAAAGTTAATGAGATTAGTGATGAAAATATAAAAAAAGATATTATGAATATTTTAGATAATGGATTTAAGAATTAAAAAGAATTAATACTTGTATAATTCTTTTTTTATGGTTATAATTTATATAGGTAAAATAGAGGGGATGTCTATGTTTGATAAGATAGTTTATATTAGCGATAAGGGGTGTAATATTAAATTAAAAGATGCTGAAAATATCAGTATGAATTTAATGAATTTACATCTTATATTTGAAGACGATACTAAAAAAGTTTTAGGAGAAGTTGATGACCTTGATGGAGATTTAGTTAAGGCCAGGTTTTTGGGTGAAATTGTTAATGATAAAGTTGTTCCTGGAACATTAAGAAAGCCTAAAATAGATGCTAAAGTAAGAGTTGTTGAACAAAGTGAAATCCCTATGATATGTGGTCAAGATGTAGATGGATTTATGAAATTAGGTAATAGTCCTTTCTATGATGGATTTCCTATCTACTTAGATGTTAATAATTTCTTTAGTAACCATTTTGCGATAATGGGTAATACTGGATCAGGTAAATCATGTGGTGTTACTAGATTATTTCAAAATATGTTTCATGATGAAAGATTATATCCATATAAGGCTAATATCTTATTATTTGATTCATCTGGTGAGTATTATAATGCTTTTAATAATTTAAGTACTATTAATCCTAATTATCATTATAGATTTATTTCTACTAATGAAGCTGATGGATTAGGAGAAAAATTAAGATTACCTATATATTTATTAAATGTACAAGATTTAGCTTTGTTATTACAATGTGATTCTCATTCTCAATTACCTATTATAGAAAGAATGTTAAAATTAGCTTTAATCTTTTCTCAAGATGATATGGATGCGAATGCTTATAAGAATCATTTGATTGCGAAAGCTATAATGACTATTTTATATACAAATGAAACTAGTCCTAATAAGAGAAATGAAATATTTTCTATTTTAGCTAGTTGCTCTACACAACAATTTAATTTAGAAGCTCCAGTACAAGGTATTGGTTATACTAGAAAATTTAGAGAATGTTTCTTAATAGATTCAGAAGGTCAATTTAGTGAAAGTGTTTTATTAACTGAATATGTATCTTCATTTATAGATGAGAAGTATGATAATTATGAACCTAAGGGTGGAGTTTATTATACTTTAGATACTTTAGAGAAAGCATTAAACTTTACTTTGATTAGTGAAGGTTGGTTAAGAAATCAAAATACTTATGGTGATGCGGTTACTATAAGAGTTAGATTACATGCTTTAATAGTTGGTAATAATGCTAAATACTTTGATGTTCCTGAATATATACCATTACAAGATTTTTTAAGTAATTTAATATTAGAAAATGGTAATAAATATCAAATTATTAATATTAATTTAGATGATGTAGATGATGATTTTGCTAAAGTAATAGTTAAAATTTATTCTAGATTAGTATTTGAGTTTGCTAAAGGATTAAAGAATAGAGGAAGTATTCCTTTCCATATAGTTTGTGAAGAAGCACATAGATATGTTCAAAATGATACAGATAGATTCTTAATAGGATATAATATCTTTGAAAGAATTGCTAAAGAGGGTCGTAAATATGGTGTTATATTAGGTTTAATTACACAAAGACCTGTTGAATTATCTGATACTGTTATTTCACAATGTACAAATTTCTTAATATTTAAGATGAACCACCCTGTTGATGTTGAATATATTAGAAAGATGGTTCCAAATATTAGTGAAGAAATTGTTGAGAAACAAAAAACATTACAATCAGGTACTTGTTTAGGTTTCGGATTAGGATTTAGAATACCATTAATAATTAGAATGGAAATGCCAGATCCTGCTCCATGGAGTGGAAATGCTGATGTTGTTAAGATTTGGAATGGTAATAATAATGGTGTTTCTAATACTAGAAGTGATTCTGTTAATTCTGGTTATATAGAAAATGCTGCTAGTTCTCTTAATGAAGAAATAAAAGCAGATATGGGTACTACTAATATACCTGAAATGACAAATCCTGAACTTAAACCTGCTGATAATAATTTTAGTAATGATGTTGCTCAATTAATTGGTGCTGTACCAGGAAAAGTAGAAAATACTAATTCTAATGTACCTACAACAGATACTGGTGTACCTTTAGTTGGTATAGTTGGAGAAAATAATAATTCTAGTGATGTTCCTAAAACTGATAATGGAACTCCATTAGTTAATGTTTTAGATAATAATGGTAATGCTCCTGCAAGTGATGTTCCAAAGACTGATAATGGAACTCCATTAGTTAATGTGGTTGATAATAATAGTAAGGCTCCTTCAGAAGATGTACCAAAAACAGATAATGGAACTCCATTAGTAGATGTATTGGATAATAATAGTACTCCTGCAGATGATGTTCCAAAGACTGATAATGGTACTGCTTTAGTTGATGTACTTGATGATAAAGAGGAAAGTGCACCTACATTGAGTAGTGCTATTGCTGAACCTATTGTTGAAGAAGATGTTGATAATGGAGGATTCGCAGTACCTGAATTAGTGGATAATAGTAATTATACTGCTGTTGGTGAATCTAGTGATAATTCTTCTGAAGCACAAGCTAGTGATGATGATATTATCTTAGATGATGATGACGATGATGATTCATTAGATCCAGATGATTTTAGTTAAAAAATAGTCTAAATGACTATTTTTTTTTGATTAATTATTTTTTTCTTGTATAATAATTATTAGGTGATGACAATGTTAGAAGATTTAGGAGATAGACTACAAAACGCGATTAATAAAATTAAAGGTTATGGAATGATTACTGAAGATAATATTGATTCCATGATGAGAGAAATTAGATTAGCTTTATTAGAAGCTGATGTTAACTATAAAGTAGTAAAAGAGTTTACTAATAATGTAAAAGAGAAAGCTCTTGGTACTGAGGTAAGATCTAGTATTAATCCTGGTGATATGTTTGTTAAAATTGTTAAGGATGAATTAGTTGAATTACTTGGTGGAGAAGCTAGTCCTTTATATGTTAAAGGTAATCCTTCTATTTTGATGTTAGTTGGTTTACAAGGTTCTGGTAAAACTACTACTATTGCGAAATTAGCAAATTATTTAAGAAAAAAAGAAAAGAAAAAACCATTAATGGTAGCTTGTGATGTATATAGACCAGCTGCTATTGATCAATTAAAACAACTTGGTAAAGAGTTAAATATTGAAGTGTATGATGAAGGTAAAAATGATCCTGTTAAGATTGTTAATAATGCGATTGAGTATGCTAAAGAAAATAAGTTTGACTATGTATTAATAGATACTGCTGGTCGTCTTCAAATAGATGAAGATTTAATGGATGAGTTAGATAATATATCTAAGGCTATTAATATAGATGAAACACTTCTTGTTATAGATTCTATGATGGGTCAAGATGCGATTAATGTTATTAATGGATTTAATGATAGACTTAGTTTAACTGGTGTTATATTAACTAAGTTAGATGGAGATACTAGAGGTGGAGTTGCTTTATCTGTTAGACATTTAACTAATGTACC
>CAMVLZ010000036.1 GCA_947168485.1 uncultured Bacillota bacterium | reverse complement strand
AATTTTTTATTTTAATATCAGATGGCATCATATCATAGAAGTTTTGTACTTCTTCATTTAATTCAATATATGGTTCTTTATTATCATCTGAATTGATTGGTGTTCTATTTAACATTTCTATTGCTTGAGGAATATGTCTATCATATATTTGGACATTTTCTACATCCCAAGTAAATGTTCCAGGAGTTAATCCTGTATCTCTTGCGACCATGTATAAAAGAGATAAATATTGCATTTGATTAATACATCCAGCTACCATAAAATCACTTGATCTTTGGATTAATTTCATATCTAAATAGTATTTATCATCTTTACCTTTTCTTACATTCCAAACATTAGAATATGCACATGGTTTTAATCCATGTGGTTTTTGAAAATCTTCTTGTTGCCACATATCTATAATATGTCTTCTTCCAAATGGATCATCTTTTATTTCTTGAATTAATTTTTTCATTTGGTCATAATGAGAAATTATTTCTCCATAAGTACTACCTATAGTTCTTGTAGGATTACCATTTTCATCTTTTAATGCCCATTCATCCCACCAAGTTACTCCATATTTATCTTTTAATACATCTAAGTCTGTAGTAGCATCTTTATAAATCCAAAGTATCTCTCCAATACTCTTACCTATAGCAATTGGTCTTAATGTTATTAATGGAGATTCTCCTTTTGTTAAATCATATTTCCAAAATAATTCATTATTTAATGATAAAGTATGCGCAGGTCTTCCATCTGTTTCATATACTGGTCTTGGATTTTCATCCCAAGTACCTTCAGTTAATATTTTTTCTATCATTAACTTAGTATAAAAATCTCCTTTAGTACCTATTTCATTTCCTTCATCATCAATTAATTTATTACCATTATGTTTTATTTCTTTATATTCTATTTCTTTTAATGAAAGTGGTCTTTCATTATATTTAATAAATTGTTTATTTATATAATCTAAATCTATCTTACTCATCTTAACCCTCCTATTCATAATCTTATCAAAAACAAAAAAAAGAAGCAACTAGTTATTTGCTTCTACAAAATCATTAAAATCTTCTATTTCTCTTGTATTTAAGTCTGTTTTATTTAATTTAGATATTAAATCTTTTTGTTCTCTTGTTAATTTCTTTGGAGTATATACTTTATAGATAACATACATATCACCTTTACGTCTTCTATTTTGATTGTCTACTCCTTTTCCTTTGATTCTTTGTTTATCTCCACTATTAGTTCCTGGTTGAATTGTTAATTTAACATTACCATATAATGTAGGAACTTCTTTTTTACATCCTAGGATTGCTTCTGTTAGAGTTAATGGTACTTCTAGATAAATATCATCATTATCTCTTTCAAAATATTCATGTTCTCCAACAATAAATTCTAAATATAAATCACCATTTCCTCCACCATTTTCTCCAGGATTTCCTTTACCAGAAACTCTTAATCTATCTCCAGTATTAATTCCTTTAGGAATATTAATAGTTATATCTTTATTAGTTTTAATTTTTCCTGTTCCATTACAATCTGTACAAGTCTTTTTAAATGTTTTTCCTGTACCATGACAATCAGGACATGTTGATGATGTTACGATTGGTCCTAAAATTGAATTAGTTCTTGTTTGAACTTGTCCTCTACCATTACAAGTAGAACATGTTTTTTCATTAAAACCACCTTTACCATCACATTCATCACAATCTTCTATAACATCTAAATTAATCTTTTTTTCGGCTCCATATATTGCTTCATCAAATTTTAATTTTATCTTCATTAGAGTATCAGAACCACGTCTAGCACGTGTTCTTCCATTTCCTCCAAAACCTGAGAAACCTCCTCCAAAGAATGAAGAGAAAATATCATCAAAACCAAAGTCACTTGGATCAAATCCTTGGAATCCTCCAAATCCTCCATAACCTTGTCCTGCTGAAGCAGATGATCCATCTACTGCGGCTGATCCATATTGATCATACATTCTTCTTTTATTTTCATCTGAAAGTACAGAATAAGCTTCACCAATTTCTTTAAATTTATCCTGAGCATCAGGATTATCTTTATTTAAATCAGGATGGTATTTTTTAGCCATTTTTCTAAAGGCAGATTTTATTTCATCTTGTGATGCATTCTTATCTACTCCTAATACTTTGTAATAATCTTTATTATTCATAATACCTCCTATTCATTATATATTTTTTCATATTTATCTAGTAATGAAGTAAAGAAAGAGATTGCTTCTTCATATACATTTTTATCTTCTAAATTTACTCCTAATATTTCAAATGTTTCAGTTATTTCTTTATCTCCTCCACATTTTAGAAATTCTAGATAATTATTTAATGCTTCTTTATCTCCATTTATTATTTTACTAGCAACTGATGTTGCGACAGCTATACTTATAGCATAACTAAATAAATAGAAATTCATATAATAGTGACTTCTTAAAGCCCATGAATTTTTAGTATATTCATCTAATTCTTTATATTTTCCTCCATATAATTCTTTAGATTTATATACTAAATCATTTAGATATTCTTTAGTAAGAGTACCATTGTTTTCTACTAAATTATACATTTCTTTTTCTATTTTACCTTCACGAACTGCTCCATAAAAGTTAGAAATAAACACTTCAATTATATTAGCTAATCCCATTAACTTTTCTTCTTTAGTTTTACCATGTTCAGCTAAATAATTTGATAATAAGCATTCATTCATAAGAGATGTTACTTCTGCTTCGATAGTTGAATTATCTCTATAATGAGGAAGATTATTTTCAATCATAAATTGATGATTAACATTATGTCCACCTTCATGAGCAATAGTTGAAACAGATTCTAAATCATCATTAAAACTCATTAATATACGAGAATTTCTAGTAGCAGTTGAGATAGAATATCCTCCACTTTGTTTACCTTTATATTGACAATAATCTATATAATGATTATCAAATATTTTATTTATCTTTTTAGAATATTCTTCTCCTAAAGGTAAAGTAGCTTCTTTAACTAATTCAATAGCATCTTCAATACTATATTTAATATCATTACTAGATATATCTAATAATGATCTATCATAACTTCTTAATTTATCTCTACCTTGTAATTTAGCAGTCAATTTATAATATCTATGAAGAGGTTCTAAATTAGATTCAGTAGTTTTAATTAAAGTATCAAATACTTTATTAGATAATTTTAAATCAAATAATTTTGATTCCCATGAATTTTTAAAATTATAAATTTTTGATAATTCATTATTCATTGATACATATGAATTTAATAATGTAGCAAATGTAGTAGAATGTTTATCTATTTCTTTATAAAATTGAAAATATGCTTGTTTTCTTATTTTTTCATCTTTATTATGCATAAATTTTCTTAAATTAGTTAAAGCTAATTCTACTTCTTCACCATCAACATTAATAGTATGATAATCAATTTCATTATTAATTAGATTAGATGAAGTATTATCATAACTATTCATCGCATTAACTAAAGAAGAAACTATATTTTCTTTGTCTTCATCTAAATAGTGTTCTTTTCTACGATATGTATCTTCTAAATATACTCTATATTTTTCTAAATTATTATTTTGTTTAAATAAATTATCAAATTCTTCTTTTGTAAGATTAATTATTTCAGGATCAAAGAAACTAGTATTTTGAACGTATACTGGACTTATTTTTTCTATTTTAGATAATCTCTTAATATTATCTTCAATACCTAGTTCTTGATCATTTAATATATATGAATAGACATATAAATTTTCAAATATAAGAGAAATTTTTACATCTAATTCTAAATATTCATATAGTTTATTACCATCTTTTAAATGATTTTTATACTTTTTTAATTCAGGAATTAATTTAACTACTTCATCATAATCTTTATTAAATTCTTCTTCTGATTTATAAAAGTCAGATAAATCCCATTTATATTTATCAGGTACTTCTTTTCTACTATTATATGTTTGCATAAGCACTCCTTTACTTCAATAAAGTTCTAGTTTCCTAGAACTTTATTTATTAATCTTCTTCAATATCTGCTTCTTCTACATCGTCATCTTTCTTTTTAGATTTCTTTTTAGGTTTTTCATCATCTTCGTCGTCTTCTTGTGCTTCTTGTCTTTCTTTAGCAGCAGATTCATATAATTTTGTTGCTAGAGCCATTGCTTTTTCTTGTAAAGCATCTTTCTTTTCTTTGATTTCGTCAAAGTCTTCATCTTCTAAAGCTTTTCTTAAATCTTTAATAGCATCTTCACATTCTTCTTTTTCATCATCAGATACTTTATCTTTAATATCTTTTAATGTTTTTTCAGTTTGGAAGATTAAGCTTTCTGCTTCATTTTTAAGATCTACTTGTTCTTTTTTCTTTTCATCTTCTTCTTTATTAGCTTCAGCTTCTTTTCTCATTTTTTCAACTTCTTCATCTGTTAAGTTAGTTGAAGATGTAATAGTAATAGATTGCTCTTTATT
>CAMVLZ010000035.1 GCA_947168485.1 uncultured Bacillota bacterium | reverse complement strand
AGAGTATTATGCGGTTAATATTTATAAATAATCTTATTTATTTTGTTAATAAAGTGTGATAATATGTTATTAGGATAAATTGGGAAGGTGTTAGTATGTATCCACTAGGGCGACAATTTAGTGTTAATAGTAGTGCAGCTGTAAGTGACAAGAAATATACTGTCCAGGGTGCACATTTTCGCATTACTGTTTTATCTGAAATGATTGTTAGATGTGAATATTCTCCTAGTGGTGTTTTTAATGATAGACCTACTCAATTAGTTAGAAAAAGAAATTTCTCTACACCTGATATGCAGATGCAGCAAGATGATAAGACTTTGATTATAACTACTAAGTATTTTACATTAAATTACATTAAAGATGCTCCATTTGTAGGATCTGCTTTAGATCCAGCTAAAAACTTAAAAATAACATTAAATGCACATGAAGTAGATAGACAAAAGGATTGGTATTATGGGGTACCTGAACCTAGAAATTTACTTGGTAATACTGTCTCTTCAGATGTTGATGTTCCTAAGAATGTACAAAGAGGATTATTCTCTATAGATGGATTTGCGACATTAGATGATTCTTTAGGTAAGATTATTATGGATGATGGTACTTTAGAGGATCCTAGAGAAGGTAATATTGATTTATATGTATTGATGTATGATAAAGATTTTAAACAATTATTAATAGATTATTTTAAATTAACTGGTTCACCTTCATTAATACCTAGATATGCTTTAGGTAATTGGTGGAGTAGAAATTATAATTATAGTGATAATGATATTAAAGAGTTAATTGGTAATTTTGAAAAGAAAAAAATACCTTTAGGTATTATGTTATTTGATCATGATTGGCATATTAGGAATACTCCTAATTATAAGTATTTAAAGACTGGATTTACTTTTAATAATAATCTAATAAAAGATCCTAAAAAGATGATTAATGAATTTCATAAGAGAGGTATTAGAGTTGGATTAGTTGTTGATCCGATATTGGGATTTTATCCTCATGAAGCTTTTTATAAACAAGCTAGTGAGGCTTTGAAGATATCTGATTCTTCAATTATACCTTTTGATCCTCTTAATCCTCAATTATTAGACTTATATTTTAAGATATTTTTACATCCATTAGAAGCTACTGGTGTAGATTTCTTTTGGAATGATTCTTTAGCTAATTATGATTTAACTAGACTTTGGGCATTGCAACATTATATGTATTTAGATCAAGCAAGGGCTAATAATAAACGTTCTTTGATATTATCTAGAAGTGGTTGTATTGCTCCACATAGATATCCTGTATTATATGGTGGTTCTAGTGAGATTAGTTGGAAAGTATTACAATCTTTACCATTAAAGTATATTGATGCTGCTAATATGGGTGTTAGTTGGTGGAGTTATGATGTATGTGGTAATCATGGTGGTATTGAAGATGAAGATTTATATATACGTCATTTGGAATTAGGAGTTTTCTCTCCAATACTTAGATTCCATGGAGCTCGTGGACCTTATTATAAAAAAGAACCTTGGTTATGGGATACTAAGGTAGAAACAATAGCTCGTCATTATTTAAGATTACGTCATAGATTAATACCTTATATTTATACTGAAGCATATAATTATACTAGAACTGGTACTCCTTTAATTCAACCATTCTATTACAATTATATGTGGACTATAGATGATGATAATTATAAAAACCAATATTATTTTGGTTCACAATTATTGATATGTCCTATTTTAGATAAGAAAGATTCTACTATGAATAGAACTATACATAGATTCTTTATACCTGAAGGTACTTGGTATGATTTTGTTACTGGTAAAAAATTCCCTGGTAATAAGAAGTATATTTCATTCTTTAAAGATTCTGATTATCCAGTGTTTGCTCATGCTGGAAGTATCATTCCTTTGAGTAATAAGAGTGATTATAATAATACAGGTATTCCTACAGACTTAGAAATTCAAATATTCCCAGGAATAAGTAATACATATACTCTATATGATGATGATGGAGTAACTAATTTATATAGAGAAGGTTATTTCTTAAAGACTTCTATAGATTACAATTACTTAAGAAATAACTATACTGTTATTATGAGAAGTTTAGAAGGTAAGAGTGGTATAGTTCCTGAGAAAAGAAATTATAAAATGGTATTTAGAAATACTAGAGAAGCTGATGATGTTACTGTTTTCTTTAATCAAGAACCTTTTACTAGTTTTAAAACTTATGTTGATACAAATGACTTTATAGTTGAATTAACTGGTGTTCCTACTATTGGACAAGTTACTATTAACTGTAAAGGTAAAGATATAGAAATAGATTCTCAAAGAATACTTAATGATGATATTAATAGTATTATTTTAGATTTACAAATAGAAACTTATTTAAAAGAAGAAATTGCTGATATAATGTTCTCTATGGATAAGATTTCTGATAAGAGAATTAAGATTAGAAAATTAAAGAAAAAAGGTTTATCAAAAGAATATATTAATACATTCTTAAAATTATTAGAATATATGAATGATGTATAGGAGGTACTATGAAAGACTTCAAAATTGTAAAAAAACTTAAAGATATAGTAATTCTAAGATATCTTGATGAAATTAATTTTGATGAAGGTAACTCTTTATATGAAGTTCTATTAAGACATTTATTTAGTGGTGATTTAAATAAAGAATATGATTGTGAATTACTACATAAATATAGTGATTATGAGAAAAATGAAATATTAAATGAATGTAATAAATATAGTCATTTATGTTTAATTTATAATGATTATTCTAAGTATGATGAATCTGTTAATTCTCATGTAGATGATAAAGATTTTATATTACTTAAGTTATTAGAAAATTATGATTTTATAGTTAGATTGTATTTAGATAATAAAGATATATTAGAAGAGTTATCTAAATATGAGAATAATTTAGAAGTAAATAGTTATTCTGTTATTGAAACATTAAGAAGTGATTTTGATAATGATGAGATATTAATAGATTGTTTAAGTAGAATGGTATCTGAGAATAAGTTCTATGATATGTTTAGTTGTGAAAGAAGAAGTATTTTATATAAATATCCTTTAGGTTTACTTTATATAAAAGAGGGTAATAAATGTAAGAGTAGATCTGTATTAGATGTAGCAACTTATTTATATAATTATGTTGCGAAGGATGATGTTACTTCTGAAGAGATAGGGGATAATCCTTTATTAGTAAATCAAATTAGTAAATTTTTAAATGGAGATTTCTTTGATTTTAAAGAAACTGTTATAGAGATTAGTGATAATTATTATAATTCTATAAATAATATTTGATATTTTGGTAAAAATTTATTATAATAACTACATTGTTTTAATATTATATATTATTAGTAGTAGTAATATTATTATTTATTTAAGAGAGCTTATGGGTGGTGTAAATAAGTATAAATGTAATATGAACTTGACTAATGTTAGATATATACGTGGATTCGCGATAAGAAGTTAAGTTGTATAGATTATTCTATAAAATAAGGTGGTACCGCGTGTGCTTAAGCTCTCGTCCTTATATGGATGGGTGCTTTTTTTTGGAGGTAATTATGGAAAATATAATAGTATTTGTCCTCTCTTATATATTTGTATTAATTATTTATGAGATATTTATAGTTAATAAAGCTAAAAAATATAAAGATGATGAAAGTAAGAAGAAACCTGTTGAAGTAAGATTATTAGTTAAGAAATATGGTATAGATATTAATAAGATTAATTATAATCAATTTTTACAAGTTATAGCATTAGTATCTTCATTAGATATTGCGATAATTGCTGCTATAATGAGTATGTTTGATAAGTTTTCAATTCAATTATTAGTAGGATTGATTATAATTATTCCAGTAATGATTATTACATATGGTTTTATAGGAAGAAAATATAGAAAGAAGATGAAAGATAATGAGTAAATATAAAGATATAGAAAAGAAATGGCAAGATTATTGGGATGAACATGAATCTTTTAAAGCAGAAAATGGTAGTAAGAAGAAACCATATTATATATTGGTAGAGTTTCCTTATCCATCTGGATCTGGATTACATGTAGGTCATGTTAGAAGTTATACTGCATTAGATTCTTATGCTAGAATGATGAGAATGATGGGATATAATGTTCTATATCCAATGGGATGGGATGCATTTGGAGCTCCTGCTGAACAATATGCTATAAAGAATCATATACATCCAAAGGAAGCAGTAAAAGAGAATATAGTAACTTTTAAATCTCAAATGAAATCATTAGGTTTTTCTTTTGATTGGAGTAGAGAATTTGCGACTACTGATCCTGAGTATTATAAGTGGACTCAATGGCAATTCTTACAATTCTATAAACATGGAATGGCATATAAGGATACAATTGCGGTTAATTGGTGTCCTACTTGTAAGAGTGTTTTATCTAATGAAGATGCTGCTGGTGGAGTTTGTGAAAGATGTGGTTCTCAAGTTGAACAAAAAGAGAAGAGTCAATGGATGCTTAGAATGAGTGACTATGCAGAAGATTTATTAGAAGGACTTAAAGATACTAATTTTGCTGAAAGAGTTAAATTGGGTCAAATAAATTGGATAGGTAAATCAACTGGTGTTGAATTAGATGTAGATATAGTTGGTGGAGGTAAATTTTCTGTATTTACTACTTGTCCTGAAACTATTTATGGTATTACTTTCTTTGTAATTGCTCCTGATGGAAAATTAATTAAAGAATTAATGCCTAGAGTTAAAAATAAAAAAGAAGTAGAAGCTTATATTAAAGAAACTTCTTTAAAATCAGCAATGGATAGAACTGAATTAAATAAAGGTAAGACTGGTGTTATGATTGATGGTATTAAAGCTATTAATCCGGTTAATGGTAAAGAAGTACCAGTATTCTTAGGAGATTTTGTATTAGGAGATTATGGTACTGGTGCTGTTATGGCTGTACCTAGTCATGATCAAAGAGACTTTGAATATGCTCAAGAACATAATTTAGAAATTATTAAAGTAATTGATTGTGGAGATATATCTGAACATGCTATTGAAAAACAAGATTATATGGGTCATGGTTATAAGATGATGAACTCAGAAGAGTTTGATGGTATGATTGTTGATGAAGCTAGAGAGAAAATCTCTGATATGTTAGAAGAAAAGAAAATTGGTAGAAGAGTTAATAATTATAAAATGAGAGATTGGATTTTCTCAAGACAAAGATTCTGGGGAGAACCAATTCC
>CAMVLZ010000034.1 GCA_947168485.1 uncultured Bacillota bacterium | reverse complement strand
ATGTATTTCTATATTAGATGAAGTAATAAAAGTAATTAGAGGATCTAAAAATAAATCAGATGCTAAAGATAACTTAGTAAAAGAATTTGGATTTAGTATCGAACAAGCAGAAGCAATTGTAACATTACAATTATATAGATTAACTAATACTGATGTAGTTGCTTTAGAAGAAGAAATGAAAGACTTAGAAAAGAAAATATCAATTTGGGAACAAATTCTAAATAATGAAGCTGCTCTAAAACATGTAATGAAAAAAGAATTACAAAATATAAAGAAAGAGTATGTTACTCCAAGATTAACAGATATTAAAGAAGAAATAACTGAAATAGTTATAGATGAAAAAGAAATGATTCCTAAAGAAGATGTAGTAGTTGTAGTAACAAAAGATGGTTATATTAAACGTACTTCATATAGATCATATTCTGCATCTAATTTTGAAGATTTAACTATTAAAGAAAATGATTATATTCTATCTTTAACTAAGATGAATACAAAAGAAGTATTATTAGTATTTACAAATTATGGAAATTATCTACATATACCAGTACATATAATTCCAGACTTAAAATGGAAAGATATGCCTAAACATGTAAGTAATATTATTACATTAGATGCTGGAGAAGAAATAGTATCAGTAATACCAGCATATGACTTCAAAGGAGAATTTGATATTATTTTAACTACTGAAAATGGTATGATTAAACGTACTAAGTTAAAAGAATTTAAATCAGCTCGTTATAATAAACCAATTACTTGTATGAAGTTAAAAGAAAAAGATCATCTACTTTCAGCAATCAAATGTCTAAAACCATATGTATTCCTTTCAACAGATAAAGGTTATGGTATAGCTTACTCAGTAGATGAAATAGCTGAAGTAGGATTAAAAGCTAGTGGAGTTAAAGCAATTACTCTAAAAGGAGATAAATTAATCTCAATAAATAACTTCTCATATGAAAAAGATGAATATCTAACTATTATTACAGATAAAGGTACTGGAAAGAGAATTAGACTAAAAGAATTCCCACCAATGTCTAGACCAAGAAGAGGATTACAAATAATAAGAGAAGTTAAAAATAATCCATACAAAGTAATAAAAACATTTATTGTAGATAATAAAGTAATGATAGGTATAAAGAATGATTCAATAAATATGGTTAAAATAACTGAATTACCTATCGCAGATAGATATTCTACAGGAACTTCTATATCTAAACATAATCTTCTAACAGCATTCCCAGTAGAATCTTTAGAAGAAGATAATGAAGAAGAAGTAATAGTAGAAGAACCACGTAAAAAAGATCAAATATCATTAGAAGAAATAGATGATAGATTAATGACTATAGATGACTTTCTAAAATAAGTCATCTTTTTATATAGAAACTATAAAAAAAGAATACAAATAAAAAAATATGATATAATTAAATAGGAGGTAAGTTAAAATGACTATAGAAGATATGGATAAGATGCGAGTAATACGAGAATTTAAATCAATGGAATACTATGCAGAAATGAGAAATTTATCAATAAAAGAGCTTTACAATAAAAGTGATCTCATTAGAAAAAAAAAATAGTATTTTGCATCATATAGATATGATATTAGGTTCTTTAAAAGCCAATGAATATTACAATGAAAAAAAATCATTAACACCAGATGAACTAGATAAAGAGATAGCTATAACAAAAGATAAAATTTCAAAATTAACATACAAATCTGATGATTATAGGAGCACATCAGATAAATTATGGATTTTAAAGATTATAAAAGAAAATAATAATATTATATCAGATAAAGATACACCAAACGAAATAAAAGAATTTTATCAATGGGCAGAATCTTTATCAGAAAGTGTAAGATCAGTAAGAGAGAAAGAACTTGATTACCAATGTGCAGCTATAGATATATTAATAGATGAAAAAACTATTGAAAATAACAAGTTTTACAATGAATATAAAGAATTACCAATTAAAGAAATAGATAAAGAAATAGAAAAAATAACAAAATGGCTAACTTCAGATGAAAGAAATCAAGTTTTAAAAGAAAGAAAAGAAATGTCAAATGATGAATATGATAAATCTGAAAGCCCAATTACAATAAATATTAATAAATTAATTGCATTGCGAGATATAAAACTAAAAAAGTCTAATAAAGAATACTTTGATTTAAAAGAAAAAATATGTAGGTATTATGATAAAAAGGACAAAGATATAGGAAATATAACTGATGATTGGTATAAATATGCCATTAAATATCGAACTGATAGAAAAAAAGAAAAACAGTATCGTGCTGAGAATAAGGAACTATTTAGTAATGAAGAAGATGATTTCAGAATTAATAAGCTTTCGACAGAAATAGATGATATAATAGATGATCTAATAAAATCTCAACAAAATAAGCAATAAGACTAAAGTATTAGTCTTATTTTTATAAAAGTTTATATTAAAATCATATGTTATAATATCTTAGAGGTGTCTTATGAAAGAATTAATGGATTTAGTAGATGACTTAAAACAATCTTTAGATGAAACAAATGAAGTAAAAAACATAAAAGTATTAAATAAAGAAATATCTAAAGATAAAGAATTATTAAATGATATAAAAGAATATAATTTAACTAAAAATGAAAAAATAAAAGAAAAAATCTTATCTAATGAACTATTTAATAAATATAAAGATAATGAAATAGAATTAAACTTATTAATAATGAAAATAAATAGTGAATTAAAAAAGATAAGTATAAAAAAAGGATGTTTAAAATGAAAATAATAAGTGGTAAATACAAAGGAAGAAATATCTTAGGTTTTAACATAGAAGGAACAAGACCAACTCAAGATAGAGTAAAAGAAAACTTATTTAATATAATTAATGAAGATATAAGAGATAAAGTAGTATTAGATTTATTCTCTGGAAGTGGTAATCTAGCTTTAGAAGCATTATCTAGAGATGCTAAATACGCTTATCTAAATGATTATAATAAGAAAGCAATTACTATTATCAATAAAAATATAAGTAATATGAATATTAGTAATTGTAAAGTAATAAATCTAAATTATAAAAAAGCTCTAAGTAATTTAAATGAAAATAATATAAAATTAGATATAATATTTCTAGATCCACCATATGATACTGATTATATTGAAAAAAGTATTGAATTAATAACAGAATATAATTTATTAAATGATAATGGAATAATAATATGTGAATCTAATAATTTAGATAGAATTATTTATGATGATAAATATACATGTATAAAAGATAAAAAATATGGTGATAAGTTTATAGTAATAATAAAAAAATTATGATAAAATAAAATAGAATAGAGGGATGTCTAATGAATAATAAAGGTTTTGCGATATCTACAATGTTATATGGTTTATCTATTATAGGTTTATTATTAGCTGTAGTTTTAGTTAAAACTGTTGCGACAAGTAGAGGAGAACAAAGAAAATTAGTTGAAGCAGTAGAAAATGAACTAAATGATTATGAAACAATATCTAAATTTTTCTCATATGATGATAGAGATGGAGATCCAAACGTTAAATATAACTCGGAAACAGGAGCACCAAACGCTGACACAGGAACTAGAAAATATAAGTTACCCGCAACAGGTTGGTATAAGGTAGAACTTTGGGGATCAGCTGCTAAAATTGAACAAGAAGGCGTTGATGATGATGAATATGATTATGGTAATATTGTAGATTCAGCGAATGCAGGTTCTTATAGTACAGTTACTGCATATCTAAAAGAAGGAACAACATTGTATATTTATTTAGGAAATGAAGGATCTCGAGAAACAACTATTTGTAATTCAAAATCAAAATGTACCAGCAACCCAGCATCAGGAACTGGATTAATGTTTACCAGTGCTGCTGCTTTTATTAAAAAAAATGCATCTTTTGTAGATTTAGATGCTGATGATGAAGATCAATTTAATAATTTAAAAACTGAGGAAACTGACTATAAAACTGCAACAATTTATTATGGTAATAAAGTAAATATATCTGATAGAGGAATGGCAAGAATATCATTAGTATCTGTTCAAAAAGCTAGTCAATATAAGCCAATTCGTTCTCCATATGGATTGGTAGATGGAAAAAATGTATTTAGAGCAGGAGTATTTTACATATTAGATGCTAGAAATGGAACTGCATTAACTGCAAAAGAATCTCTTAGTACGTCAGCAAAAGAAAGGGCAGAAAATTCAGTAGAATTTATAACGTTAGATGGAGATGATACTCAAAAATGGAGATATGATCCAAAAGAATCATCACTTATAAATGTAAGAACTAATTATTCGTTACGTGCTGTAGGACCATGTGGTCAAAATGTAAGAGTAATGTCAGATGATACATTTTCAAATAGAGCATTTGAAAAGTGGTCATTAGTAAAACCAGCTAATGCTAATTTAAATGCTTTAACAATAAATAATGCAGATTATTTTTATATTAAAGGTAGTAATGGATCTACACCATATTTCTTTGGACATAATAGATCAAATGAAGCATCTGATGACTACTCTGATGAAGCATTGTTACTTAGAAGTTCTGAGTCACCAACAGCACCAGCTGCTAAATTCTATAATTATAAATATTTCTTTATAAACGCATATTAAGATAGAAGTTTACAAACTTCTATTTTTTTTATTAAAAATTAGCACCATGACTTGACAAGTGCTAAAGAATGATTTACAATACTTTTAGCACTTGAATAATATTAGTGCTAGGAGGTTATATGATAACTACTAGACAAGAAAAAATATTAAAATTAATAATTGATAGGTATATCAAAGATCCAGTTCCAGTAGGATCAAAAGCATTATCTAAGATATTAAAATGTTCTAGTGCCACTGTAAGAAATGAGATGCAAACATTAGAAGAAAAAGGTTTGTTAGAAAAGACTCATACTTCAAGTGGTAGAATTCCTTCAGAATCAGGATATAGATACTATGTAGATAATCTAATGCAACCAAAAGAGATGAATGCTGATGATATGATGAAACTTAATATAGTTTTAAAGAATCAACAATTAGCTCTAAATGATGTAATATCAAAATCCCTACAAATAATATCAGATATTACAAATTATACAACTATAGCATTAGGAACTTCATCACATAACAACTTATTAAAACAAATAGAAGTTGTTCCATTAGATGAAGAATCATTCATAGTAATAATAGTTACTGATAAAGGTTATGTAGAACATAAAAATTTAAGATTAAATGAAGTATCTTTAGATGATATAAAGAAAACAGTAAATTTAATTAATACATTAATAGTAGGAACTCCAATAGATGAAGTTAATAGAAAATTAGAATATGAAATTAAACCAATCATTGGAAACTATGTAATGCAACATGAAAGAATATATGAAGCATTCTATAATGTATTTAATGATTTTACTAAAGAAGATGTTAATATAGTTGGTCGTCATAAGATCTTAGAGCAACCAGAGTTTACTACTAATATTGATCGTATTAAAGAGATTTATAATAAGATAGAAGATAGAGAATTCTTACAAAAGATAGAAGAAGATGATGACAATAATATTAAAGTTTATATAGGTGATGAAACTGGAATAGAAAAAGATGTCACAGTAATTAAAACTAAATTTAAAAAAGGAAAAGAAGAAGGAACTATTGCGATAGTAGGTCCTAATAGAATGGATTATGATAGAGTATTATCTATGTTAGAATACCTTAAAGAAAATATTGAAAGGTAGGTGCAGGATGTCAAAAAAAGAAGAAAAGAAAGTAGAAAAAAAAGAAGAAAAGAA
>CAMVLZ010000033.1 GCA_947168485.1 uncultured Bacillota bacterium | reverse complement strand
TGGGGCGTCATAAGAGAATCGAACTCTTGCATACTGGTGCCACAAACCAGCGTGTTAACCACTTCACCAATGACGCCATTTCTTAAATGACTACTTTATTTTACATTATTTTTGTTAAAAAATCAACTATTTTATATATGATTGTTAAATATTGGTTTTTTTGATAGAATATTTTTTAGGAGGATATATGAAATTTATTAATATATTTAGACATTTGCATACAGTAAATAAGCATCGATTTTTAGTTTTTAAACTATCTTGTAGAGCAGGTATTCCTTTACAAGGTTTGGTTCATGATTTATCTAAATATAGTTTTACTGAGTTTTGGGAAGGGGTAAAGTATTATCAAGGTACTTTTAGTCCTATTAGGAATGCTAAAAAGGATATGGGTTATTCTAAAGCATGGTTACATCATAAAGGTAGGAATAAACATCATTATGAATATTGGTATGATTATTCTCTTGAAAAACCAGAAGTTTTGATACCTTATAAATACTTTGCTGAAATGGTTTGTGATACTTTAGCAGCTGGTATGGTATATCAAGGAGATAAGTGGACTGATGGATTTGAACTTAAATATTGGATGAGAGCTAGAGAACATGCAAGAATTGATGATAGGATAGATAAAGCACTCATTAAAGTTTATACTGAGGTAAAAGATTATGGCCTTAAAAAGACTGTTAATTCATATAATTTAAAGAAAATATATAAAGAGTGTGTAGGTGATATTAAATGAAAATTGTTTTAGTAAATGGTTCTCCTCATAAGAAGGGTAATACATATTTAGCTTTGAAAGAAGTTAGTGAAACTTTAGAGAAAAATGGAATAGAAACTGAAATATTTTGGATAGGTAATAAAGCTATTAATGGTTGTATTGGATGTGGAAAGTGTATTGAATTAAAGAAATGTATTTTCGATGATGTAGTTAATGAATTCATAGATAAATATATTGAATGTGATGGATTTATTTTTGGAGCACCTGTTCATTATGCATCTATTAATGGAGCAATGGCTTGTTTTATGGATAGATTATTCTATGGAAAAGCTTCTCTATTTAAGGGAAAGGTTGGTGCTTCCGTTGCCGTATGTAGAAGGGCTGGTGGAGTAGAAGCTTTTGATAGACTTAATAAGTATTTGACTTATTCATCTATGGTGGTTATTAGTTCTAATTATTGGAATGGAGTATTTGGTAATGGTGATATGAATGATGCTTCTGAAGATAAAGAAGGAATGCAAACTATGAGAATATTAGGAAATAATATGAGTTGGATTCTTAAATGTATTGAATGTGGTAAAGCTAATGGTATAGAGTTTCCTAAATTAGAGAAAAAAGTATTTACTAATTATATTAGATAATTAGTTCTTTCTTGATTTATTTTATTTATTTTATATAAAATATTAAATAGTATGGAGGAAATATGAGTGTTATTGAATTAAATGAAGAAAATTTTAAAGAAGAGGTTTTAGAAAGTGATAAACCTGTATTAGTGGATTTTTATGCAACATGGTGTGGTCCTTGTAAGATGATGAGTCCTATTGTGGATAAATTTGCTGAAGAAAATGATAATATCAAAGTATGTAAAATTGATACTGATGAAGCAATGGATATTTCTAAAGAATATGGTATTATGTCTATACCTTGTATTATTTCTTTTAAAGATGGAAAAGAGTTTAAGAGAAATGTTGGTTTAACTGATAAAAATACTTTAAGTAAATTATTGGAGGATTAATGAAAGATATAATTATTGTTGGAGCTGGACCTAGTGGTATGACTGCGGCTATATATGCTTTACGTGGTGGTAAGAGTGTTATGTTAATTGATCCTAAAGGTTATGGTGGTCAAATAATTAATGCTTCTTCTATAGTTAATTATCCTGCGATTAAAGAGATATCTGGAGTGGATTATGCTACTTCTTTATATGAACAAGTATCTTCTTTTGGAGGAGAATTTGTTTTTGATAAAGTTAAAGATATTATTGATGGTGATATAAAGAAAGTTATTTGTGATAATGATGAGTATGAATGTAGAAGTATTATTATAGCTACAGGAGCAACTAATAGACCATTAGGTATTGAAAATGAAGAAGACTTTATTGGTAAAGGAATATCTTATTGTGCTACATGTGATGGTAATTTTTATAAAGATAAGGATGTATGTGTTGTAGGTGGAGGAGATACTGCTTTAACTGATGCGATATACTTATCAAATATTTGTAATAAAGTTTATTTAATACATAGAAGAGATGAATTTAGAGGAAGTTCTTCTTATGTAGATAAAATTAAAGATATTTCTAATATTGAATTAGTTCTTAATAGCAATGTTACTAAATTAATTGGTGATGATAAGATTAGTTCTATTGAAGTTACTGATAAAGATGATAATATTAGAACTATTTCTGTTGATGGTGTATTTGTAGCTATTGGACAAATGCCTGAGAATGGAAATTTTAAAAAATATGTAGATATTGATGATAAAGGTT
This sequence comes from uncultured Bacillota bacterium, assembly GCA_947168485.1. Lineage (GTDB taxonomy): Bacteria > Bacillota_I > Bacilli_A > RF39 > UBA660 > RUG343. The sequence continues at coordinate 4,822 of CAMVLZ010000033.1, read as the reverse complement.
ATATTATTAGTGATGAGAATTGTCATACTAAAACTGAAGGAATCTTTGTATGTGGAGATACTAGAACTAAAACTTTACGTCAATTGACAACTGCTATAAATGATGGAAGTATTGCAGGAACTGAAGCTTGTGACTATTTAAATAAATAAATAGTCACTTTTTTATTATGGGTTTTTATCTTTATATGCTATAATTATATTGATAATATGCTAGAGGGGATGATGTTATGAAAATAAATTTTAAGATATTTTTTGTTTTTGCTTTTACACTTTTAATGATAAGTACTAGTGTACATGCTGCAGATAAAAACTTATATGAGTATTTAAAAAGTAAAGCTGTTGATGATGGGAAAAATAGTACTTATGTTAGTGATAATAATGGTATTGATTTTTTAAATCCTTCTAGTGAGACTAATGGTAGGGGGATTTATTATATTCATGATACTAAGAATGAAACTTATCCAATAGTTTATTATAGAGGAGATATTTCAAATAACTTTATAATTTATGCAGGATATTGTTGGCAAATATTATTAAGTACTAATACTGGTGCTGTTAAACTTATTTATGCTGGTGTTCCTACTGATAATAAATGTTTAGCTGAGGGTGGAGATATGTCTCTACCAAAAACTGCATTTGGATTAGCTAATGATTCTAAGTATGCACCATATATGTATACTGAAGATGGTACTACTTTTAATGATTCAGTACTAAAGACATCTATAGATAATTGGTTTGAAGCTAATTTAAAAGATCAAGCTAACGAGATAGAAGATGCTATTTATTGTAATGATATGACTCCTGATAGTAGTGTGCAATTTGCTGCTAGATATAGATTATTAAATACTGGACCAACTTTAAGTTGTCCTAAAGAATATAGTTATACTGTTGATAATGATTTAGGTAATGGTAGACTTAAATATCCTGTAGCGACTGTTAGTGCTGATGAATTAACTTATATTGGATTAAAGTTAAAGGATACTACTTCTGATTCATTTGGTTGGATTAATTTCTCATATTGGGCAATGACTCCTTATTCTGGTATTAAGAATATGTATCCTAATACTAAACATGCTATAAATGAAAATACATTAACTTATGCAGCAGGAGCAAGACCTGTTATCGCAGTTAATAATACAGCTTTCTTTAGATCGGGTAATGGTGAAAGAAATACTCCATTCTCATTAAAAGTTACTGCTGTTTATAAAGTATCTAAGGGTAATGAATATGTTAATTTAGATACTACTAGTTCTATTGCTGGAGAAAAAGTAAGTTTTAAAGTACAAGATAGAGATGGGTTTGCTATTGAAGATATAGAATTTACTGATAGTGATGGAAATGAATTAAATATTAGTTATACTAAGTCTGGTGATAAATATACATTTGAAATGCCAGAGAAAAATGTTGTTATTACTCCTAAGTATAGACAATTAAAAGATTTTCATGCATTATTAACTAATAATACTAATATTATTATTCCAGTTGATAGTATTGAAGAAGAACAAGAAGCTTCATTTAAATTAAATATTCTTCATGGATATAAGTTAATTAAAATTACTTTTAGTGATGGTAATAATGATTTAGATATTAATTATGAAGAAAATAATAATACTTATAAATTTACTATGCCTGCTTCTGATGTAATAGTAGATGCTCAATTAGAAGAGTTACCTAAATATAAAGTAAATTCTACTGATGTTGAAATTAAAGATACTGATTATTATGTAGGAGATAAAGTAAGTTTTACAGTTAAAAATAAAATTGGTAAAAAGATTGATAAAGTAATAGTTACTGATCTAGATGGAAATGTAGTAGATGTTAATCTTACTAATAATGGTAATGAATATAGTTTTGATATGATAGATAAAGATCTAAATATTAGTGTTGTTTATGATGATTTAATTAATCCTAATACAGCTGCTGGTATAGAGATTATTCTATATATAATAATTAGTATTATGTCTATTACTGGTATTAAGTTAACTTTAAAAAGAATAAGAGAATATAATTAATTATATTCTTTTTTTATTTTTTTGTTTTTAGCACTCTATATTGACAAGTGCTAAAAATTGAGTATAATTGTTATTGAGAGGTGATAGATATGTATAATACAGAAGAAGAAAATGTATTAGAAAAGTATGGTAGAGATATTACTAAAGAAGCTAAAAATGGTAATATTGATCCTGTTATTGGTAGAGATGAAGAAATTAGATCTATTACTAGAGTATTAACAAGAAGAACTAAAAATAATCCTGTTTTAATAGGAGAACCAGGAGTAGGTAAAACTGCTATTGCTGAAGGACTTGCTTTAAAAATAGTTAAGGGAGATGTTCCTGATTCTTTAAAGAATAAAACTATTTGGGAGTTAGATTTAGCTGCTTTAGTAGCAGGAGCTAAATATCGTGGAGAATTTGAAGAAAGAATTCAAAAGGTATTAAAAGAGGTTAAAGATTCTGCTGGAGACATTATTATGTTTATTGATGAAATACATATGATTGTTGGTACTGGTAGAACTGATGGTGCGATGGATGCATCTAATATATTAAAACCTATGTTAGCTCGTGGAGATATTCATGTAATAGGAGCTACTACTTTAAAAGAATATCGTGAGTATATTGAAAAAGATGGAGCATTAGAGAGACGTTTTCAAAAAGTATTAGTTAATGAACCTAGTGTAGAAGATACTATTACTATACTTCGTGGTATTAAAGATAAATTTGAAATACATCATGGTGTTGAAATAAAAGACTCTGCATTGATTAGTGCTGCTACATTATCTAATAGATATATTACTGATAGATTTTTACCTGATAAAGCTATTGATTTAGTAGATGAAGCTTGTGCTACTATTAGAGTTCAAATGGACTCAGTTCCTTTTGAATTAGATAATTTAACTCATAAAATAATGAGATTAGAAATAGAGAAAGAAGCTCTTAAGAAAGAAAAAGATGAAAATAGTATTAAGAGAAAAGAAAAGATTTCTAATGAATTAGAAGAATTAAAAGAAAAAGAAAAGTCTTATAAAGAAGCATGGAATAAAGAGAAAAATTTAAATGAAGATATTAAAGCTAAAAAGAAAGAATTAGATAAAGCAAGATTTGATTTGGAGCAAGCAGAGAATAAATATGATTTAGAAGCTTGTGCTATCTTAAGACATGGTACTATTCCTAAACTTGAAAAAGAATTAGCTGAATTAAATGAAAGTAGTAAAAATAGAATACTTAGTAATGTTGTTAAGAGTGAAGATATTGCTTCTGTTATTTCTAAATGGACTAATATTCCTCTTTCTAAACTTCAATCTAGTGAAAAAGATAAATTATTAAAATTAGAAGATAATATGAAATTAAGAGTAATGGGTCAAGATGAAGCATTAAAACTTGTTAGTGATGCGGTTATTAAGTCTAGAAGTGGTATTAAAGATCCTAATAAACCAATTGCTAGTTTTATGTTTTTAGGTCCAACTGGTGTTGGTAAAACTGAAGTTGCTCGTACTTTGGCATATGAATTATTTGATGATGAAAAACATATGATTAGAATAGATATGTCTGAATATATGGAAAAATTCAGTGTATCTCGTTTAATTGGTTCTCCTCCAGGATATGTAGGATATGAAGAAGGAGGTCAATTAACTGAGGCTGTTAGAAGAAATCCTTATTCTATAGTTTTATTTGATGAGATAGAGAAAGCTCATCCAGAAGTATTAAATTTATTATTACAAATACTAGATGATGGTAGATGTACTGATTCTAATGGTAGAACAGTTGATTTTAAGAATACTATTATTATTATGACTAGTAATTTAGGTAGTGAATATGTTCTTGAAAATAATAAAGATAAAGTACTTGATGAAGTTAAAAGTAGTTTTAGACCTGAATTTGTTAATAGAATAGATGAGATAATTGTATTTAATAGTTTAAAGAAAGAATCATTATATAAAATTCTTGATAAGATTATTAATGATATAGAAAATAGACTAAGTAATTTAAATCTACATCTAAAATTAACTGATAGATGCAAAGACAAGTTAGTTGAAGATGGATATGATATTAATTATGGAGCTAGACCATTAAAAAGAAGAGTATCTCGTGAAATAGAAACTTTATTATCTCATCATATTATTAATGGTGATATTAAGAATAATGATACTTTAGTAATTGATTATAGAAACAATGAATTTAAAATTAATAGAGATTAAAAACTGTCAAATAGACAGTTTTTATTTTAATTAATTTAGTATTCTATTTTTATAAAAGTTATTGTATAATGATAATAGGTGAAAATATATGAGTATGAGTAATGAAGATATTGAAAAAACTGGAGTCTTTAATACATTGATGGATCTTGAAGATACAGGGTCTATTGATGAGATTGATGAAATAAAAGAAAGACTTGAGTATATGGATATTGACGAAAAAAAGAAGAAAAAATATTTTGAATTAATAGATGAAATTAAGAAAGAATCTGATGAAAGAACAAGAGAATTCTTATTTCATAATTTAGCTAAAATAATTAATAGAGAGGGATAAGATGGGGATAATAGATAATTTTTATAAATATCTTAGTGGTGTTACTGGTATAGATAAAGTTTATTTTCATTTAATAATAAGTACTACTTTAGTATTAGTTTCTTTCTCATTAATTAAGAAATTAGTAGAGTTTATTATTAGTAAGACTGTTAGAGTACATAGACAGTTTAATGTTAATCAGTTTGCTCAAATAATTATTAATATTTTAGAAGTATTTATATTATTCTTTGTATGGGAAAATTATATTAAGAGTTTAATTACTTTAGTAAGTATCTTAGGAGCATCTTTAATTGTTGC
>CAMVLZ010000032.1 GCA_947168485.1 uncultured Bacillota bacterium | reverse complement strand
ATAGAATAAAGTTATATGAAACATCTAACTTAAATAAATATTCTAAATATAATAAAAATAACTTATTAGAAAGCAAGTAATACTTGCTTTTTTTAAACAAATTTATAAAGATTGTTTATTTATCGTTGACTAAATATATGTTATAATACTTTTTGTGTAATAACGAGGTGATTTAATGGATAATGTGTTAAGAATAGGAATTGATGTTGGTTCAACTACTGTTAAATTAGTTGTTATGGATAAAAAAAATAATGTCTTATATAGTGATTATAGAAGACATTTTTCTGATACAAAGAAAACTATTAAAGATTTATTTAATGAAGTTTTTGATAGATTTAAAAGAAGAAAATTTACTGTTGTTATGACAGGATCTGGAGCAATCGCTCTTGCTAAGTTTTTAGGAGTAAATTTTGTTCAAGAAGTTATCGCATGTAAAAATGCTATTAAAGAGTATGCTCCAGGAGTAGATGTTGCTATAGAACTTGGTGGAGAAGATGCTAAAATTATTTATTTTGATCAAACTATAGAACAAAGAATGAATGGAACTTGTGCTGGAGGTACAGGAGCATTCCTAGATCAAATGGCAGTTCTTCTTAATACAACTACTGAAGGATTAAATGATCTTGCTAAAAATGGAGAAACAATTTATCCAATTGCTTCTCGTTGTGGAGTTTTTGCTAAAACTGATATTCAACCTTTACTTAATGAAGGTGCTAAAAAAGAAGATGTAGCTTTATCTATTATGCAAGCAGTTGTTAATCAAACTATATCAGGTCTTGCTTGTGGAAAACCAATTAAAGGAAATGTAATTTTCTTAGGAGGACCATTAAATTATCTTGATATGTTAAAAGATAGATTTATTAAAACTCTAAATCTAAAAGAAGATGAAATAATTACTCCACAAGATGCAAGATTATTTGTATGTGTTGGAGCTATTCTTGATAATGAAGAAAAGAAAGTTTATACAACAAAAGAATTAAAAGAATTAGTAGAAACACTAGATACTTTTACTGAAGAAGAATCTAATGATTTACAAGTACTTTTTAAAAATGAAAAAGATTATGAAAAGTTTACTAAGAGACATGCAAAAGCAAAAGTAAAAAGAAAAGATTTATCTACTTATGTAGGAGATATCTTTGTAGGTATAGATGCTGGATCTACTACAGCTAAAGTAGTAGCTATATCAAATGATGGTTCTATTCTTTATGATAATTATAAATCTAATAAAGGAACACCTGTAGATACAGTAAAAGGTATGTTACTAGATTTATATTCTAAACTACCAGAGAAATGTGTAATTAGAAGTGCAGGATCTACAGGATATGGAGAATTATTAATAAAAACAGCATTCAATTTAGATATATCTGAAATAGAGACAATGTCTCATTATGAAGCTGCTAATTACTTTCTTAATGGAGTAGAAAGTATTATTGATATTGGTGGTCAAGATATGAAATATATCAAAATAAAAGATAATGCAGTAGACTCAATCATGTTAAATGAAGCATGTTCATCAGGTTGTGGATCTTTTATTGAAACACTAGCTAAATCATTAGATATATCATTAGATGAATTTGTAAATTTAGCTATTAAATCAAAAGCACCAATAGACTTAGGATCTCGTTGTACAGTATTTATGAATTCAAAGATTAAACAAACTCAAAAAGAAGGTAGACCTCTAGGAGATATCTTTGCTGGACTATCTTACTCAGTAATTAGAAATGCTATTCAAAAAGTTATGAAAATTAGAGATGTAGAAACTCTAGGTAATAAAATAGTTGTACAAGGAGGAACATTCTCTAATGATGCTATCTTAAGAGCATTTGAAATAATAACTGGAAAAGATGTAATAAGACCAGATATAGCTGGACTTATGGGAGCTTACGGAGTAGCACTTATTGCTCTAAATAATTTTAATGAGTATGAAGATAAAGATGTAAAAACATCAATGTTAAATGAAGAAGAAATAAATAATTTAAAAATAAAGACTCTACATTCACGTTGTAAAGGATGTGAAAATAGATGTGCTCTTACTATTAACATGTTTAATAATAAATCATTTATTTCAGGTAATAGATGTGAAAGAGGTAGTGGAAATAATGGATCTATTAATTATCTTCCTAATATGTATTCATGGAAATATGATAGATTATTTGACTATGAGTCATTAAAAGATGCTCCTCGAGGAAAAATAGGAATACCTAGAGTATTAAACTTCTATGAAAATTACCCATTCTGGCATACATTCTTTACTAAATTAGGATTTGAAGTAGTTATATCAGATCATTCTAATAGAAGAATATATGAAGAAGGAATAGAATCTATGCCTTCAGAATCAGTATGTTATCCAGCTAAATTAGTACATGGACATATTATTAATTTAATAAAAAAAGGAGTAAAAACAATCTTTTATCCTTGTCTAATGTATGAAAACTTAGAGTTTAAGAATTCAGATAATCATTTCAATTGTCCAATAGTACAATCTTATTCTGAAGCAATAAAATTAAATGTAGAAGACTTATCAGAACAAAATATTAAGTTTATAAATCCATTCCTTCCTATGGAAGAAAATGCTTTATATAAAAGAATAAAAGAATTAGATGAATTTAAAGAATATAAATTTAAACCAACTGAGTTAAAAGAAGCAATCTCTTCTGCTATAAAAGAACAATTAAAATTTAAAGAAGAGGTTCGTAATAAAGGAGAAGAATTCATCAAATGGATTAATGATCATAATGAAAAAGCAATTGTTCTAGCAGGACGTCCATATCATTTAGATAAAGAAGTTAATCATGGTATTGATACAATGATTAATTCACTCGGTTTAGCTGTACTTACAGAAGACTCTATTTGTCATTTATCTAAAATGACTTCTAACTTGAGAGTAGTTAATCAATGGTCATATCATGCTAGAATATATCATGCAGCAGATGCTGTATCTCAATTTAATAATATTGAACTTGTTAATTTAAACTCATTTGGTTGTGGTTTAGATGCAATAGTAACTGATCAAACAGAAGAGATTTTAAAGAAGAATAACAAACTATATACAACTATAAAAATAGATGAAATAAACAATCTAGGAGCTGCTAAAATAAGAATAAGATCACTTATCGCATCAATGAATAAAAGACAAGAAGAAAATATTAATTACACTCCATATGTTTATGAAAAAAATTATTTTAAGAAAGCAGATAAAAAACATACTTTGTTATTCCCAGATATGACATCTATTCATATGCCTTTCTTTGAAAGTGTATTAAATTCAGAAGGATATAATGCTGTATATTTAAAAGAAACAAATAATGATACAGTAGAAACAGGATTAAAATATGTTAATAATGATGCATGTTATCCAGCAGTAATAGTAACAGGACAACTTATCAATGGTCTTCAAAGTGGAAAATATGATTTAGATAATACTTCAGTTATAATAACTCAAACAGGTGGAGGATGTAGAGCAACTAACTACATTGGATTAATTAGAAAAGCATTAAAAGATGCTGGTTTTGAAAAAATATCTATACTTTCATTTAACGTAAGTGGTCTTGAGAAAGAACAAGCTTTTAAGATAACACCAAGTTTCGCGAATAAAGCAATCCAGTCAGTAGTCTACGGTGACTTATTAATGAAACTTTTATTATCAACAAGAGTATATGAAAAGAATAAAGGTGAAACTAAAAAGTTATATGATAAATGGCATAAAAAGTGTTATGAAGCAGTATCTAGAGGAAACTTAGTTGAATTTAATAAGAATGTAAAGACTATAATTAATGATTTTAATAATATTGAAATTAAACATACTAAAAAACCTAAAGTTGGTATAGTAGGAGAAATCTTAATTAAGTACCATACTTTTGGTAATGATCACTTAGTAGAGAAATTAGAGAAGGAAGGCGCTGAAGTATTTGTACCTGAACTAATGGGATTTGTTAAGTATTGTGCAATCAATGGTATATTTAAAGAAAGATTATTAAAGTCAGGTAAGATGATGGCTATTGCTGATAATATTGCTCTTAATTTTATAAGTATGTATGAACGTACTGTAAAACGTGAATTAGAAAAGACTAGATATAGACAACCAACTGATATCTATTCATTATCTAGTAATGTTAAAGGAATATTATCAGTAGGAAATCAAACAGGAGAAGGATGGTTCTTAACAGCTGAAATGGTAGAATTAATAAAAGATGGAATAGAAAACGTAATTTGTGTTCAACCATTCGCATGCTTACCTAATCATATAGTAGGTAAAGCAGTAATTAAAAGAATTAGACAAAAATATCCTGAAGCAAACATAGTCGCAATAGACTATGATCCAGGAGCTTCTCATACTAATCAAGTTAATAGAATTAAATTAATGCTAACAGTTGCTAAAGAAAATATGAAGAAAAAATAGAATTTATTTCTATTTTTTTTATGAAATGATATAATGAAATAAATAGATAGGAGAAGTGCTATGAATTATGATGATATTAAAGCAGTCTTAAGAGATCACGGAGTAGGTTTTGGAGTACCTAATGATCCAATTAAAAATTATAGTGGACCAATAGAACATGTTAGTGATGAAGAAGCAGTATTAAGAGATCATGGGGTAGGATTTGGAGTACCTTATGATCCAATAAGAGATTATGCAGGACCAATAGAACATGTTTCAGATGAAGATGCTGTAAGAAATGATCATGGAGTAGGATTTGGAGTACCAGAAGATCCAATGCCTAAATATGGAACAAGAGATCAAGATTTACTTAATACAGTTAATGCCTTGTCACATGCTACATGGGTAGCTGATGTAAAAGAAATGGTTGGAAAACTACCTGATGAATCAGTAAAGCAAGTAGTAAAAAGAAGAATATGTGATTCTCTAGATTTAATAACAGATAGATTTGGTGTTAGTTCTAATAAAGAAAAGATTGGAGAAAAACTAGGATTAGATCTAGCAATAATTGCAGAAATAATAAGAGAAGAAAGAAATATAAAAGATTTTGATACTGCCTTATATGTAGGTCAAACAGATGAAAGAGATGTAGTTGGTTTAATAGAAAAATATGAAGAAGCATTAGAAGAATGTGGCGTACAAATTCCAATGATTGATGCTAAAACAGGTAATCAAGTTATAGATCCTGAAACTAATGAACCTGTTTATGCTAATGATGTGGTAAAAGATTTAAAAGAAGCCGCAATGGATGCATACGGTATAGAAAAAACAGAAGCAAGAAGTAAATAGTTTATTACTTCTTTTTTTGTGTTATAATATTACTAGAATAGGAGACTAGTATGAAAAAGAAATTATTATTAATAACAACTTTATTTATATTATCAATAATAGTAGTTAAAGCAATAGATGCTCCCCCAGGTCAAAATACAACACCAACATATAATGGAGCTATTACTATAGAAAAAGATACTAAAGCATCAAAAGGAAATTATTCATCAACAACATCATTACAAAATGCTTTATTAGTTAAAAGTGGTAAATCCACATTAGATTCTCCTAATATCAAAAAAACAGGAGATGCGAATGATGAAACTGCTGATTTTTATGGTACAAATGCAGCTGTTCTAACTATTAATGAAGCAGTACTTCATTTAGAAAAAGCTACTATTTCTACTAATGGTAGATTTGCTAATGGTGTATTTGCATATGGTACTGGTGTTATTAATGTTAACAATTCTAAAATCGCAACTAAAGGAAACAACTCTGGTGGAATTATGGTTGCTGGTGGAGGTAAAATAACTGCCAACAATAATACTGTAGCGACATCTGGTAATTCTTCTGCTGCTATAAGATCAGATCGTGGTGGAGGAGATATCACAGTAGAAGGTGGTACTTATAAAACCACAGGTGTTGGATCTCCTACAATATATTCAACTGCTTATATCTCTACAGAAAACACAACATTAGAATCTAATGGATCTGAAGGAATAGTTGTTGAAGGTGCTAATAGTGTAGATATTTCTAATTCTACACTAACTGCTAATAATACAAAATTAAATGGTAATTCTGAAACATATAAAGCTATCTTCTTATATCAATCAATGTCAGGAGATGCTAAAGAAGGAACTTCTTCATTTAAAGCAAGTGGTTCTACAATTACAAATAAACAAGGAGATTTAATCTTTGTTACAAATACAACTTGTGAGATAGAATTAAATAATAATGAAATAAAAAATGAAGATACTAATGGAGCTTTATTAAGAATTCAATCAGCTAAATGGGGTAAACAAGGTTCAAATGGAGGAAAAGTTAAATTAACTCTAGCATCTCAAGAAGTAGAAGGAGATATTGTAGTAGATAAAATATCTTCTCTAGATATGTTTGTTTCAACTAACTCATTATATAAAGGAGCAATCAATAAAGAGAAAACTGGTAAAGTAAAATTATCTGTTTCATCTGAATCAAACATTATCTTACAAGGAGACTCTTATGTTGACTCATTAGAAAATGCTAATAAATCAAATACTAATATTTATGCTAATGGTCATAAATTATATGTGTCTGGTAAAGAAGTAAAAATTAATAATAATGAATATGGTAAAAATGTACAAAAAGAAGAAAAGAATGAAATAGATCAAACTCTTTACTACTATGTAGGTGGAGGAATAATGGCATTCTTACTACTATTAATAATAATCATATTAGTATCAAGAAAAAAAGCAGAACAAAAAAGAATAGAGCAATCAAAAATAGTACAAATACCAATGATGGATGCTTCTCCTAAATCAGTAAATGAAGTATACAAAAACATAATAAAATAAAGATGTAGAAATACATCTTTTTTATGTAAATAAAACACAATAAATGATATAGTGTATAAAAAGCAATATTTCTATAATATAATTAGGTAATTATATACGGATTGGTAAAGAATGATTTATATCATTCTTTTTATATGTAAACTTAACAATACATACGTGTTAATCAATTGTAAAGAAAAGACTTTTATTATACAATTAAATTGAATAATTATGTAGAATAGGAGGGATAATATGACTAAAGATAAATTATATTCTAATCTTAAATTAAAATTAGTAGTATTAGTATCTCTATTATTAATATTTTATATTATCTTCTCTAATATGACATTTGCATCATACAAATCAAATTCTATAGGTAATAAAAATATTCAAGTAGCTTCTTTTAACTACAAAATTGAATCTAATAAAATGAATAATTTATCTATTAATCTAGAAGATACTATTCTTCCTAATAAATATAGTACTAATAAAGTAATACCTGGTACTAAAGGATTAATAAATTTAAAATTAGATTTTAATGATACTGATGTAGGTATTAAATATAAAATTATGTTTAATTTAAACAAGTTACCAAAAAATCTAAAGTTATATAAAGATTCTAATTATAAAGAAGAATTATCTTATATAGAAAATGAAGTTAATTTAGATAAATTAAATACTAAAGAAGAAATAAATATTTATTGGAAATGGATATTTACTGATGAAGATGAATCATCTTATCAAAATAAAGATATAGAATTAATTATAAATAAAATAGTATCTCAAAATATATAGAAAGGAAGTATTATTATGAAAAAAATAATAAAAAAACATAAAAAAAATTATTTAAAAAC
>CAMVLZ010000031.1 GCA_947168485.1 uncultured Bacillota bacterium | reverse complement strand
CTTTTAGTAAAAATATGGACTATTTCCATCCTACAACTTTAAGTAATTATTAGTTTTAATAATACGTTGTTGATAAGCTTCTTTTAATACTTCATTATTCTCTTTACTTTGTCTTATTTCTATTTCTTTTATAAATTCTTTTATATTAGTTATCATTTTATCTTTATGAGTTCCATTAGATATTGAATAATCATTTATGTAGTAGTTATACCATACTTTGTCTATTAATCCTATTTTCTTTACTTTATAGGTATAATCTATCATAAATAATGTATCTTCACTCATATGAATATTAGTATTAAATCTTAGATTATTTATACTATCTCTTCTAAATAATCTTGTATATATTCTACCTATAGGAGCATCTCCTATTTCTTTATTAGTATTATTTACTTTACTAGATAATAGTTTATCCATAAATTTTATAATATTATCATTTTCATATATATGTAGACCATGTTCTGATAATCTTACTCTTATTATTTGATCATTCTTAATTTCATTATATCCTCCAATGATAATATCAAGATTATTATCTTCTATTAAGTTATATGCTTCTTCTAAAAAAGATTTTTCTAATGAATCATCTGAATCTACAAAAGTTATATATTTAGAATTAGAAATATTTATTCCTATATTTCTAGCATTACTAACTCCATTATTTTCAATATGTTTAACATAAAAATTACTTTTATCTTTAATATAATTATCAATATAATCTTTAGTAGTTATATTACTACCATCATCTATTATATATACTTTATAATCTTTATAAGTTTGATTTAATATACTATTAAAACATCTTTCTAAATCATTTAATGGAGTATTATAAACTGGTATTATTATATCTATCATTGAATCACCAATCAAATTATATCATATTAAATTAATCTATAGTGTTATAATAAGATTAGAGAGGTGTTAATATATGATTGATATGTTTATTATTGATAATAGTATGGATGAAAGAGAATTTAGAAACTATGTATGTTCAATTCTTCCTAAGTTAGGATTTAATAATGTTAGAATTGAGGATGCTAGAATATCTGATGAAGATAAGATAAATGATAATGATATGTTTGCTGATAAGAATGATTTTTCTTATACAGTTCAAACTTTTTTAAATAAAAATATTACTAAAAAAGAATTAGATGAATGTGTAAAAGATATGGATAAAGATAATGTTACTTTTGGATTAATAGTTACAAACACCGATATAGCTCCTGACATAAAAACAGAAGCTAATAAATGTAATATAGAATTAGTTGATCGATCAACTTTAGTAAAAATAATATAATTTCATTGATATAAATATTGGTAAGTATACAATATTAAAAAAGCAATTAAAATAACTTAATTGCTTTTTATTATCGATTATACCAAGTAGTAAATTTATCTCCTCTATCCCAGTCTATGTATTTTACTGTTTTATCCTTTATAGTGACTATTTTATATACATAATAATAGCCACCCATACCAGTATCTACATCTTCAGCATAATGTTCTTTAGAACTTTTAATGTATTTAATATATTTTTTGTTTATTACAAAAGATCTACTTACTATAAACCAATCATCATTTTGAAAGTAAAATCTCTTTACTTTTAATTTCTTCATTTCTTCATCAAAATCTATATTTAAAGCTTTTTCCATAGTTCTAATCTTTAAATATGGAGGTATTGTATAATATGAAGATATTATAATAAATCCTATAATTATATAGATAGTACCTTCTATTATTTCTTTTAATTCTGAAGGTTCAATAGACTTAGTAAATGTAGGTATCCATATAATTAATAGTACTATTATTATAGAAATAAAAAAGATAATTATACCAGTGTTTCTAAAAAATATATCTTTTTTTCTTATAGTTCTCATATAGTTCACCTCTACTATATTAGTATATCATAATATATAAAAAAGAACCTGAATTTGGGTTCTTTTTAATTAACTGCTTTTTTATTATTAATTACATAGTAAGATACTATTCCTAAACCTAGTAATATTGATAATATACCAATATATATTATAATTCTATTCTTTGAGAATGCTGTATTTGGTACATTTACTGGTTCATTTTCCATTGTTACTGAGTTAACTTTAGATCCATCAACTGTAAAATCAATACATGTTGTTTTTTGTTGATATCCTGATGGCGCTATAGTTTCACATAATGAGTATTCTCCATTATCTAGATTCATAAAATGTGGTTGATCTGTAGATATCCATGTCCATGTTTTAGATTCATCATTTTTATTTTTTACTACTAGGGTTGCTCCTGGTAATTCTTTAGAATTAGTTACATCTACTTTACTTATTTTTGTAAAATTATTTAAAGTCAATTCCGTATTTGTAACTTCATATGGAGCATATCCTAATATTACTCCAGAATATCTATCATATTTATCTTCACCATATCTAACTACTAAATTATCAGATAATCCATCTAGTGGTGCTGCTGAAGATTTAGTAACTATATATGACTTATTATCATCTACTATAAAGAAAGCATTTACTTTTATTTTTACTGTTCTTAAATCCATAGAAGAAATATCTTTCTTTAATGGTATTACTATAGAGAATGATCCAGTCATTTTACTAGTATTAGTTATTTTATTTCCATCTTTATCAGCTATATATACTCCATATGATTTAGGATCAGTAATTTCTACTGAATAATACATGTAATTATCATTATTAGTTGCTATAGATGGAGTTATATTATTTACATAAGCTTTTGTACTATCTTTTGAGAATGAATAAGTTAATTTAGAACTAAATTTATTCATAGTAGAAGTTTCAGCTCCTGTATATACTTTAGCTTTATCTACTAATTCAGTAATATATTTTAAATAATTATATCCTGATTTATTAGAAGCATTAGTTATTATTGTTCTTACTGTAGTTGCTGGTACTAAGTTTTTAGATCCATCTATAAAGTCACATGCATCATATCCATTACCAGTATTTTTACAATATGTTGATGTATAATTAGTTTTATTTTCATAAATATATAACCATATAGCAACTTGTGTTATATATTGTTTTATCTTATTATCTGATACACTTCCATAAGTATTTTTAGTAAATACAGTATTTGTAGTATTAGTAATATTATATCCATGATTAATTATATAAGTTAATGCTTTATCATTTACTTCAGTAACTCCACCAGTAGTTAATTCAAAACTTTCTGTACCTTTAGGAGTTTCTAAGTTCTTCATTAATAAATATAATGGATTAGTATTATTATTATCTAAGTAATTACTTTGTAAATTAAAATTATTAAAGTAATTATTATATGTAGTATCACTACCATAAGCGTTTTTAACATAATTTATTGTATTAGTAGTATCATAATTAGAAGTAAAAGTACTTTTAGGGAATCCATTATTATATATTCCTTCTTCTATTGAATATGTTGTCTTAGTATTATTTACTAATAAAAATGATAATACAAATGTAACTATAAATACTGATATAGCTGTAAATAAATACTTTTTATTTGTTTTATCCATTTTCATACACCCTCTCTATAATAGATTATATCAAATAATTTATTTTTTTTATACAAAAAAATCTCTAGTTTACTAGAGATTTTATTATTATTTTACTTTTACTTTTCTTCTTCTACCTAATAATAAACCTAAAGCTGTCATTGATGAACCTAAGCAAGCTAGAGCTGGTACTAATAAATTAGTTTCATCTCCTGTTTGTGGAGAAGTAGTTACTTTAGCAGGTGTAACTGTTTTATTAGGTACATCTGGTTTGTCAGGAGTAACAGGTTTATCTGGTACTACTGGCTTATCAGGTTTATCTAGAGTAACAGGTTTGTCTGGTTCATCTGGTGTTACTGGTTTATCTGGTTCATCTGGAGTAACTGGTTTTTCTTCATTAATTACTGATAAATATGTTTTATATTCTTCATCATATGGATCAAACCATCTAACTCCAACTAAGTTTTGATATGTTTCTCCATCTTCAGTTAAGTTTTTAGTTGAGTAAATATATAAATACATATCCTCTGGATGTTTATCTGTATCACTTACTAAGTAATAGAATAAATCAGCATATTTTTGTGGAATAAATGCATGTCCATGTCCACCCCACCAGTGTTGAGCTAATTTACCAAATCCATCACCGTTTTCAGGATCAATTACATATCCTTGTGGTGCTGTTGGATCCCATCTATAATATCTTAAGAATCTAATATCTTGATATACAATATTTCCATCTTCATCTCTTACAATTTTTCCGTTTTCATCTCTAACTGCTTCTCTTGAAGTAACTTCTGCAGATGTATAAGTTTTTAGAGCATATTCAGTTATAAATCTAATTTCTGTTTCAGTTAGTTCTGGGAATAATTGTTCTGCTTTAGATCTATGATAAATAATATCTAATACTCTATCATATAATTCAGTATCACTAATTGATTTATCTGAATCTGGAGTAAATTGTCTAATATTATGATTGTCTAATACTACTCCATTATAATCAATACCATTTGGTTCATCCCAATTTTGATTTATACAATAAACTTCTGCTCTTTCTCCTTCACTTTCTATGAAGTATAGTGGAACTCCACCATAATGCCAACATACTTCATGACTATCATCATGTTGAACATCAGCAACAATATCATTTACTTCTACTTTTACAGTGAATGTTTGATCTTCTGCTCCAATATATCCAGTTGGAACTTGTGATTCATGTAAGATATATTCTCCTTCTGGAATCATACTAATATGTTCTTTTCCATCAGATACCCATTCATCAACAACATTTCCATCTTTATCGATAATTTGTAGAGTTGCTCCTACAATAGCATTTCCATCTTTATCAACTTTTACAGTTACAACTGTAACTTTATGTTGTTCAGGTTCAGTAGTTTCATTATTAGTAGTTTCTTTTTTAGATGAAGTAGCTTTAGCAACTTCTTCAGTAGTTTCTTCTTTTACTTCAGTATTTTCTTCTACTTTAGTTTCTTCTTGTACTTCGGTTTTTTCTTCTTTTTTCTCTTCTACTGGAGTTTCTTCTTGTACTTCTTCTTTTTCTTCTACTACTGGTTCTTCCTTAACTTCAGTAGTTTCTTCTACTTTAGTTTCTTCTTTAACTTCAGTAGTTTCTTCTACTTGTGTTTCTTCTTTTACTTCTTCTTTTACTTCTTCTTTAACTTCTTCTTTTACTTCAGTATTTTCTTCTACTTTAGTTTCTTCTTGTACTTCTTCATCTAATGATTGTTCTGTCTTTGTATCAACTTGATCATTTTCCATTGCGAAAGCTGGTGCTGCTGCAAAAGCAAAACTTCCACCTGATAAAGCTAATGATAAAGCAACTGCTGTAGCATTTACACGTATTTTTCTTATATTCATATTAACCTCCTCCGTATTTCATTTGTCAATTTTATATTCTACTATTTAAAATATAATTTGTAAAGATTAGTAATTGTAATTATAGGTGTTTATTTTATTTGTTTTTATGTTATAATTGCCTCGGGAGATGAAACTATGAAAATACCTTTTAAAGAGGGAAATATTTTAATTCCAAAGAATGTGGATATGACTAAATGGAGTGTTGTTGCATGTGACCAATACACTTCAGAACCAAAATATTGGAAAGAAGTTGAAGAGATTGTTGGAGATAGTCCTTCAACACTAAACTTAACTCTTCCAGAAATATTTTTAGAAGATGATAATGTTTCTGAAAGAATTAGTAAAATTAATGAAAATATGAAAAAAATGGTAGATGATGATATCTTTAATGAATATAAAGATTCAATGATTTACTTAGAAAGAACTCAAGATGATGGTAAAGTTAGAGAAGGACTTATGGGTATTGTTGATTTAGAAGAATATTCATATGAAAAAGGTTCTCAAACACCTATTAGAGCAACTGAAAAAACAGTTATTGAGAGAATTCCACCTAGAATGAAAGTTAGAGAAAATGCTTTACTTGAGTTACCTCATATTATGATTTTAATTGATGATGATAAAAAAGAAATAATTGAAAATCTTAAGAATGAAGTAACTGATGAAGATGTTGTTTATGATTTTGATTTAATGCAAAAAGGTGGACATATCAAAGGATATAAGTTAAATGATTCTTCTATTAATGAAGTAAAAGAAAAATTAGAAAAATTAGCTGATAAAGATTTCTTTGAAAAGAGATATGGTGTTAAAGATAAAGGAGTTTTATTATTTGCTATGGGTGATGGTAACCATTCTCTAGCAACTGCTAAAGCTTGTTATGAAAAATTAAAAGAAACTATGAGTGAAGAAGAATACTTAAATAATCCTGCTAGATATGCTTTAGTAGAATTAGTTAACTTACATAGTGATGCATTAGAGTTTGAAGCAATCCATAGAGTTATCTTTGATACTGATGTAGAAGACTTAGTTAAGAGTTTAAATGAATACTATAATATTAATGAAGATGGTAATGGTCAAAAGTTTGAATTAATTACTAAGGATTATGATAAAGTTTTATATATTGAAAATCCTAAATCTAATATTCCTGTTGGATCTATTCAAATGTTCTTAGATGAATATTTAGAAAATCATAAAGGAAAGATTGACTATATACATGGAGATGATACTACTAAGGAAATGGCTTCAAAAGATGGAAATGTTGGTATTATCTTTGATGCTATGAGTAAAGGTGATTTATTTAAGACTGTTATCTTAGATGGTGCTTTACCTCGTAAAACATTCTCTATGGGACATGCTCATGATAAGAGATTCTATTTAGAAGCTAGAAAAATTAAATAATAATAAAAAAGCAATCAAATGATTGCTTTTTATTTGTTTAGATATTTATCTATTTCTTCTACTATTCTTTTTGAACTATTATAATCATCAAATGCAAAGAAGTTATTGGCTCTTTCTATATATTTATTATCATTTCTACAATTATCTTTCATCTTATTACATAACTCTTCTACTAATTTAGAAGATGTTTTTATAATTGGACCAAATCCTTCTTTTTCATAATCTAGACTACTATCATAATGAGGAGGTAATTCATCTGGTTGAAAATATAATATAGGTTTTCTCATATAAGCAAAGTCATATTGAACTCCTGAATAGTCTGTTACCATTAAAGATGATTCTCTTAGTATTTTTTCATAACTCATATTTCCAATAGCTGGAATAATATCTACATAATCATTTTTATCAAAATCATCTATTTGAGCAGATAATGTAGGATGAATTAAATATATTATTTTATAATTATTATCTTTAGCACATTCTATTAACTTTTTATCATTAATTAGAGAATTATATATTTCATAGTATTTACTCTTTTTAAATATATTATTATGTTCTCTAGGTTTACCATGTTCTAATGATGGTGAACTTATATTATGTCTCCATGTAGGAGTAATTAAAATAATTCTTTGATCATTATTCTTTAATCCATCATATCTAGCTATTCCAGTTAATTTTATTTGTTCTTTATCATATCCATATTCTTCTTGAGAAATATTCTTTTCTTCATACTTAGAAGCAATAAAATATAATTTAATATTATCCTCTAATCTATTTTGATATTGTGGAATATTTTGAATAGTTAATCCATGTTGTATTTCCATTACTTCAGCATTAAATATATCTCTTATTAAAGTTCTTTCTATACCTTGTTTAAATCCAAAGAATCCTAGTATTCCTTCATGTGTTTTTAATACTACTTCTGAATGTAGAAAATATAGTTTTTCTCTTAAAGAATTAAATATTAAAATATGTTTTTTATTTTCTTTAATTAATCTCTTATAATCAGGAGCATCTTTCTTTACTACATAATAGATATTTTTCTTATGATTTAAACCA
>CAMVLZ010000030.1 GCA_947168485.1 uncultured Bacillota bacterium | reverse complement strand
ATATGTAAAAACAGAAGGAAATATGACTGATGGATTCACAATCACTAATAAACATGAGACTGCTACTAGAGATATTTCTGTAACTAAAGCTTGGGATGATAAAGGTAACCAAGATGGAATAAGACCAGATAAGATTACAGTTACATTAAAAGCAAATGGTGAAACTGCAGATGTAGAAAATGCAACAGTTGAATTAACTAAAGATGGAAACTGGACTCATACTTGGAAAGATTTAGACACTAATGCAAATGGTGAAGAAATTAAGTATACAGTTGAAGAAGATGAAAGTGGATTACCAGATGGATATTCATATGTAAAAACAGAAGGAAATATGACTGATGGATTCACAATCACTAATAAACATACACCTGAAGTTAGAGATGTAAAAGTTAAGAAAGAGTGGATTGATGATGAAAATTCTCAAAACACTAGACCAGATCCAGAGCAAGTTGAAGTTACATTAAAAGCAAATGGAAAAACAGCTCCAATTGAAGATGCAACTGTTATATTAAATAAGGGTAATGAATGGTCATATGTTTGGAAAAATGTTGATAAGAAAGCAAACGGTGAAGATATCGAGTATACAGTAGTTGAGAAAAAAGTTCCTAATTATGATACTGATATTAAGTATACAGAAGAAGGTATTGTAGTTATCAACACTGTTCAAGATTTAGTTAAAAAGCCAATTCCTGTTAAGAAAATATGGATTGATGATGATGATAGAGATGGATTAAGACCAAAGAATGGACTTGAAGTTACTATCACTGGTAGAGTTGGAACAACTATAGTACCAGGAGCATCTCAAACTATAACTTTAAAAGATACTGATGATGAATGGGATGGTGAATTTACTAACTTACCAATATTCTATAAAGGTGATTTGATTAGTTATTCTATTGAAGAAGAGAATGTTCCTGGATACTCAGTAGTTCAAGAATCTACTAATACAGAAAATGAATCTGAAGGATTCAAGATAACTAATAAGCATGATCCTGTTAAGATTAAAATCTCAGGTACTAAAGAATGGGATGATGATAAGAATAGAGATGATGCTAGACCTGAAAGTATTACAATTAACTTACTTAAAAATGGTCAACCATTTAAGTCTGTTGAAGTAAAACCACAAAATGATGATTGGTCATTCTCATTTGAAGATTTATATAAATGTGAAAATGGTAGTGCCATTACTTATACATTAACTGAAGAAACTGTTGATGGATATAGTTCAACAATAGGAAAAGTAACTGAAGATACTGAAGTTATGAATAATTATAAAGTTAATGTAACTAATACACATACACCTGAAACAATCACATATAAGATCACTAAATCTTGGGATGACTTAGATAATAATGATGGTATAAGACCAGGTAGTATTACAGTTAGATTAAAAGCTGATGGAGTAGAAGTAGATTCACAAGTATTAAGTGAAGCTAATGGATGGACTTATACATTCGAAAATTTACCAAAATATAAGACTGGTTCAGTTGGTGTATTAATTCAATATACAATAGTTGAAGATGAAGTTGCTGGATATGAGGTTGATTTCACTGATATAGTTAGTGATAGAAGCACTAAGAAAATTGAAAATACAATTACTAATAGACATGATCCTGAACTAAGAGAAGATATTAAGGTAACTAAGACATGGGCTGATAATAATAATAAGTATGGTGTAAGACCTGAAAAGATTACTGTTAGATTATTAGCTAATGGTAAAGAAGTTAAAGTAGCTACTATAACTGCTGCAAACGGATGGACTTATACATTTACTGGATTATTAAAATATGAAAATGGTGTAGAAATTGTTTATACTATTACAGAAGATCCTGTGTTAAATTACAAAACTAAGATTGATGGATATGATATTACTAATATCTATAATGGTCCAACTGGAGAAATTGTACCTCCAAATACAATGGTTAGTGGAAGTGCTTTAGGTACTGCTACTGATAGTAGTAACGGAGGAAAATTCAGTGTACTATTCCTATTAATTTTAGGATTTGTTGGATTACTATTTAAAAAAGAAGCAAATAATTAATTATTTGCTTTTTTTGTTTGACAAGTATTATTAAAAGCTTTATTATAGTGTGCTAACGCAGGTGATATAGTTGCTTGTAAAAATATTAAGGAGGGAATAGGTTGAAAAAAATTTTAAGTATTTTTGTAGTAATTATTATTTCTATTTTTATGCTTGTTTCTTTAGATGTTAATGCCGAAGAATTAACTACTGATTTAGTTAGTGAAGAAACTACTATTAATGAAAATAATAATGTAACTGAGACTTCTGAAGTTGAAGGTGAAAAGAATACTCCTGCAGTAGAAAATGTTGATACTCCTAAAGAAGAAAAAGAAGAAGTAAAAACTGATACTACAATTGAAGTTCATAAAGTCGCAGTTATTACAAAAAAAGTCGATGAACAAGGTAATCCTTTGAGTGGAGCTTTACTTCAAATAATTGACTCTAATGGAAATGTTGTTGATGAATGGTTATCTGATGGTACTGAACATGAATCAATGTTACCTGAAGGAAATTATATTCTTCATGAAGTAAGTGCACCAGAAGGATATATAAAAGCAAAAGACCAAGCTTTCACTGTTAAAGTTGTTGAAAAAGATGTTGTAGCGACTACTGATCATGATGATAGTGTTTGTACTCATTATCCTACAGAACTTTATTATGTTGAAAGCAATGGTGTTAAAGAAGAAGTATATTGTATTAATCAAGGTTGGTCTGAACCTAATGATACTAATTTTGATGGTACAGTTTTAACTGAAGATAACATTAGGTCATTTTTACCTGATGCTGATGATACAATGACTGATAAAGAATTATATGATAAAGTTTTAGATATTATTTATCATAGAATAAATATATCTGATGAATTCTCATCTTTAAGAGATGATGAAATTAGATTAATTACTGAATATGCGTTAAAAAATTATACTTCTGCTAAGTATAATAATGGCAATTGGGCAAGACAATTTGCTTATGTAGAAGATTCAGAAAGAGGTTATGTAATAGATAAAGAAAATGGTACTTCTATAGGTAAACTTGCTGAACATTGGTGGAAACTACACTATGATTATATTATTAATGAAGCAGGAAGAAAAGTAATAACTGGACGTAATAAGTTACCTAAAATATATGGGGATTACTTTAATTGGTTAATTAGAGATGAAGATCATCATCCATCAGATATGCATTTATATGTATATTCTACTGAATCTATGAGTGAAAAAGGTCCATATCAAAACTTATTATCAGTTAAATGGTTTAATCCATATGATGAAGATTATAAAGTAGAATTAGAATGTGTTAATTATAAGAAAGATACTGGTAAGACTGTTCCAGAAATAGTTCCACCAGTAACTGGTATTAATAGTAATAATGCTTCTAATAATTATTTATTAATAGTATTATTAAGTGTACTTGGATTTAGTCTAAGTTTAAAGAGAAGATTTAATTAATCTTTTCTTTTTTTATTAAATATGGTATAATATACGGCAATCGGAGGGGTTATTATGAAGAATAGGTTATTGAGAATAATTAATCTATTATTAGTAATATTGGTTGTATTAACTTTATTAAGTTATCGTAATAATAATTTTGAGATTAAGAGTGTTGATGATAATAAAGTTATTATTGATAAGATAGATAAAAAAGATAAAGTTATTGATATTAAAGAATTAAGAAAAAAATATTCTAATAATGATATAGTCGCATATATTGAGATACCTGGTGTTACTGAGAGTATTGTTTTACAGAGTAGCGATAATGATTATTATTTGAATCATGATGTTCATAAGAAATATGATATTAAGGGTAGTGTAGTACTTGATTATAGAAATAGTATTACTGATAGAAAGTTATTATTATATGGACATAGTGGTAAAGAAAAAGATTTAGCTTTTTTACCATTAAATAATTATATTAATAAAGATTATTGGAATAAACATAAAACTATTAATCTTTATACTTTAGATGGTAAGAAAGAATATGAGATATTTTCATCATATATAGAGAAGAGTGATTTTGATTATGTTAACTTAAAGAGTTTTAATGGACTTAGTTGGGGTGAACATATTAATAAATTAAAAAATAAATCTTTATATGATACTGGTATTAAATTAAATAATAAAGATAAAATTATTATTTTACAGACTTGTAGTATGAATGATGAGGGTTTTCAAAAGTATAATTTAGTTATTGGAAAAGAAGTAAAATAGATACTTCTTTTTTTGTGTTTTTATGTTATTATTATAATAGAGGTGGATTATGAAAAAGAATATAATAATAATGGTGTTATTTATAGTTATATTTGTATTATGTATCTTTTTAGGTATAAGTATGAATAAGAAGTGTGTTACTCCTGTAAATACATTAGATACTGGGGATGATAGTGTTGAATATTTAGAGAGTACTAATGAAGAAGTACAATCTTTAATTGATAATATTACTACTGGTGTTGGTTCTCCTTGTGGTTTAAGTAATATATATTTTAAAAATAATAAAATTACTGTTAGTGAAATATCTTCTGAAGATTTATTTAGAATAGCAGTTAAACAAATATCTAGTGATTATAGAGTTAATTTTTCTATAGATACTGTTAGATCTAAGATTAAGAATACTTTTGGTAGTAAAATACAATTTAAAGATCAAACATATAATATTATTCCTAGATATACGTATAATTATGAAACCGCAACTTATGAATATCAAGATGATACAGGTATAGAAAAAGTATGTAAGGGTGATAAGAATTTATTTTCTGTAGTAAAGGCTATGAAGAAGGGTTCTAAATTTGAAATTCATGTTAGAGTTTTATTTAATAGAAGTGGTGCTTATTATTCTGATCCTACATATAGTAATGTACTTACTAATTTAGATAAGACTGGTAATATTGTTAATTATTCTGATTATAATATGAGACAAGGTTCTTTATATAAAATTACTTTTAATAAAGAGAATAATCATTATATATTTGTATCATCTGAAATTGTTAGATAGTAGGTGATTTTTTGGAAGAAGAAACTATTGTTTTAAGAAATAAAATAATTATTGGAGTAATAGTTGGTTTAATATTTGTTATATTAGTATTTATGGTTGCTCATAATTTATGGGGTAATTATACTGGTAAAGTCTATGATAAGATAGTTGATAATGAGACTTTTGCATTTCTATATACTACTGATAAGTGTAAGATGTGTGATAGTGTTAGAAATGTTTTAGATGAGAATAATATAGAATATGATTTACTTACTATGTCTAATAAAGATAAACATGAAGATGTATTTAGAAAATTAGATCTTGATTCTAGTAAGATAAAAGCTCCTAGTTTATTTATTATTAAAAAAGGTGAATTAGTTAGTTATTTGAATGATATAGATAATGAGACTGTACTTAATAGTTTTATAAAGAATTATTTTGGAGGTTAGATATGGTTGTATTAGTTACTGGTTCTAGTAGAGGAATAGGTAGAAGTATAATACTTGAGTATGCTAAAAGGGGACTTGATGTAGTTATTAATTATCATAAGAATGATGAGGCTGCGAAAGAGTTAGAAGAAGAAATTAAATCTAAATATGATGTTAGAGTATTGAGTATTAAATGTGATGTTTCTAAAGAAGAAGAAGTTGAAGCTATGATTAATCAAATTATTGATGAGTTTGGAAGACTTGATATTTTGGTTAATAATGCTGGTGTTGCTCGAGATACTATGTTTATGGATATTAGAGTTAAAGATTTTAAAAGAATTATTGATGTTAATTTGATTGGTACTTATCTATGTAGTAAGTATGCTTTAAAAGAAATGTTAAATAATAAGAGAGGTAATATTGTTAATATATCATCTACTAATGCGATTGATACATATTATCCAGAGAGTGCTTGTTATGATGCTTCTAAGGCTGGTATAATATCTTTATCACATAATTTAGCTTTAGAAGGGGCGCCTTTTGTTAGAGTTAATACTATATGTCCTGGATGGGTTAATACTGATATGAATAAGAATTTAAGTATTGATCAAATTGAAGAAGAAAAGAAAAATATTTTACTTAATAAATTTGGTGATCCTAAAGAGATAGCGAAAGTTGTAGTATTTGTTAGTAGTAGTGAAGCTAGCTATGTAAATGATAGTGTTATTAGAGTAGATGGTGGAAAATATAATTAAAAGGAGTGATATTTATGAATAATTTATTATATATAGCAATTACTAGTGGAGATAAGATTAGTCCTGATGAAGGGATTATGCTTGCTACTGTAATGGGAATTTTAGGAATAGTATTTGCTATTTTTGCAGTTTATCTTGTATTAATAACAATAATTAATTGGAAGTTATTAACTAAGATGGGTGATGAGGGATGGAAAGCACTTATTCCTATTTATAATACTTGGTCTTTATGTGAAGGAGTAGGTATAAATCCTCATTGGAGTTGGATTGTAGTTGTTGGTCCTGGTATTTTAGCTGCTATACCTGCATTAGGTAGTGTTGCTGGATCTTTATTATTGATTTATTTTCAAGTAATTTATTGTATATCTTTAGCAAGATCATTTGGTAAGAGTGATGGCTTTGCAGTACTTTTATACTTCTTTTTCCCAATTACAGGATTCTTATTATTTAATGCTGAATATAAGGGAAAATTAGCTTGTAAAGATTATATCTTTGATGATTTATTACATATAAATAATAATAGTAATACTAATACTAATACTAATAGTTCTAATAGTAATGCTAGTAGTGGTTCTACTACTGAGGCTAATGTAGTTAATGAAACTACGACAAATGATGATAATAAGGCAACTAATGATACTACTTCATCTAGTGAATCTAAATTTTGTACAGAATGTGGTGCTAGAATAGAAGATGGTGCTCAATTTTGTACAGCTTGTGGAAAAAAACTTAATTAATAAAAAGTACTTGAAAAACAAGTACTTTTTTGTTATAATCTTATTTGTCAGGTGAGATGTCTGCGTAGCTCAGCTGGATAGAGCAATCGCCTTCTAAGCGATCGGTCAGGCGTTCGAATCGCCTCGCGGACACCATTTTGAAATAAATCGAACTTTTAGTTCGATTTTTTTTATTAGAATTTTTCTTCTTTTAGATAATAATATAAAGGGGATGATATGAAAGTAGTATTACAGGATGGTTATAAAGACTGTGGTGTTAGTTCATTATTATCAATAATTAGATATTATGGAGGGGATATATCTAAAGAAGTATTAAGGGAGATGACCAATACTAATAATGATGGTGTTAATGCTTTAAATCTTATTAATTGTGCCAAAGAGTTAGGATTTGATGCTTATGGAGTATCTGGTGAGATTGGTGATTTATCTAAAGATGATTTACCTTGTATTGCACATATTATTGTTAATAAGAGTTTAAAACACTTTATAGTTATTTATTCTATTGATGAGAGTAGAGATAAAATTATTATTATGAATCCTGAGTATGGAAAAAAGATAATTAGTTTTTCTGAATTTAACTTAGTATCTACACATAACTATATAATATTAAAACCTATTAAAAAGATACCTATATTTAAATATAATAAAATTATTAATGAAAGTATAAAGAACTTTGTTAAGAAGAATATAATAGATATAATTCTAGTATTATTATTAACAGTCATCTATTTTATTATTAATATACTTGTATCTTTTCATTTTAAATATTTAATTAATTATTCTATTAATTTTAATATTACTAGTAATTTGTTTATAATTAGTTATTTTATATTATCTTTATATTTATTTAGAGAAGTTTATTTTATACTTAGAAATATTTTATCTATTAAATTATTTAATATATTTGATTATGAATTAACTAATAAAGTATTTGAACAGGTATTATTATTACCATTTAATTATTATAAGAATAGATCTAGTGGAGAGATACTTAATATTATTAAAGATTTAGATATTATTAGAGAGTATTATTCTAATTTTATTATTATTGTTATTACTGATTTTATTACTATAATAATCTTCTACTTCATCTATATATTTAAACCTTTCATCT
>CAMVLZ010000029.1 GCA_947168485.1 uncultured Bacillota bacterium | reverse complement strand
TTCTCCTTTTTTTAATTTACACTTTAATACAGGTAAATTTCCACCTTCAATTTTATATTCCATAGTCAACCTCCATCTTTATTATAACAAATTTACTATAAAAAAAAAGTGTAATTATAAATTTACACTTTCATATAACTCTTGTAATCTCATATAACTAGATTGATCATCTTCTAGTACTTTTATTAATTTAGGTTCAGTATAATATTCTTCTTCAACTTCATTTGTTTCTTCTGTTTCGATTGTTTCTTCAACTTGAGTATCTTCATCTTCTTTATCTAAATCATCTTCATCAAATAGTTGATTATTTTCATTTGTAGAAGTTTCTACTTTTTCTTCCACAACTTCTGTGGATTCTTTTTCTTCTACTTTTGTTTCTTCCACAGGTTTTGTGGATTCTTCTACTTTATCTAAACCTAATCTTTCTAATGGTCTTTCTTTAGTTTGTTTTAATAAATTTAGTAATACTATGTAATCTTGTTTAGTTAACATTTTATCAAATGCATGAGATTCTCTTATTTTAGTATTTATTCTCTTTTCAACTTCTATGTTTGCTCTTTGTTCTAATTCTTTTTCATCTAATTTTATTTCTAGACTACCTTGTCTAGCAAAATTAGGAATAGCTACTTCTACTATATTACTTGGTAATACTCTTTCTTTAATTACTTTTTCTTTTATGATAGGTTTTTCAATTATTTTCTTTTCTACTCTTACTGAAGTTTGTTCTCCATACTTATTAGTTTGATACATTCTTATTAATCTATATATTATTAAGAATACCATCCATAATATGAATATAATACTTGTTAATTCAATTAAAGCATGAGCATTAGCATTATCATAAATAGATGTAGTAGAATAAATATCTAATTTTTTATCTGTAATTACTCCTATTAACATTACTAATAAGAAAGTAATTATTGTATATATTATTATATTTATATTTTTAATTAACTTAGTAATTCTATAATTAAATATACTTATTAAAACTATAATATTAGAAATTACTATAGCTGCGAAGTATATTGCTAGATTAGGGAAATAGATGGCTACAAATAGATTGTTCATCATATAGTCTAAGAAATCTAGTATATACTTGTTATAAGCTATTAAGACGAATAATGCAATAAATGCATATATTGCTATATAAATATTTTTAGTAAATTTAGCATTCTTTTTATTAGTTGCTATAAAGATAATAGCTAATACTACTAATACTATTAAAGCAACTATTGAATAACTATTTTTAGATATTAAGTCTATTAAAATACTTAATTCTTTACCTAAAGTCATCTTTTCCATAATCCCAACCCCCTTAATAAATTTTATTCTGATTCTTTACTTATTAATTCTGCTACATAAATTGTTTGTGTCTTAGAATCATAATTTGTACATGTGATTAATGTTAAAGTAGTCTTTTCGTAATTTCTATATATAGCAATTTTACCTATTTTTTGTTGTTTATATATGTTTGTAATTTTATAAGTATATTTATAACCTTTATAAGTTACATAAGCAACATCATTTTTATTTAATTTATATAAATCATTGAAGAATGCTTTCCATCCTGTTCCAGAGTGACCAGCAATTATGAAATTACCTTTATCAACATCTGGATAGTTAGAACCATCTACAATATAAATATTTTTTTCAACCGAATTTTCTTTGGATCTTCTATCTACAAATCCTTTATTTAATTTAATCTTTGGTATTGTTAAATACCCTATATATTCATCTGTATAAACATCTGGTTCTTCTTGTACCACTTCTTTTTTCTCTTCAACCTCTTCTTTTTTCTTTTCTTCTTCTTTCTTCTTATCTTGTTTTTCTTGTTCTAGAAAGAATTCTGTATTTACATAATCATAGGCATATACTTTTTTTGATTGTACATAATTGTATGTTATTAGAAATCCACCAAGCATTATTATTAATGCACCAATTGCTGCTACTGTAGTAGATTTCATTGGTTGTTTTTTACGCTTTTTTGCCATACTTTCTAATGTAGAATACTCCTATACCTGATACTATAATACCGATTATGCTCATCAATAGAGTTGAAGTTGTGTCAGTATCTGGTACAATTACTTCTTTATAATCTTCTATTGTTATTGTATGTGTTCTATTTTGATCATCAATAGTAAATTTAAATGATGATTCATTTCTCATATAACCATTTGGAGCAGATACTTCTTGAACTGTATATGTTCCATTTTCTAAATCTGTAATAACATATGGTTCTAAAGTAGTAGTAAATCTTCTAACTTCAGTTCCTTGTTGATTATATATAGCAATGATTGCTCCTGCTAAATTAGCTTTTGTTTCAGCATCTATTTTATTAATAGTTACTGATGGACGAGATACAGTAAATGCTAATACTGATTTAACATTCTTAGTATTCTTTACTAATCTTGCTACACTTTGCATTTTTGAATCTCTTGGTTTGTATTTATATGCTTGATATGTTGTTTTAGATGCTGTTGCTGTAACTACTAAACTTGTTTGATCAGTTACTGTATTAGCTGGTATTCTAACTCTAAAACTATCATTTCCTTTTATTGTTGAAATAACATTGTTATTTGCATCAATAATTTCAGCTTGATCAGAACCAGTTACTGCTACATTATAAGTTTCAGTTCCACTTATTGTAGATGCAGTTATTAATTCTGAAACATAATAATTATCTTGTAATGACATGTTAGTTGAATTAGAAGAAATTTCTAATTTTAATTCTTCATTATGACTAGTAGCTTGTTTAGCATTTGCTACTAATTTTTTGATATGATTCATCATTTCACCAGTATTATTTCTAAAAGCTTTATCTAAGTTAGATGAACCAGTTGTATCATCTAGATACATCCATACTGCTACTTGTGTAATGTAATAATCTTTTTTACTATTACCAGTAAATGATTTGTTTGGATAACCATTTTCTAAGATATAAGTTAATCCAGCATCTGTTTTACCTACTAAGTTAGCTTTAATATTTTGTGCTGTATTAGCATGCATATTTAAACAATATAATTGTTCTCCATTAGTCATTTCTTTTGTTGAGAAAGCAATTATATTATCCATATACTTAGGTAATTGAGTAGCTTTACCTAAACTAATTGTTTCGCTTACAGCTTTAACTCCTACTACAGTAGCTAAAGTTATAATTCCGACAAAAATAATTGAAAATATTTTCTTAAAGTTCTTCATCTTCTATTCCCCCTATCAAATGTGGCTATATTATACCACAAAACCCAATATTTTGCAACTTTTTCTCTTATATTGTAACACTTTTAACGATAATTGCAATAAAAAAGAGGCTATTAAAATAGCCTTTTTAATGATCAATAATTTTACTTGATAGTCATATTACCTGAACTAATATATATCGCATATCCCCAACCATGTACTTTAGTCATTTTATTTCCTGTAGAAGATGCATATTTTTTATTTCCAGCATAAAAAGTCATTTTAAATGTTCCAGTTTTGTTATTTACCCCCGAGATATATGCTTCGTTAATTACTGCATAACTTTCTCCTTTTCCTCCACTACTATTAGATACTCCATGTTCTGCAACTCCTAGAATCTTTCCATCTGGAATAGAAAGACTCTTAGATACAGTTCCACTACCCCATGCTGCCGGAGAAACAGTTGCACCTGTTATTATTGAAGAACGTTTTACATAACTTCTAGGGAAATAGTCTTTTTTAGCGTTATTTAAGTCGGTTAAAGCTGCATATCTAGAAGCACCTTTTGTACTATGTGAACTACTATTATAGGAACTATTGTCTGTGCTTTTTTTGATTCTAATCATATATCCCGTAATTTTTATCTTTGGAGTAATATCCTTAACTGATTTGCTATAGTTAAATAAAACATGGTCAGCAGTACAAGAACCGGAATAATCAGAATGTTGACAGAAATAGCTTGTATTAATATACATATAACATCTTGATGTAAGTTTTCCATCTTTTGAAGCATTTGATATATTATATCCTGCAGGACCTATATAAAAATAACCATTAGGAGCATTTTTATATACAAATCCTCCTAAAGTACCTTTGCCCATAGATTCATTGTCTTTAGTAAAACTTTCAGTTGCTATATCACTAAGTTTTACTGATTCCTTTTTATCATCATAAATATAATCTATTCTACTATCAACACTATAGCCTTCATTTGTTTCAACAGTATTATCTCTAATAAATAATGTATCTTGGTCCCACCAATATTTACTTCCGGTAGCATCTAGATTTCTAATTTTAAAATTATTATAAGTAACACCATAAACTCTATGATAGCCACTTGTTTGATATGAAGCAATTGACAAAGCTCTAAATCCTTGGCTACATGGTGGTTTAACTGGCGTATAAGAAAAGCCTTTTGCATCACCGATACTTGGATTAGAAAATACAAATAAATTATCATCATGAAAATAGAAAGAATATGTTTTAGTAAATGAACTATAGGCTTTTTCTAAACTCAAAATATCATACCATTGAGCATATAAAGTTAGATTCCCATTTGCTTTATATGTTTGTTTTTCATCATACCAAGTACTTGAAGCATTAGCATTAGCAACTGTTGCCCAGCCTAAGAATTCTTTTCCACTATTACTCCATGAATTATATGCTATTCTATAATTTGACCCTGGATCAATTGTTTCAGTTATTTTTGTAGTATCTGATGCTGACGTATTTCTTAAATAAGTCACTGTATATGCATTAGCTTTCCATTTAGCTTTAACTTTTCTATCACCTGTTACCACTGTATCTTTAGTTACTTGAGTTGAACCATCATACCATCCAAGGAAATCATGTCCTGATTTGGTAGGGTTGCATAAATCTCCCCATTTAGAATTATAAGCCGCTTTTGTAGCTGTACAACTACTTCCTCCATCACTATCATATGTAAGTGTATGAATATCAATCTTCCAATTAGCAGTTACTTCTACTTCTTGATTTTTGTAAATTAAATCTGAATCTTCATAACCAAAATTACTTACTTTATATGTCTTTTTTTGATCATATTCTGTAGAATCTTTTTTCCATTCTTTTTCACTATCTATGTGATAGTGAGATTTTGTTAAATTTATATATTTTTTGTCATTATAATCAAATAAGTCTCCACTACCTTTATATTTTATTTTTGATATATATTTATTATCTGTACCAGTGTAAATATAATCATTTGAATCTATCTTATAATTATTATTATGTTGAGCAGCCATTGTTGCTCCTCCAGCTTTCATTTTAATTAATAGTGCTCCTACAAAATATTTAATTACTAATTTATTATCAGGATCTTCTAGCTTAGTTTGATTATTATCTACATCCTCTAAAGTACCAGTAACAACTAATCTATAGTCGATTGGTTCATCTATATTTTCCATTCCACTTGGAATAGGTATTTTTTTATTAACAGAACCTTTATAATTCTTATTATTGAAGTTAATTGTTCCACTTGCTCCGCTGATATTTTGAAAACTATTATTTGTTCCCTTTTGCCATTGATATGATATTGTCTGATTCTCTTTTAAACCAACACCAGAATCACTTATTGTTATGCTTGTTTTGGGATTGTCTCCTATATAGTATTCTCCTTTTTTTGGATTAACAATTAATTCATAATTTGGACCTTTACCATCTTCTAATTTACATGAATTATTTAAGTCATCATTATTAGGTGTACCATATAAAAGCTTGCTAGATTTAGTTCTACAACTAACTACTCCTTCATAATTTAGATTACCATTTTTACTCTTACGAACTATTACATAAGTATAATTTTTATAGTCAGTTGATTTAATTTTACTATTATCACAAATAGTATCTTTTATTTGAATCTCTTCAATTAAATCTCTTTCTTTTAAATCTTCATATTTAATGATTGCACAACCAGTATTTCTTGATCCAAACATATCTTCACTATATTGATCTGTATATAATTTTGAAGAAGAAATTATTGCTTTCTCATATGCAATAAATTTTTTATTTCTATTATTAGCTTGTATATAATTAACAGTAGGCAATGCAATAATCATTAAGACACCAAGTATTGCGATTGTAACAACAAGTTCTATCATTGTAAATCCTCTATTCTTCATATAATCACCTACTATTTAGTATATTATAGCATATTATTATTTTAATTATAAAAAAAAACAAATCATATATGATTTGTTTTTATTCTCTTCCAAATGCTGTAAATGATAGCATTAATCCACCACATAGGTTAGCTGAATGTTCATCATAACCATATTCTCCAAAAGTAAATGTAGTTATAAATGGAACACCTTTTACTTCTTTCATAATAGATTTATGAACTTCATCTATTCTATCACCTATAGCTAGTTTTCTTCCTCCACAGTGTATTAATAAGTAAGCTGCTGGTTCATTATATAATTTTCTTGTTACATCTTTTACTGTAGCTCCTGTTGAATTAATTAAATCATCTACAGTACATTCTAATTGGATAATAGCAGTTTTTTCTACTACTCTATTTCCTAATTTAATAGTATCATCTAATGTAGACTTTGTTCCTTGATCATCCCCAAACATTGGATGACGAATAACTGTTATTTGACCAATTGGATTTTTAATACCTAATGGTCTTGTTACAGATGCTGCTAAAAGATTAGATCCTTGTAAATCTTTAATATTCTTTTTAGTCCATTCTGCATATTGTTTTAAAGCAGATTTTCCATTTATTTTTACTAATGTACGATCATCTTTTACTTCATCTATAATACCAACATTCTTTGTTTCTTTATATGCACCTGTATATGATGTAGCAATTTCTGTATCTGTATATAAGAATACTACTGCTACTCCATCATCTATTATTTTATCGTTACAAATTATTTTCCAATTTCCCTCAACTGTATCATCTGCAGCAGATCCTCCAAACATTGGAACTCTACCAATAACATCTTGAATTCCTAATAAATAATCTTCTTCTTCTTTTGGAGAAGCTACCATATAAAAGTATGCAGGTGCTCTTGTTGTTTTAGCATTTTCTACTGCTGCGATAGCAACTTTTCTACCAATGGCTCTAGCATTCTTTCCTGCTTTTTCACAAGCTACTCCTACAGTCATATTAGGATCATCTAAAACAAGCATTCCGGCAAATCCTTGTTCTGAAGTAATAAATCCATCTGGAACAATTAAACCACCAGATGAAGTACATCCTACTACTGGAATATCTGATACTTCTTTAATTCCTCTTACTACTTCACTAATATCATCTTTACATGATGTATATAAGAATCCAATTTTACCATCATTTAATCCATCAAGTGCTTTTGTTGCTGTCTCTTGTCCTTGTACAAAATAATCATCACTGATACTATAACCAACATTAGATTTCAACATATATATCCCTCTTTTCTTTATAGGTTTCCTATTCTTCTTAATTATATCATTATTTTTTATTAAAAAAAAGCATATTTCTATGCTAATTTATCTTGTGATTTTGAATTTAGTCTTAGATCTGCTCTTCTTCCATCTAAGTATGCATAATATCCTGCTGCTGCTATCATAGTACCATTATCAGTACAATATTTTAAATCTGGTATAGATAATTTTACTTTTTGTTCTTCACATAATTTAGTCATTTCTTCTCTAACAGCTGAGTTTGCTGCTACACCACCAGCTACTATTACCATTTTAATATCATTATCATTAATAGCTTTTCTTACTTTATTAGTAATTGATTCTACTGCTACTTTTTGAAATGATGCAGCTAGATCATTCTTATCTAGTTCATTACCTCTTTGTTCTTCATTATGAGCTAGATTAATTACAGCACTTTTTAATCCACTAAATGAGAAATTATATGAATCATCATTTAATGGTACAGGTAATTTATAATTAGGATATCCTTCATGAGCCATTTTATCTAATTTAGGTCCTCCTGGATACTCTAGATTTAATACTCGAGCAACCTTATCATAGCATTCTCCTATAGCATCATCTAATGTTCCACCTAATTTTTCAAATTTATAATGATCGGTCATCTTTATTATTTCGGTATGACCTCCACTTAATACGATTGCTAGAAGTGGAAATTCTAAATTACTTACTAAACTATTGGCATAAATATGACCTGCTATATGATGAACTGGTATTAATGGTTTATTAAATAGATAAGCTAATGTTTTAGCAGCTTCTAAACCTACTAATAATGATCCAATTAATCCTGGTCCATAAGTAATTGCTATAGCATCAATATCATCCATAGTCATATTTGCTTTTTCTAAACATTCTTCTAATACTATAGTTACATTTTTAACATGATTTCTACTTGCTATTTCTGGAACTACTCCACCATATTCTTTATGAATATCTATTTGTGAAGATATTACAGTAGCAATCTCTTCTTTTCCATTTTTAACAATAGAAAATGAAGTTTCATCACAACTACTTTCTATACCTAAAATGTACATATCTTTCATTCTATCACTTTTCTTTCCATTAATATGCCATCTACTCCATTATAATAATTATTTCTTATAGCAACTTCTTTAAAATTAAATTTTTTATATAATTTGATAGCATACTCATTAGTTTCTTTTACTTCTAATGTAATATCTTTTTTATTATTATTAATCAAATAACTAAGTAATAAAGTACCATATCCTTTATTTCTATAATTAGAATCTACTTCTATTTGATTAATCTCTATTCTTTCATATATATCACTATAATAAAGATATCCAATTATTATATTATTCTCTTCTACTAATAAACATTTAAAATATGGATTATTTTTAATCTCATTTTCAATATATTCTTTATTAATAAAAGAATTAGTTATTATATCAATACTATTAATATCTAAATAACTAATCATTTAATTTCTTTTCCTCTGCAGCAGTTAACTTTAAATATTCTGGATTAACTGCATGTGGATTAATATCTTCATTATTTTTATTAAATTCTATTACTTTAAATAAATTAGGATCATATGAAATAGTATCTATATCTTCGAATTCATCATTTGATATAAATTCGTAATTATCTAATTTAGTTAATTTATCTTTTAAATCTGTTAATAATATATGACATGGTTTTAATATTTCTTTATAATCATTATCATATATAGCAGTATAAACATAATCTCTTCTTGCATCTAATATTGGTACATGTATCTTATTATTATTTGAAGATAATGCCATAGCGATAAGAGAGTTTGTTGTTGTAATAGGTATCTTTTTAGACCAAGCATATACTTTAGCTATAGTTATACCTATTCTTGTTCCAGTAAATGATCCTGGTCCATTACATACTATTATTTTATCCACAGAATCTGGGGATAATTTTGTTTCTTCAAACATTTTTGTTATTTCATATAATGCATCTTTAGATAAATTATGTTCTAATAATATTTTCTTTTCACACAAAAGTGCATTATCATCTGATAATGCTGTATATAAATATTCTGATGATGTATCTATATATAGATATATCATAATACTGCCTCACATAATTCTTCATATTTTGCGCCATATGGAATTATTGTTATAGTTCTTTTATTTTCTTCAACATCAGAACTCTTAATTTTAATAACTAATCTATTCTTAGGAAGATAATCTCTAATAGTGTCTGCCCATTCAATAATAGTAACACCTTTCTTTTTAAAGTAATCTTCAATTCCTAAGTCATCTGCATCACCATCAAGTCTATAAACATCCATGTGATATAGTGGCATATCTCCTGATGTATATTCTTTAATAATATTAAATGTAGGAGAAGTTATATCATCTGTTATTTCCATAGCTTGAGCAAATCCCTTTGTAAAAACTGTCTTTCCTGAACCTAAATCTCCTTCTAGGCAAATTACCATATTTGGAAATTTTTCTGATTCAATATTTTGAGCTAATTCTATTGTGTCTTCTTCACAATAACTTATTATCTTGTAATCCATTTCTATCACCTATATCGATTATATCAAACTTTTATTATTATACAACAACTTTGACAGTATACTTTACGGTATATTGTTAAATTTAAACAAAAAAAAATCTAGGCAACTCCTTATGTTCGCATACACTATTTTCAGCGTATAGTGGCTTAACTTCTGTGTTCGGGATGGGAACAGGTGTGACCCACTAGCTATCGTTACCTAGAAAAAATATTAATTATTTACAATAGTTCTTTGAAAACTAAGATATTGTGTTCATCAAATTAAACAATTATGATTAAATCCTCGATCTATTAGTACTGGTCAACTCAAAATGTCACCAT
>CAMVLZ010000028.1 GCA_947168485.1 uncultured Bacillota bacterium | reverse complement strand
ATATTATCCATATATTAAGAAAGAAATATTATTTGAAAGTAAGAATCCAATAGAATTTAAAAAGATAATGAAGTAGGGGAAATATGTTATTAAAGACTAAAACTGATATTGGAAAATTTAGAGAAAGAAATGAAGATTTTTTAGGAGTATCTCGTCATCCTATGAATGATGAGATAGTTTTCTTGTGTTTAGCTGATGGTATGGGTGGAGGAATACATGGAGATGTTGCTTCTGAAACAGTAGTTAAAGCTCTATATAATTTCTTTATGGAATCAGATATTTCTTTATATGATGATATTCCTTTATTAAAGAAAAAAACACAAGATGTAGTTAATTCTTGTGATGAGTTATTAATCTCTAAATTTGGAATTAATAGTATTGGTACTACTTTATGTATGGGGTATGTTTTAAAGGATAAAACCTTAATTATAAATATTGGTGATAGTAGATGCTACAAATATGAAGATAATAAATTAATACAAGTAAGTGAAGATGATAGTGAAGTATTTAGATTATATAGAAATGGTTCAGTAGATAAGTCTGATTTAAAATACTTTGGTATTAATAATATTATTACTAAATGTATTGGTTTAAGAGAAGATTTATGTGAATGTAGTTTTTATGAAATAGATAATTCTTATGATATGTTATTATTCTTTAGTGATGGAGTAACTGATCTATTAAGTGATGAAGAAATAGAAGAAATAATTAATCAATCAGATGAATCTCAGATACTAGATAACATAATAGATAGGGCAGTTAATAGTACTGGTAAATTGGAAATACCAAAACATTTAAAGGATAAATATGATTACTTAGTAGAACCTTTTTATGGAAAAGATAATACTAGTGGAATATTGTTTATAAAGTAAACTCTTTTTAAGAGTTTTTTCTTTGGATTTTTTTATAAAATGTTAAGTTTTTTGTAGAAATATGTTTTAAAATATTATATAATTTTATATAGAATAGAAGGTGTGTGTATGCTAGGAAGTATAAAAGAAATAATTGATAATAGTGTTATTATAAAATTAGATATTGATATTACTAATCAACCTAACTTAGTTAATTTGCATGTAGTTTTTGAAAATGAAGGTAAACGTATTGTTGGTGAGATAGCTAATGTTAATAAGACTGAGATGTTAGCTAATATAGTTGGTGAGATTGAATCTGATACTTCTTTTGTACCTGGTGCGACTGCTAAACCTTCTTTTAAGTCAATTGTTAGACTTGTTAAAATGGATGAATTAGCATTAATTTTAGGTAAACAAGAACTTAGTGCTGGTTATACTAATTTTGGTACTAGTAATGTTTATACTAATTATAAAATTAATGTTTCTATAAATGATTTTTTTAGTAATCACTTTGCTATATTAGGAAACTCTGGTGCAGGAAAGAGTTCAACAGTAGCATCAATTATTCAAAAGTTATTTAGAGGTAGTAAGACACCTATTAACTCTACTTTGTTTTTCTTTGATGCATTTGGTGAATATACTCAGGCTTTCTCTACATTACATACTGAGAATAGTCAAATTAATTATAAATGTTATACAACAAATCCTGAGACTCCTGATGGTGAGTTATTAAGAATACCAGTATGGTTATTAGATTTAGATGATTTAGCATTATTATTAGATGCGAATAATGCTGCTCAATTACCTGTAATTGAAAAGACTTTAAAACTTGTACCTATATTAACTGGTACTAGTGAATCTACTATTAGAAGAAAAAATGATATTATTGCGAGAGCTGTTCAAGAGATAATGTTATCTGGTGGAGACTCTGTTAAGATACATGACCAAGTAGTTGCTGTATTAACTAAATTTAATACACCTACATTGAATTTACAAACTCAAATAGTTCAACCTGGTTATACTAGAACTTTAAAACAATGTTTATTTGTTGATAAGACTGGTAAGATGCAAGAGATGGAATTAGTTGTTGAGTTTATACGTGGTTATATTATGGAAAATGTAGGAGAAATTCCTGAGAATGAGTTAAATAAATTTTATACTTTAAAAGATTTAGAACTTGCTTTAGAGTTTGCATTAATAGATGAAGGTGCTTTAAATAGTGATCAAGTATTTGATTATGCAAATATTATTTCTGTTAGACTTCATTCATTAGTTAATGGTGATAATGCTAAATATTTTGATTATCCTAATTATGTTACTAAGGATCAATATATTGATAGTTTAATATTTGATAAGGCTTCTGGTGGTAAGAGTCAAATAGTTAATTTTAATATAAATTATGTTGATGATAGAATAGCTAAAGTTATGACTAAGATAATATCTCGTATGATATTTACTAGGGCTAGTCTTACTAAACCTAGAGGTAGTGCTGCATATCATATAATTATTGAAGAAGCACATAGATATGTTCAAAGAGATAAAGATGTTGAATTATTAGGATATAATATATTTGAGAGGATTGCTAAAGAAGGTCGTAAATATGGTGCTTTCTTAGCTCTAATTACACAAAGACCTTCTGAGTTAAGTGATACTTGTATTTCTCAATGTAGTAACTTTATAGTACTTAGAGTATTGCATCCTAAGGATTTAAATTATATTAAGGAAATGGTTCCTAATATTACTAGTGAAATAGTTTTACAATTAAAGAACTTAAAACCTGGTAATGCGATAGCATTTGGTAATGCATTTAAGGTTCCAGTTTCATTAAAGATAGATTTACCTGATCCACAACCTCTTTCTAATAATGTTAATTTAGAAGATGTATGGTATAGACAACCTCAATTTGGTGAAGTAAAGGGAATAGAGAATCAATCTTTAGGTGATCCTATGGTTACTCAACCAACTACTGGATTTATAGGAATGAATCAACCACCTTTGATTCAACCTGGTGCAATACCTGTTCAACAACAAATGCCACAAGCTGGTAGTCCTATGGATAATAATGTAAATCCAGTAACTAATCAATTTATTAGTGTAAATAATACTGTTGATACTGGTAATGTTCAATAAACTATGTTAAAATAAAAATTGTATAAAGATGGAGGATAATATTATGGGTATTGAAAAACTAAAAAATTTTATTACTGGAGATAGTAATGAACCAGAAGTAGAAGAAAAAACTGGTGATGATAGATTTTATACTACTAGTAAAGAAGAAGCTGCTCAACAAACTGGTTTATCAGGAAACAAAGTAATGTTATTAGAACCTCGTGCTTATAGTGAGTCTCAACAAATAGCAGACTATTTAAAAAATAGAACACAAGTTATTGTTAATATGAAAAGGGTAACTCCTGATCAAGCAAAAAGAATAATTGACTTTTTGTCAGGAACAATTTATGCTATAGGTGGTCATTTAGAAAAGTTAGGTGGAGGTATTTTCTTAGCAACTCCTAATAATGTTTCTATTGAAGGTACTTATAGTGATGATAAAGCTGATAAAGTACGTAGTGCTAGTAAAAAGACAAGTACTGATGATGATAATGAAGATGATTTCTTTTAGTAATTAGATTATCTTAGGGTGGGTTCGAATGAAGAAGTTTAGTTATGAAGAAAATGGTTATAATCGAAGTGAAGTTAATGCTTTTATTGATGAAGTGATTGCTAATTCAGAAGAATTAATTAATAGAGTTAAAAATCAAAGTGAAGAGATAAAAAAGTTAACTGAAGAAAATGATCGATTAAGAAATAATGAAAGTAAAGATATAGAAAATTCTAGTAAGATTAGGACTAGTGCGCTTCGTGATGCAGAAGAAATTATTGCTAGTGCTAAGATGAATGCTAGTATGATACTAAATGATTCTTTATTACGAGCTAATGAATTAAATGAGAAATCTAATTTATATGAGAGAAAGATAAGAATATTTAAAAAGAAATTTAAAATTTTAGTTGATGAGTATGATCTTATTGCTAAAGAGATTGAAGATATAGAATTTGATAAAGAGTAGTAATACTCTTTTTTGTTGCAATTATAAAAAATCTGTTGTATAATTCTTTTACTTTTTAAAAAAAGAAGGAGATTTTATGGGTGTTTATATTGATAATATAAATGATTATATTAGTAATACTGTAAATAATTATATTGATACTATGGTAGAAGTATCTGGTGGATTTGTTAAAGACTATAATAAAGATAATGATGCTATAATGATTGCTGAAGATTTAGTGTCTGATGAAGAAGATGGTTATTTAACCAATTTTGATTATAAGAGATATTTAAAAGTAGATGATAATAAACTAATTGAATATAATTTAAATGTTTATAGTAATTATGCTTCTCTTTATTATAATGAAAGAACTTATACTAAAGATTGTGTTTCTAAAGAGATGGTAATTGATATATATAAACAAGATTATAATGTTGTTATGTATATATTAAGAAGTACTAAGATTAATAATTTTAAAGATGAGAAACTTAGTTTTAATGATGTTGATAAATTACCTGATAGTACTGATGATTATTCTATAGATTTTAAAGATTTTGATTGTTCTAATGATAAATCTTTATTAGAAGGAATTAATAATATTACTAAGAAATCTAAAATAAAAAAGAGATTAATAAAAAAATAATTTGAAAAGAATAGTTTTTTATGATAACATTTAGTAGTGAAAGCAAGTGCGAAAGACGGAGATAATTGAAATATATTAGAGAGTTCTTGGTTGGTGAAAAAGAATTATGAGTAGGTTATTTCGGATCACTTTCAAGTGTTGTTTATGGATAAGATAAATGCGGTTACGACGTTATAGTAAATAAGAAGTAATTAAGGTGGTACCACGGGTATTTACTCGTCCTTTGGTATCATCTTTTTTTATTTTATAAGGAGGGATATGTATGAGTTTTGAAAAACTAAATAATGAAAGTATCAATTTATCTGAAAAGAAAATAAATGAGTATTGGGATAAGATAGATATTTTAGATAAAAGTATTCAAAATGGTAGTGAGAAAGATTATTGGGTTTTTTATGATGGACCTGCTACTGCGAATGGTAATCCTGGACTTCATCATATGTTAGCTAAGTTTTTAAAAGATACTTTTTGTAAGTATAAGACTATGAATGGAAAAAAGGTTTATAGAAAAATAGGATGGGATACTCATGGTTTACCTGTAGAAGTTCAAGTTGAAAAAGAATTAGGATTTAATGGTAAAGAAGATATAGAGAAATATGGTATTGAAGAGTTTAATAAGAAATGTAGAGAATCTGTTTGGACTAATGAAAAAGCTTTTGCTAAATTAACAAAAGAAATGGGTCAATTTATAGATTTAGAAAATCCTTATGTTACTTATGATAATAATTATATTGAGACTGAGTGGTATATCTTAAAGAAATTCTTTGAAGAAGATATGTTCTATGAAGGAGTAAAGATACTTCCTTATTGTCCTAGATGTGGTACTGGGTTAAGTTCTCATGAAGTTGCTCAAGGATATAAAGAGATTCCTGTTAATACAGTTTATGTTCCATTTAAGATGAAGAGTGAAGATACATATTTCTTAGTATGGACTACTACTCCTTGGACTTTAATGGCTAACTTAGCTTTATGTGTTAATCCTAAAGAGACTTATGTTAAAGTTAATTCTAAAGGATATAATTTCATATTAGCTAAAGATTTAGCAAATACTATTTTAGGTGATGACTTTGAAGTAGTAGAAGAGTATAAAGGTAAAGACTTAGAAGGAATTGAGTATGAACAATTAATGCCTTTTGTTGATTCTAATGTTAAGAATGCATTCAAAGTATTATGTGATGAATATGTTACTATGAGTGATGGTACTGGTGTAGTACATATTGCTCCTGCTTATGGTGAAGATGATGCTAAAGTTTGTAAAAAATACAAAGTTGGTTATGTTAATCCAGTAGGAGATGATGGATGTTATACTGAAGGACCTTGGAAAGGTAGATTAGTTACTGATACTGACTTA
Source organism: uncultured Bacillota bacterium (assembly GCA_947168485.1). Lineage (GTDB taxonomy): Bacteria > Bacillota_I > Bacilli_A > RF39 > UBA660 > RUG343. The sequence goes on along the minus strand of CAMVLZ010000028.1, from coordinate 5,269 downwards.
GAATTAGAGATTATTGATTGGTTAAAGAAAAATGATAAGTTATTTAAGAAACAAAAGATGACTCATAATTATCCACATTGTTGGAGATGTCATTCACCACTTGTTTATTATTCAAAACCATCTTTCTATTTAGAAGTTACTAAGATTCAAGATAAGATTATTGAAGCTAATAAGAAAGTAAAATGGGTACCAAGTTATGTTGGTGAAAAGAGATTTGGTAACTGGTTAGAGAATATGAATGATTGGGCTATTTCAAGAAGTAGATATTGGGGATGTCCATTACCTCTTTGGAGATGTTCTTGTGGTCATGATGAAATGATTGGATCACGTGAAGAGTTAGCAGAAAAAGCTATAGAAGAAGTAGATCCTAAAACAATAGATTTACATAGACCATATGTAGATAATATTCATATTAAATGTCCTAAATGTGGAAAAGAAATGGAACGTGTAAAAGATGTTATTGACTGTTGGTTTGATAGTGGAGCTATGCCTTTTGCTCAATATCATTATCCATTTGAAAATATGGATTTCTTTGAAAAACAATTCCCAGCAGATTTCATTTGTGAAGGAATTGATCAAACTAGAGGATGGTTCTATTCATTAATAGTTATATCTGTATTCTTAAAAGGAGTTAGTCCTTATAAGAGTGTACTTGTTAATGACTTATTATTAGATAAGAATGGTCAAAAGATGCATAAATCTAAAGGTAATGCGATTGAACCATTTAGTATGTTAGAACAATATGGTGCAGATACTATTAGATATTATTTAGCTTATGCATCTCCTGTATGGACTCCATTAAAATTCGATGAAGAAGGAGTTAAAGAGATTTATTCTAAATATACAGCTACATTAAAGAACTTATATTCATTCTTTGAAATGTATGCGAATGCTGATGAGATAGATCCAAGAGAGTTTAATATTCCGGTTAAAGATAGAGAATTAATAGATAAATGGTTACTATCAAAATTAAATAAATTAGTTAAAGAAGTAACAGATGCTTATGAAGAGTATGATCTTAATAAAGTTACTAGAGCAGTTATTCCATTCTTAAATGATGATTTCTCTAACTGGTATATTAGATCTACTAGAAGAAGATTCTGGGATTCTGAATTAACTGATAGTAAAAAAGCAGTTTATCTAACTACTTATGAAGTATTATTAACTTTAGTTAAATTAATGGCTCCAATTACACCATTCTTAACTGAAGAAATATATACTAAATTAACTGGAGAAACTTCAGTACATTTAGCTGACTTCCCTAAATATAAGAAAACTCTTATTAATGAAAAAGCTGAAGAGAGAATGGATTTAGTTAGAGAAGTTTGTTCTTTAGGAAGAAATGCTAGAGAAGGAGTTAATATTAAAGTTAGACAACCTATTCAAACATTAATACTTCCTAAGAAAGATGAAAAAGTAATAGGAGATTTATTACATATTATTCATGAAGAATTAAATGTAAAAGATATTAAGTTTGAAGAGAATATGGATGAGTATTTAGAATATACTGTTAAACCTAACTTTAAAGAAGTTGGTAAAGTACTTGGAAGTAGAGTTAAACTATTACAAGATGCTTTAAATAATATTACTAATGAACAAATTAATAAGATTAAAGATGGTGGATTAGTAGTTTCTTTAGGAGGAGACGATTATACTATTACTGAAGATATGGTATTAATTAGTCTAAAACAAAAGAGTGGTTATGCTACTGTTGCTTCTAATGTAACATGTGTAGTATTAGATACTAATTTAACTAGAGATTTAATCTTAGAGGGATTAGCTAGAGAGTTTGTTAGAAATGTTCAAAATTTAAGAAAAGAAGCTGACTTTGTAATAACTGATCATATTAATGTTTACTATAATGGTGAAGATGATATAGAAGAGATGTTTAGTAAATATAAAGACTATATCATGGGAGAAGTATTAGGAGATAAACTAATTAAAGATGAGAAGTTAGATAAAGAATATGCTTTAAATGATGTTAAATGTTATATTAAGGTGGAAAGAGTTTAATGAATAGTTTGATAGTTATTTCACCTGAGGGTGAGTCGATTAATAAAGATATAGATGATACTTATGAACATGTAGATGCTTTAAAAGAGTATTTAGATGAAGAAAATATTTCTTATGATGAAGATATTAATAACGGACATAAACTATGTTTAGATTTAGCTAAAGATGGTTATTGGATATTTAGATTAAGAGATAATGCTAGTATTATGTATATTGGTAAAGATTTGACTCCAAAACAATTTAATTGGTTTTCATATAATTCTCAATTAATAGATCAAATGAATATTATTTCTATAGCTTCTTGGTATGATACTAAGTTGGTTTCTGGATATGACAAGATAGAAGAAAGTGACTTTGATTTTAATACTTTAGAAAAGAGAAGAGATAAGGTATTTGATTTGATAATTGAAAAGAATAGAAATTATGAAAAAGATAACAAAAAAACAAAATTTAGTTTTTTTAGAAGAGCAAAATAAAAAATTTGCTCTTTTTTTGTTAGAAAATCAAAATTTTGTTTGACTTTTTAATATGATTAATTTATTATAGTGTGCTAAACAAGGGATACTATTGTGTATTCTTGAAAAAAATTTCATATTCATAGGGGGAAAGGTTATGAAAAAGAAAAAGGGCAATTGGAAAAGCAAGAAGACTCTTTATTCTATAATTGTTGCAAGTTTAATGGTTCTTATTGCAGCATTTGCTTTTGTGATGCCAAAATATGGAAATAGTATTTTAACTAGTGTTAAAAACTATTTTGCTGCAGGCGATAGACCTGTCATTGAGAAAGGAAGAACTCCTAATAATGATGGAACGTACAAACTTTCATTATCAGTAAAAGGAGAAGCTGAGAAGAAGCCTCAAAAAGCTAATGTTATAGTTGTGTTCGATACTTCTAGTAGTATGAATACTAATACTGGAAATACAACAACTACCTATACACCATCTAATGACTGGCTAGCAAATTGGGGAAAAGTTGGAGACAATTATGTCGAATTAAGCGGCCAATGGGAAAGAAGAAATGGTCAATGGACTTATGTGTATTATTACAATGGTCAAGAATATACTGGTCAAAGATATACAAGGCAAGTAGCTAATCAATCGAGGTTAGAAGCTGCTCAAGAAGCAACTAATAGTTTAGCGTCAGCTTTGTTAGCAAATAATGGTAGAGATGGCAATCCGGCTGATACTATTGAGATTGCATTAGTTGATTTTGCTAATACTGCTGTAATTGCACAAGCACCAACAACTGACTATGATACATTTGCTGCAACTGTAAATAGTCGTGATGCAGGAAATAATGATAGAGGTACTAACTGGGAAGCTGGATTTAGAACTTCTTTGAATGTTGACTTTGATGACAATGATCCTACATATGTAATCTTTGTTTCAGATGGTAATCCAACTTTCTATTTACAAGATCCTCAAAATACACAACGTGGTGGTTCAGGACAAGAAACTACTACTAATATAAATACTTCATATAATCAAGCTGTACCTGCTGCAGAAGCAGTTGTTAATGCTGGTTATAATCTATATACAATAGGTATATATGGTAATGTTGATAGAATGGAAGACATTACTACTGATGCTGGAGCTCCAGCTGAAAATTATTATTCTGCTGCTGATACTGCTGCATTACAAGCTGCTTTTGCAGAGATTTTAGCTAAAATTGAAATGTCTGGAATTGGTAGTGCAGTAATTAATGATGGAACTACTAATCAAGTTTCTACTACTACTGGTGTAGTTGAATTGTTAGAAGTAGATGAAAATAGTTATAAGTATTATAAAAATGGAGAAGAATGGACTGATCCAGAAAATGATGATGAACTTGCTGCTCATTTAGTTAATGGGACAGTTAAATGGGATTTATCTAAATTAGGAGTTTTAGAGAATGGTGTTACTTATAAAGTTACATTCGATGTTTATCCTTCTCAAACTACATATGACTATATTGCTGATTTAGAAAATGGTGTAATTGAATATAGTGATTTACCAGCAGAAGTACAAAAATATTTACATCAAAGTGGTACAGCATTAGATGGATATAGTTATTCGTTGGATACTAATACAGAAGATGTAACATTAACATACGATGATACAAGAGATGAAGCAGGACCTCAAACTATTGATTTCAATAAATTGAATTCTGTTGTAACTACTTCTGATTCTATCTCAATTTCTAAAGAATGGGATAACTCAATCGATACAAGAACTGAAAGACCAGTTTCTGTTAGAATTTTAAAAACAGATGATAACGGAGAATTCCAAAATTATTGCTTTACTGATGGTTGTACTGCAGAATTAAATGAAAGTAATAACTGGTCATTAAGTGATATTCATATTGCTACTGGTTTAGCAAGATTATCAGGAAATAAATTAACTGTTTTAGATACTGGTCATGATTATAAATTTGATGAGTTAGGATCTGAAGCTTATAACTGGGAATTAGAAACAGAGACTGTTCACCCTATGTTAATAAATGGTGTTTTAACAAAACTAATCCTAGTAGAAGAAGATGCTCCTGATATGGGATCAGATAGTTTTAAAACTATCGATGGTAAAGATTACTATAAATTAGATAATGGAAAAGTTTATGTTAAATCTAATGATGGTGCTAACATTAAAGCTGAGAATCATCGTAGAAGTAATTTAAATATTAAGAAAAATGTTATTGGAGAAAATGCAAATCCAAATGATAAATTTGAATTTACTATTAAAGTAACTCAAAAAGATGAAAATGGAGATACAATTGCTGATGACACAACAACTAATAATGATGATTTATGGTTCTCAATTTGTGATACTTCAATTGATGCAACATGTAAAAATCCAAATAGCTTGGTAATGGATGATAGTCTTGTTACTGGAGCTCAAAAAGAAATGAGAGATGGAGCTTGGACAGGATACTATTACACACCAAACGATAGTGAAGTAAAAGTAAAATTAAAAGATAAATATAACTTAAGATTTACTAACTTAGTTTCAAATACAGACTTTAGTGTAGTTGAATCTAATATGACTAATTATGAATTAGATAAGATTGAGACTACTAGTGGATTTGAATCTGAAAATGATAGTAAAACTATAGATAAAAATGCTAAGAAGATTACTGGTCATATTGGAGAAAGCAACACTGTATATCAAGTAGAATATACTAATAAGAATACTAAACCTGAAACTGTTGATGTTCCAGTAGAGAAAAAATGGGAAGGTGACATTGATGATGGAGTACAACCAGAATCAATAGACGCAGACA
>CAMVLZ010000027.1 GCA_947168485.1 uncultured Bacillota bacterium | reverse complement strand
CACTGCCCTTTCACGGCAGCATTCACGGATTCGAATTCCGTACTCGTCACCATTTGAAATTAAATCCCTTTTGGGATTTTTTTATTGACAATTTATCTTAAAATATGTCATACTATATATGCAGTCGGAGCAGTACTCAAGAGGCTGAAGAGGACAGTTTGCTAAACTGTTAGATCGGGTTAACTGGTGCGAGGGTTCGAATCCCTCCTGCTCCGCCATTTGTTATTAAGCACTTTGAGTGCTTTTTTTTTGTTGATATAATGTGTATTTTGAGTTATTATAATATATGTATTAATTGATTTTTTATCGGTCGAATAAGAAAAAACTTGATATTTTTTTGATTTTGTGGTATAATCTATTCGATTCGAGGGGGAGTGGAATTATGAAGAAATCTGTTAAAATAATTTTAATGGTATTTATTATGTTAATTACATCAATATTTACTATTACTAATGTTAATGCAACTAGTAAGATCAAATTAACTAGCAAATCTTATGTATCTGCTGGTGGAAGAACACATGCTTGGTTTAAGACAAATGATGGTTATGCTTATTGTATAACTCCAGGTAAGACTGGACCAAGTACTGGTACATCTTTACATAAAGATAAAGATATTACTGGTACAAAAGGAAATGTTTTATACTATATGTTAAAACATGATAATCCTAGTAACAAAAATAGTTATATTTATACTCAAGCTGCTATTTGGAGATATTATAATGGTTATACTCCATATAGTTCTGGTTCTACAGTAAATAAGAAAGCTAAATCTATAGTTAGTAAAGCTAAAGCTTCTAAAGCAACTCCAGATAAAGTTGGTATTACTGTAGTTAATAAATCAACTACTATGAGTATTAGTAAAGATAATAAATATTATCAATCTGGTAAATTTACTATTAAGACTACTAGTAAAACTAAATATACTGTTAGTGCTAGTGGTAGTTCATATGTTGTTAATAGTAAGGGTAATAAACAAACTACATTTAACTCTGGAGATAGTTTCTATATTAGAGTTAGTGATAGTAAAGTTACTAAGAAAACAACTTACACAGTTACAGTTAAGACTTCAGGAAGCAATGAATATGTTAGAGTTTACTCTACAGGTAAAAGTTCATATCAAAAATTAGTTAAGATCGATAAAGAAAGTAAAACAGTTAAGAAACAAATTAGTGTTTCAGTTACTCCTGTTAAGAGAGTATGTACTTATGTTAATGGTAAGTACTATGGAAAAAACGGTACAGTTGTAGATAAGGCTACTTATACAAAACAATGTTTACCAACTTGTGTTGAAAAAGACGGAAAATATTATGATAACAATGGTAAAGTTGTAGATAAAATTACTTATTATAAAGTATGTAAAAAACCTGTTTGTCAAAAAATAGATGATACATTCTTTGGTAAAAATGGTACTGTAGTTGATGAAGCTAAGTTCAAAGAAGAATGTATGCCAAAATGTGAAGAAAAAGATGGTAAATACTATGATGACAAAGGTAATGAAACTGATAAGACTACTTTCCTAAAAGTATGTAAAAAACCTATTTGTTCTAAAATAGATGATACATTCTTTGGTAAAGATGGTGAAGTAGTTACTGAAGAAGAATATAAAGATCAATGTTTACCTAAATGTAGAGAAGAAAATGGTAAATATTATGATGACAAAGGTAATGAAACTGATAAGATGACTTACGTTAAAGTATGTTTAAAACCTACTTGTGAAAAAGTAGATGATACATTCTTTGGTAAGGATGGAAATATTGTTACTGAAGAAGAATTTAATAATCAATGTGTTCCTAAATGTTATGAAAAAGATGGAAAATACTATGATGATAAAGGTAATGAAACTGATAAGACTACATACATCAAAGTATGTAAAAAACCAATCTGTGAAAATGTAGATGGTACTTACTTTGGTAAAGATGGTAATGTAGTTACTGAAGCTGAATACAAAAATCAATGTGTTCATACATGTGAAGTTTATAACAACCAATATTATGGTAAAGATGGATTAGTAGTTAGTAAAGAAACATATAAAGATGAATGTGAACAAGTAGTTGTTCCTGTTCCAGATACTGGTACTAGTTTATTACAATCATTATTATATATTGTACTTGGTACAGGTGTAGTAATTGGTGGTTTAGGATTTGTTGGTTATCAAAATAAACTTAATGTAAAGTAATATGAAAAGAATGATTAAATTCATTCTTTTTTTTTGTTGTGTTGGTAGAGGGTTTACTAAAATTATGTTATACTATCAATAGGAGTGATGGTTATGGATATAATGAAGAAATTTATTAGTAATTATAATGATATTGAAAGTTATTATAATTTTTTAGTTCAAAAGACTAAAAAGCATGAATATGTTGGAGTTATTAATGAATGGTTAATTGATAATTTTTATTTATTAGTTGAACATAAAAATAGTTTTATCCATGATAAGAAAAATATTCGTAAACATAATAAATTATATAATAAGTTATATCCTCGTATTAATGACATTGTTGTATCAAAGAACTATAACATTACTTTTAAGATATTATGTGATGAGTTAAAGAGTTATCAAAAGAGTAATAAGATGTATTTTACTTATAAAGAGTTAGATAGTTTAAAGATAGTTTTATTATTCATATATGTTAATAGATTAAGTTTGTTATGTAATGAAGAGTATAAAAAGTTATTAGATATTGATGAGATTAATAGAGTTTTATCTATATATGAAAATAAAGATTTGGAGTTAAAGAGTTTCTTTAATAATAGAAAAGTTGATAATAATTATCATTATATTTTTGAACTTAATAATAGATTGAAAGAATTGGGTTCTAAGACTAATAAGATATTTAAAGAATTAAATACTTTATTAGAAGAGAATAATATTTCTTTAAAAGAGATTATTAATGATGAGTATCAAAATAAGATGGATAATGATATCTTAGTATCTAATATTTTTAATGACTTAAAAGAGTTTACTGAGTTTGATTCTGAAGACTTATTTGAGAAGGTTTCTAGTTGTGAAAAGTTATTAGTTAATGATGAGATATATGATAAGATGACTATTGAGTCTAAGAAGTTATATAGAAAACAATTATTAAAATTAGCTAAGAAGAATCATAAGGATGAGTTAAGTTACTTAGAGAAGATTATAGCTAAGGGTAATGGTGATGAGTACCATGTTGGATTCCAATTATTTAAACCTAAGAAATATACTTTAAGAATACTTATATATTTATTATCTATTTTTATTTGTACTTGTGTAGTTGATTATTTTATATGTGGTTTCTTTTTACCTAGTAATTATAAAATACTTAGTTTTATTATATTGTTTATACCTATTTTTCAATTGTTTATTCAAATTATTAATGAAGTATTACTTAGAACTGTTAGACCTACAGTTATACCTAAAATAGATTATTCTAAGGGATTACCTGATGATCAAAAGACTATGGTAGTTATTCCTACTATTGTTAGTGATGAAAAGAAAATTAAAAGTATGTTTGATCAATTAGAAACATATTATATTATGAATAATAAATCTCGTAATATATATTTTACTTTATTAGGAGATGTTAAGAGTAGTTCTAAAGAAGTGGAAGATTATGATGAAAAAGTATCTGTTTATGGAGAAGAATACGCTAATAAATTGAATGCTAAATATGGAAAAGAATTATTCTACTTTATTTATCGTAAACGTAAATATAATCCTAGTGAAGGAGAATATTTAGGTTTTGAGAGAAAACGTGGTGCTTTACTTCAATTTAATAAAATCTTATTACATGAGATGGATAAAGTTACTTCTGCTGAGAATTATAATGTTAATATGTTACTTGATAAAGATTTAGATATTAAGTATGTTATTACTTTAGATACTGATTCTAAGTTTGTACTTAATACAGCTCTTAATCTAGTAGGAGCTATGGCTCATCCTTTGAATAGACCTGTATTAAATAAAAATAAAACTAAAGTTATATCTGGTTATGGTATTATGCAACCTAGAGTATCTACTGATATAGAAGATACTAATAAGAGTTTATATTCTCAAATATTTGCAGGTATAGGTGGATTTGATACATATACTGCTATTGTACCTAATGTTTATCAAGATAATTTTGGTGAAGGTAGTTTTGTAGGTAAGGGTATCTATGATTTAAAGACTTTTGATACTGTACTTAATGGTACTTTTCCAGATAATTTGATATTATCTCATGATTTGTTAGAAGGTAATTATTTAAGATGTGCATATATATCTGATATTGAATTAATGGATGGTTTCCCTGGTAAGTTTTTACCTGATATGAGTAGACATCATAGATGGGCTAGAGGAGATGCTCAAATAATTGGTTGGTTATTTGGTAAAGTTAAAAATAGACGTGGTACTAAAGTTAAGAATCCAATCAATTTACTTGGTAAGTATAAAATACTTGATAATATAGTTAGAATGTTTTTGCAACCATCGTTATTATTAATAATACTTTTAGCTTTATTGTTTAGTGATTATTATTTATGGTGGATAGGATTTATCTTATTAGAAATATCTTTACCTATAATATTCTTCTTAAGAAGTAAGATGTATAGAGAAAGTTCTGATAAGACTGTTGTTTACTATAAAAATTTATTCTATGGTGGAAAAAGTTTATTATCTAGATGTTTTATAGTATTTGTAACGTTACCATATAATACTAAAATGTATATGGATGCTTTCTTTAAAACTATGTATAGATTACTTATATCTCATAAGAATCTACTTAATTGGATTACTGCTGATGATGCAGAAAAGACTATTAAAGATACTTTAGGTAACTATATTAGAAACTTTATATTTAATTATATTGTTGGTATAGGATTAGTAGTTTACTTTATATATACTTATCATATTACTTCATTAATTATAGGAATATTATTCTTTACAGCTCCATTTATTTTATACTTAGTTAGTAGAGATATTGATGAGAATAAGTTAGAACTTAATGATAGAGAAATTGATAAAGTTAAAGAGATTGCTTATAGAAGTTTCTTATATTTTAAAGATAATGTTAGAGAAGAATATAATTATTTAGTACCTGATAATTATCAAGATAATAGAGAACAAAAATTAGATTTAAGAACTTCTCCTACAGCAATAGGTTATTCTTTAATTAGTTATGTTTGTGCTGATAGATTAGATTTCATTAAGACTAGTGAAGCTGTAGAAAATATTAAAAATATTTTAGAGAGTGTTAATAGTCTTAAGAAATGGCATGGTCATTTATACAATTGGTACAATATTAAGACTAAAGAAGTATTGATGCCTAACTTTGTTTCTACAGTTGATTCTGGTAATCTAGTAGCTAGTTTGATTGTAGTTAGAGAGTATTTAGAAGAACAAGATGAAACAGACTTAGTTAAGTTATGTGATAGGTTAATTAAGAATACTAATTTTAAGAAACTATATTCTAAGAAAGATGTATTTAGTATTGGTTTTGATGAGAGTGAAGGAAAACTTTCAGCATACAATTATAATAAGTTTGCTTCTGAATCAAGACTTACATCATATATAGCAATAGCTTTAGGTGAAATTCCTAATAAGCATTGGTTCTGTTTAGATAAGAGTTTAACTACTTATAAAGGTAGAAAGGGACTTCTTTCTTGGAGTGGTACTGCTTTTGAGTACTTTATGCCTTATCTATTTATGAAGAATTATCCTAATACTTTATTAGATGAGAGTTATCAATTTGCGAGATTCTGTAATAAAGAATATATTGAAAGTATAGATCGTAATCTTCCTTGGGGTATTAGTGAAAGTGCTTATAATGAATTAGATAATTCATTAAACTATAAGTATTTAGCTTTTGCGACTCCTCAATTGAAAGCTAAAGAGGATCAAGATAATAGAATAGTTATTTCTCCATATTCATCTCTTATGATTATGGATATGGCTCCTCAAGATGTTTATAAGAATATATTAAAATTTAAGAAATTAGAAATGTTTTCTAAATATGGTTTTTATGAAGCATATGATTATGATAATAAGGGTATAGTTAAGAGTTATTTTGCTCATCATGTTGGTATGAGTTTAGTTGGATTAACTAATTATTTAGATAATGATAGTATTAAGAATTATTTCCATAATAATGTTAATATTAAGACTTATGACATATTATTAAAAGAAAAAGTACAAATTAAGACTTCTATTGATATGAAGATGGCTAAGTATAAGAAATATGATTATGAGAAAGAAGAAGTTCAAAATGATATTAGATCTTTCAATTATATTTCATTTATGCCTGAAGTATCAGTATTATCAAATAAGAAGTATTGTTTACTTATGAATGATAGAGGAGATTCTTTCTCTAGATATAGAACATTACAATTAAATAGATATCGTAAAGTTACTGAACAAGATTATGGTTTATTCTTATATATTAAAGATTTAGATACTGATTATGTCTTTAGTAATACGTTTGCTCCTATGAATAGAAAACCTGATAAATATGAAGTGGTTTTTGCTTCTGATAAGATTAAATATATTAGAAGAGATGGAGATATTATTACTAAGACTGAAATTGTTGTTACTAAGAATCATCATGCTGAAATTAGAAAGATTACTTTTAGAAATGATTCTAATGAGACTAAACATTTAGAATTAACTACTTATACTGAACCTATACTTAGTGAAGTAATGAATGATATTTCTCATAGAGTATTTAATAGTATGTTCTTATCTAGTAGTTATGATGAAGATACTCATTCAGTTATTATGAAGAGAAAGACTAGGGATGAATCTAATATTAATAGTTATATGTTTAATAGATTAGTTATTCCTGGTAAGAATGAAGGATATTCTTATGATACTGAGAGAGTTCATTTTATTGGTAGAAATCATTTTACTAGTGATCCTGTTGGTTTAAATAAAGAACTTACTAATTATGTAGGAGATAATTTAGATCCAATTATTTCAATTAGAAATACTTTAGATTTAGAACCTAATAGTAATGTAGAGATCTTTATACTATGTGGATTTGGTCGTAGTAGAGAACAAATTATGGATATTATTCATACTTATGATTCTATTGATAAAATAGATAAATCATTTGAAGTTAGTACTTTAATGAATTTAATTAATACTAAGAATATGCATTTAACTGGTAGTGAGATGAGAACATTTAATATTATGTTGAATTATCTATATCAAACTACTAGATTAAGTGTTAATGAAGAAAGACAAGATTTATTAAGAAAGAATGCTTTAGGTCAATCTGGTTTATGGAAATTTGGAGTTAGTGGAGATAGACCAATTATTTCTGTAGAGATATCTGATATTTCTGATTTAGGATTTATTAATGAGATACTTAAATGTTATGAGTATTATAAAAATAATTCTATATTTGTAGATATAATTATTATTAATAGTGAGAATAGTCAATATAAGAAGATTATTAAGAAAGAAGTAGAAGAAGAACTATATAGAATGTATACTGTTAATAGTTTTTATCATACTCCTGGAAGTGTTACTGTTATTGATAGTAATGATATTACTAGAGAAGATAGATCTCTATTAAATATGGTTCCTAGACTTAGATTTGTTATTGAAGATCATAAAACATTAAAAGAAGCAGTTGAAATATTACAAAGAAATAATACTGTTAGTGATTATGAAACTTATAAATTAGAAGATAATTTAGAGTATGAAAATAAAGAAAAATTAGTATTTGATAATGGTTATGGTGGATTTAGAAAGAATGGTTCTGAATATGTTATTTATAATATGGATACACCTCAACCATGGAGTAATGTTATTTGTAATAAGACATTTGGTACTATAGTTACTAATAATGCTTGTGGATTTACTTATGCTTTAAATTCTTCTGAGTTTAAATTAACTTCTTGGACTAATGATATGATTTGTAATGACAAGAGTGAAGGATTTAAATTCAATGGAAGAGTATTTGATCCTACTAAAGCTGTACATGGATTTGGTTATTCTATATTTAGTAGTGAAACTAATGAATTAAGTCATGAAATTACTGAGTTTGTTCCTAATGAAGATAATATTAAAGTTTATATTATGAAATTAACTAATAAAACTGATAATAAGAAAGATTTAGAAGTTGAATATTATTTAAATCCAGTATTAGGTAATTTTGAAGAGAAAACTTCTAGACATATATTATCTGAATTTATGGGAGCAGATAATTTCTTAAAGATGAGAAATGTTTATAGTATTAATTATGGTGATATAAATGTGTTTATGTCATCTAACTTAAAGATTGATCATGCGATTACTGATAAGATGTTAGTTAAATCTATTGGTAGTAATATAACTTTAGATCCTCATGAAGAAGTAGATTTAGTTTATGTACTAGGTTGTGGAATGAGTGATAATGAGTGTATTAATCTAATAGAAAAATATACTGATATTGCTCAAGCTAATAGGGCATTAAAAGAAGTTAGAGATTCTTGGAATAAGAGACTAGGTACTGTTAGAGTTAAGAGTAAAGATCAAGCATTTGATTATATGATTAATGGTTGGTACTTATATCAAACTTTATCTAGTAGAATATTTGCAAAATCAGGATTTTATCAAGTCAGTGGAGCTTTTGGTTATCGTGATCAGTTACAAGATGCGATGAATATTGCGATAGTTGCTCCTGATTATACTAGGAAACAAATTTTAACAAATGCATCTCATCAATTTAGTGAAGGAGATGTACTACATTGGTGGCATGAGAAGAATAGATTTGGTCTTAGAAGTAGATTTAAAGATGATTATTTATGGTTAGTTTATGCTACTATATATTATTTAAAAGTTACTGAAGATTTATCAATTTTAAAAGAAAAAGTACCTTTCATTGTAGGTGATAAATTAAGAGAATATGAAAATGAAAAAGGTATAATATTTAATTATTCTACTGAAGAAGTTACTTTGTTAGAACATTTAGAAAGATCTCTTAATCTAGCAATGAATTCATTAGGTCGTCATAAATTACCTTTAATGGGTGGTGGAGACTGGAATGATGGTATGAATAAAATTGGTATTAAAGGTAAAGGTGAATCTGTTTGGTTAGGTTTCTTCTTATATGAAATTATTGATTCATTTGTAAAAATGAGTAAGAAGTTTAACTTTGATATAGATAGAGATAATTATTTAAGTTTTAATGAAAAATTAAAAGATAATTTAAATAAAAAAGCATGGGATAAAGAATGGTATTTAAGAGCTTTCTATGACAATGGTGATAAACTTGGTTCTATTGAAAACTCTGAATGTAAAATAGATTTAATATCTCAAAGTTTCTCTATATTATCTGGAGTTGCTTCTCGTGAAAGAAGAGAAGAAGTAATCAAAGCAGTTGAAGAAAACTTAGTAGATGATAAAAATGGTATTATCAAATTACTTACACCAGCGTTTGCGAAGAGTTTAAATAATCCAGGATATATTATGAATTATCCTCGAGGAGTTAGAGAAAATGGAGGACAATATACTCATAGTGTGGCATGGTATTTAATGGCTTTAATTAAATCTGGTTATGGTGATAGAGCATATCGTTATTATCAAATGATTAATCCAGCAGCTAGAGCTATTGATCCAAAATCTGTTAATAAATATAAAGTTGAACCATATGTTATTTCAGCAGATATTTATTCAGCAGAACATAGAGAAGGAAGAGGAGGTTGGACTTGGTATACAGGTTCAGCTGGATGGTTCTATAAAGTCGGTGTATCTGATATTTTAGGACTTGATAAGAGAGGAGATAAATTAAGAATTACTCCAAGTCTTCCTGTTAGATGGGATAATTGTAAGATAACTTATAATTATATGGATACTCAATATAATATAGAATATATTAAAGGCAAAAAAGATGAACTTGTTTTAGATGGTAAAGTAATCAATGGAAATGAGATTAAACTTACTAATGATAAAATAGATCATGAAATAACTTTATATATTAAAAAATAACCTATAAGAAAAAATCTTATAGGTTTTTTTTATTTTAAAATATGTTAATATATAGATAGGTGATGATATGATTAAGTTTGATTTTATAAAGGATTATGATTTTGATTTTGATATGAATGAATTATCTAAATATGAGATGACTGGTTGGAGAAGAAAATGTGAAGATAATTTAGATGATGTTTATAAATTAAGAGATCAAGTTAAGAGTAATTCTTCTGTATTAGTAGTTATTGGTATAGGTGGATCTTTTTTAGGTAGTAAGAGTATTAATGATATGTTTTCTAATTACTTTAAGAATGATTTTGAAGTAATTTATGCTGGATATTCATTAAGTTCTAATTACTTAAGTGATTTAATAGATTATTTAAAAGATAAAGATTTTTCTATTAATGTTATTAGTAAGAGTGGATCTACTATGGAGATTAAAATTACTTATAATGTTTTAAAAAAATTATTAATTGAAAAGTATGGAGATAATATTAAAGATAGAATTATTGTTACTACTGGTAATGAAGGATTTTTAATGGATGAGGTAAATGAATTTGGTTTTTATAAATTTCCTTTTCCTGAAGATATAGGTGGAAGATATTCTATGTTTACTTATGCTCATCTATTTCCATTATCATTTAATATTGATATAGAAGAATTTATTAAAGGTTTTAATGATGGAGATAATTATATTAAAGAAGCTTATTCTTATGCATTAAATAGATATAATTTATTTAATGATAAAAAGTATATTGAAAATTTTGTTTGTTTTGATGAAAAATATTTAATGTTTATGGAATGGATTAAACAATTATTTGGAGAAAGTGAAGGGAAAAGTGGTAAAGGAGTTTTTCCTGTTAGTACGTTATTTACTAGAGACTTACATTCATTAGGACAATTTATTCAAGATGGTAATAAGATTATGTTTGAGACTTTTATTGTTGTGAGAGATAATAAAGAAGTTAAACATGTTAATAGTACTAATAATATTGTAGTAGATTCTGTTAGAAGTGCTCATAGACAAGGTGGAGTAGAATCTAATATGATTGAGATAGATAAATTAAATTTATATGATATGGGATCATTAGTTAAATTTTTCTTCTATGCAGCTGCTTTTTCAGCAATTAAATTTGGAGTTAATCCATTTGATCAACCAGGTGTTGAGATATATAAGAGTGAAATTAAGAAAAATTTATGATATAATTTTTGATTGAGGTGGCACTATGTATAAAATGATTGTTAGTGACTTCTATGATACATTGATTAATAAAGATGAATCAATTGATATTAATACTATGTTAGAAATAGACAGAGTTAGAAATAACAATGTCTTATTTGTAGTGGCTACTTCTAGAATATTTAGATCTATGATGGATTATAATAGTAGTTATGTTTTTTCTGATTATGTTATTAGTTATAATGGTTCTTATATTTATGATTGTTTAAAAGATAAAGTTATTTATCAAAGAAAGATACCTGTTTCTTTATTAAAGAAATTAATTAAATTAAAACAATTTGATATGGCATTTCTTTCTTTAAATGAAACTTATTATACTAATAAAGATTATAAATATGATTATGGTAATTTGATTACTGATTTAGATGAGTTTATTGAAGATAATGGAAAAAAGATATATGAAGTTATTGTTCATTATAAAAAGAAAGATTTAGATGAGATTATTAAATATATTAAGAATTTAGGAGTTAATTATTTCTTTAGAAAGAATGGAAAAGATACT
>CAMVLZ010000026.1 GCA_947168485.1 uncultured Bacillota bacterium | reverse complement strand
TTTATTTTTAGATCCTCTAATTACTTTTATTACTTCATCTAATATAGAAATACATTTAATAAGTCCTTCTAAGATATGATATCTTGCTTTAGCATGAGCTAAATCAAATTTAGTACGTCTTGTTACAACTTCTTTTTGATGAGCAATAAAGGCATCTAGTGCTTCTCTTAGTCCTAATAATTTAGGTCTTCTATTTACTATTGATACTACATTAAAGTTATAACTTATTTGCATATCAGTATTTTTTAATAAATAGTTTATTATTAAATCTTTATTAGCTGTTTTCTTTAAGTCAATAACTATGCGTACATCTGCTGCTGACTCATCTCTTACTTCTACGATACCATCTACTTTTTTATCTATTCTGATATCATCTATTTTCTTTACCATTTGAGCTTTATTTACTTCGAATGGTATTTCTGTAATTATTATTTGATCTTTTTCGATTGTATATCTTGATTTAATTATTATTCTTCCCCTACCTGTTTCATAGGCTTGTTTGATACCATCTAATCCTTCTACAATTCCTCCTGTTGGGAAGTCTGGTCCTTTAACATACTTCATTAATGTATCAAGCCCGCAATTAGGATTATCAATTCTATGAATAGTTGCATCAATTACTTCTCCTAAGTTATGAGGAGGAATGTTTGTGGCGTATCCTGCTGAGATACCTTGAGCTCCATACACTAATAGTGCAGGAAATCTTGCAGGTAGTACAGTTGGTTCTAGAGTTGTATCATCAAAGTTTGGAGCAAACTCAACTGTATCTTTATCAATATCTCTTAGCATCTCATTAGAAATCTTTGAAAGACGAGCTTCTGTATAACGATAAGCTGCTGGTGAATCTCCATCTATAGATCCATTATTACCATGCATATCAATATATGGAAGTCTTGTCTTCCAAGGTTGAGACATTCTTACCATGGCATCATAAATTGATGTATCTCCATGTGGGTGGTAATTACCAATTACGTCACCGACAGTTTTAGCTGATTTACGATAACCTTTATCATAAGTATTATGTTCTTTATGCATTGAGTATAGAATTCTTCTTTGAACTGGTTTTAGCCCATCTCTAGCATCAGGTATAGCTCTATCTTGAATAATATATTTTGAATAAGATCCAAAACGCTCACCCATTATATCTTCTAGAGTGTAATCAAAAATCTTTTCTATTACTTCTTGTGTTTCAGTTTTTTTCTTTGGCATTTTACCACTACTTTCTTTTTTATTATGCTATTTTGTAATCATCTTCAAGTGAGAATTCAACATTCTCTTCAATCCATTCTTTACGAGGAGGTACTTCATCTCCCATTAGAATAGATACACGTTTTTCTGCTAATTGAGCATCTTCTATATTTACTCTAATTAATGTTCTAGTACCTGGTTTCATAGTTGTTTCACAAAGTTGATCTGCATTCATTTCACCAAGTCCTTTATATCTTTGAATTTCACATTTCTTACCTTTAGACTTTTCTTTCATCTCTTCTACAGTATAGGCATATTCTATTTCTTTACCACTTTGTATTTTAAATAATGGTGGTAGAGCTACAAATAACCTTCCATCTTCAATAAGAGGTTTCATATATCTATAGAAGAATGTTAATAGTAGGCACTGGATATGTCCTCCATCTTCATCAGCATCGCTCATGATTATAACTTTAGAGTATTCACAATCTTTGATATCAAAGTTAGAACCATATCCTGCTCCTATTGTATATATCATTGTATTTATTTCTTCATTCTTTAAGATATCTTCTTCTTTAGTTTTTTCAGTGTTAAGAACTTTACCACGTAATGGTAAAATTGCTTGATAAGCACGGTCCCTACCTTGTTTAGCAGAACCTCCCGCTGAATCTCCCTCGACTAAGAATAATTCTTTTTTAGTTTTATCTTTACTATGAGCAGGAGCAAGTTTTCCTGAAAGTGATCTTTCTTTAGAACTTTTCTTATTACCAGCACGTGCTTGATCACGAGCTTTTCTAGCAGCTTCTCTAGCTTCTTTACTTTTTAATGATTTTTCTATAATACTTGTTGCGATAAGTTTGTTTTCTTCTAAATATATTTTTAAATTATCTGTAGTTAATTGATCAACTATAGTTTTTGCTGATGGAGTTCCTAATTTACCTTTAGTTTGTCCTTCAAATTGTAGTAAATCTTCTGGTATTTTTAAACTTATAACAGCAGTTAAACCTTCTCTTACATCACTACCATCAAATGAATTAGAACCTTTAAATAAATTATTACTTTTAGCATATTCATTAAATACTCTTGTAAGAGCAGATTTAAATCCTACTTCATGAGTTCCACCATCTATAGTTTTAACATTATTTACAAATGAAACTATATTTTCATTATAAGAATCAGTATATTGCATAGCAATTTCTACTTCTATTTTATTCTTTTCTCCAGTAAATGAGAATGTTTCATGTAGAGTATTCTTTCCTTTATTAAGTTCATCAATAAATTCAACTATACCTTTTTCATAACAAAATACTGCTTTTCTTTCATCTTCTTCATCTATTACTTCTATTGTTAATCCTTTTATTAAGAAAGCAGATTCTTGCATTCTTTCACATATAGTTGTATATGAGAAATTAGTAGTTGAAAATATTTCTTCATCTGGTAAGAATCTAATAGTAGTACCTGTACGATTAGTTGTTCCAATCTTCTTTAATGGTTCATCTACTTTTCCACCATCTTTAAAAGATATTTCATATTCTTCTTTATCTTTTTTTATGGTTACTTTCATCCATTTAGATAGTGCATTAACAACAGAGGCTCCAACACCGTGTAATCCACCTGATACTTTATATCCGTCAGTTTCAAATTTACCTCCAGCATGAAGAACTGTAAAAATTACTTCTGGTGTTGATTTACCTGAAGCATGCATTCCTGTAGGAATACCACGTCCATGATCTTCTACTGAGATTGATTTATCTTTATGAATAGTAATGATAATCTTATCACCATATCCATTAATAGCTTCATCTATAGCGTTATCTACAATTTCCCAAACTAAATGATGAAGTCCTCTCTTATCAGTAGAACCAATATACATACCTGGTCTTTTTCTTACTGCTTCAAGTCCTTCAAGTATCTTAATTGTAGATTCATCATATTTTCTTTCTGCCATTATCTCACTCCTAAATCTTCAACATTTATATTATACGTAAAAGAGTCTTTATTTTCAACAAAGTTTACTGATTTTGACATAAAATGAGGACTCTCAAATGATTCAATTATTCATTTCTTTAACCTCTCATAATAAAATCACACATTATTTTTGTGTGATTTTATTGTAGTTATTTAATTATTTTTACGTTTTTATAATTATATTCAGTTCTTTGAATTAAACTCTTATCAGTATTTTTATTAACTAACACATATTTTGTAGATTTATCATTATTATAATAATATTTATATGCTTTACCAAATATATTAACTATATCTTCATCTAATTCTTGATATATTTCTTTAGCATTTAAATTCATTATTTTATGTTTAACACTATTAGGTATTTTATCTTTATCTACATATATAGCATTACTTTTATCTACATATTTATCAAATGCACTCTTCCTACCTTTATCATAATATACAATTACAGTATTCTTATATTTGAAAGATAGAAGACTTGCTAACTTAGTAACTAGCCATACTTTTTTACGTTTAAAGAATACTCTAAAATTATATAATAGTTTTAATAACATAACTTTAGGTGAATTCTTACTAACTATTAAAGTATCTTTATTAGAATTAATTCTTATATTTCTTCCTTTATATTTAATAATACCTTTATTTTCTTTAAGAGCTAATAAACATCCTCTAGAACCAACCATTAATTTATTTCCATTGATTGTAAATGTTATAACACTCTTTCTATTATTAGGTAATTTTATAGAAAATATTCTTTCTTTTGGAGCAAAGTCTTTAAAATGTCTATAATCATTATAAAGTTTTTCTTTGCTTTCATATTTTGTTTCTTTACCATTAACCATTATTTTTAAATTATTATTAAATATATACTCATTTCCAGCAAAATTTAATACAAGATTTTTATCATCTGAATCAATACTTAGTAATTTAACATTATCATCTTCTACTAGTCCTAGGAATTTATTCTTATAGTATAATTCATTATCTTTTACTTTTATATATTTTTGTAATAATGCTTGATATTTAATATTTAAAGTTTGAATTTTATTAGAAATTTTAAATTTCTTTTGTTCAAAGAATATTTCATCATCAATATTTTGTAATAATTTATATATTAATTCATCATGTTTTTCTATTTCTTTATCATCAATTTCAGATGATACAGTAATATTAATTTTATTTTGTAAATGATACATAACAAAATATTGTGCATATGGAATTACTTTTCCAAACATTTTTTTAGACAATTCAAAAACATAATTATAAACTGCTTTTGAAGTAATAGTATACCAATCAATATTATCTATAGAGGTTTGAATAGCACTTGTTTTTTCTCTTCTTTTTCTATATAAATAATCTGCTGATGTAATCATTCCATATTTATGATTCTTATCATTGAATAATATTTCTGTCATAAATTTAGCATCTTCTGATAACATAATATTCTTATCAAAACGTAGATCACCAATAGCTTCTCTTCTAATTACTGAAGCACATGCGCTTAATTGAATACAATCATGGTCTTTAAAAATATCTACTACTCTAGATCCTTCATCAAATTTAAAGTCAATTGCATGATATCCATGACTAGCTTCAAATAATCTTTGTCTAAAAGTAACAAAACAAATCTCTTTATGTTTTTCTAACATTTCTATAGAATCTCTATATACATGTTTTTCAATCTTGTCATCAGGATCTAAAAATGCAATATACTCACCTTCAGCATTTTCAATACCATTATTTCTAGCAGTAGAAACACCACTATTCTTTTGATATATATATTTTATATTATTAGGATATCTCTTTTGATATTTTAAACATATTTGTTCTTCATTTTGTTTACTACCATCATTAACCAAAATAATTTGAATATTTTCTATACCAATAGATTGATTAATAATACTATCAATTGCTTCTGATAAATATTTTTCAACATTATAAATTGGAATAATTGTAGATACTTTATATTTATACATATTTTTTCACTCCCTCTATAATTATTTTTCTCAACTATTTTATTGTAACATATATACATTGATATAGTCTAGTCAATATGTTATTATTAAACTGATAGGAGATAAAAATATGAAATTAATTTACTTAAATTTTAATGATGAAAAATGTAATTCAAATATGGATTATTATGAAGTAAAAACTATAAAAGACTTAAATAATATAAGGAAATTAGATGATGACTTTATAATGTTTTTTAAGAATACTTCTAGTATAGATAATGTTAATTTTGATGAAATAATTAATTTTATGAAAGAAAAAAATATTAATCTATATGCATTAATGCCATATACATCTAATAATAAAAAAGGATTAAAAATAAAAAAATCTTCAATTATAAATATAGAAGATGGTTCATTTAATTTATACTTTGATACTTATATTATTAAGAAAGAATTATTAAATAATTATAAATTTGATAATAATTTTGAAAGATTCTTAATATTAGACTTATTAGATAAAGAAAAGATATATTATCAATCTACTGAATATAAAATTATTAAAGATGAAGATATATTAATAGATAAAAATATATTTAATAAGCATAATGATATTGATTGGTATTTATCTGATTTAAAACTTTTAATAGAAAAAGTTAAAGGAAAAGACTTAGATTATCAAAATATGTTATTAAATTATTATTTAGCTAAACTTTTTCATAATATAAGACAAATAGAATCAAGTATATTAGATTCTAAACAATTAATAGAATTTAAGAATTTATCTCATGAATTTTTATCTAATATAGATGATAAATTATTAAATGTATCTAATATTACTAAGAATATATCTGTACCTAAAAATATTATTTATTACTTATATAATTTAAAATATAAGAATAATATTAAATATACTCTTAATGATGAATATATTAATTATAATGGAAATATAACTAAATTAGATAGTAATCCTATAGTTATAAAAGCTATTAATGTTATTGATGATTATTATGAGTTTTATTGTACATATGATTATATTAGTAGTTTAGTATCTAAACCTATATTGTTTATAAATGATAAAGAAATAGAATATCAAGATAATAAGATATATGCTGGTACTAAAATATTTGGTGAGATTTATTATAATGATTTTAGTTTTAATTTCAAAGTAAAGATAGATTCAGTAAATAAAATATATTTTAAGACTATTAATAATGAAATGATTAAAATGACTTTCCCATTAAATTCATCTAGATTATTAGAAAAATATTCTAAATCATATTGGGTTGGAGGAAATAAAATATTATATTATAGTAAGAAATCTATAGTATTTAAAGATGCGATTAAGATGAATAAATTGAAAAAAGAACTTAAATTCTTATTACAAATATTAAAACGTAATAAATTTTCATCTAAATCATTATATGTAGTATTATTAAGATTAATTCATTTTATTACTAAGCCTTATTATTCTAAGAAAAATATTTGGATAACTTATGATAAATTATTTAAATCAGGAGACTGTGGGGAATATTTCTTTAGATATGTTAGTGATAATACTAAAGAAAACATCTATTATATTTTAAATAAAGATGCTAAATACTATTCTACTTTGAAAAAGAAATATAAAAGAATACTAAGTTTTAATTCATTTAAATGTAAATTAATTAGTTCACATGCTAAAATTGTATTTTTAACAGATCAAAGTGCAATGGCATTTTGTAGTTATAATAAATTTCAAGCAGACTTATGTAAAAATATATTTAATGCTGATAACTATCATATTCAACATGGTTTAACTATTCAAGATTTACGTCATGTTCAAAATAGATTAACTGATAATATTAAAAGATATTATTTAGCTTCTAAATTTGAAGAAAAGAATTTATTAAATGAAGAATATGGATTTAAAAAAGATGAATTAGTTTTAACTGGAATTCCTAGATTTGATGGATTACATGATAATAAAGAAAAGATAATTTTACTTACTCCTACTTGGAGAGTTAATTTAGCAATGAATTCTCAAAGTGGTAAGATAAGAGATTATAATAGTAACTTTAAAAAATCTAAGTATTTTGAATTATATAATAATTTAATAAATAATGAAGAACTATTAAATAATCTTAAAAAATATAATTATAAATTAAGATTTATTATTCATCCTACTTTGATTAATAATATAGATGATTATGATAAAAATGATTATGTAGAAATATATCCTGCTAATTTAATAGATTATGAAACAGAGTTAAGAAATGCTAGTTTAATGATTACTGATTATTCTGGAGTACAATATGATTTTGCTTATATGAAAAAACCTATTATATATTATCATCCAAAGGAATTGCCACCATCTTATGGATCTGGTACTATGGATTATGAAAAGAATGGATTTGGACCAATTATATCTAATGAAAAAGATTTAATTGCTGCTATAACAAAAGTATTAAAAGTAGATTGTAAAAATGATACTAAATATATAAATAGAATAAAAACTTTCTTTGAGTATGATGACTTTAATAGTTGTAAAAGAATATATGAAGATTTAAAAAAACATGGTAAAACAAAAAAGAATTAAGTTAGATACTTAATTCTTTTTTTATTTCATTAATAATTCTTTTATAGTAGTTCTTCTTAATCCTTCTGTATTATTTTTAATAGCTAAATCTAGGGATGATTTTGATCCTATTAAATATAGAGCTTTTTTAGATCTAGTAACTGCTGTATATACTAGTTTTTTATATAACATTCTATTATATGATCTAATCATAGGAAGAATTACATAATCAAATTCAGAACCTTGTGATTTGTGTATACTTATCGCATAAGCTAATCTAAAATTATTAAAATTAGATGGAACATATTTAACTAAATTACCATCATAATCAATATATATTTCTTTCTTTGGAGAAGTTACTATTCTTTCTATTATTCCTATATCTCCATTATAAATATTATCTTCTGGTTGATTAGTTAATTGAATTACTTTATCTTTTTCTCTAAAATTAGTATCTCCAATTACTATTTCTTTTTTATCTTTAGATTTTGGATTATAAATATTTTTAATTTTTTCATTATTATTATCTATACCATTAATACCTTTATACATTGGAACTAATATTTGTAAATCTTTATATGATACATCTTTATATGTTTCAGCTACTTCTTCTATTTCTTTTATTACATCTATCTCATTAGAATCTATAAATGTAAGATCTTCTTCTTTATTAAAATTATCATAATTAATAGATTCATTTCTAATATCATAAGCTAGTTTAATTATATTAGAGTTAGCAGCTTGTCTATATAACTTAGTTAATCTTTTAATCTTAATAGTATTAGAGTCTATTAAATCATGTAATAGGTTTCCTGCGCCTACTGAAGGTAATTGTTCATCATCTCCTACTAATATTATTTTAGTATTAACTGATATTCCTTTTAGTAGTGATGAAAATAGTAATGTATCTACCATACTTGATTCATCTATAATGACAAATTCTACTTTAGATTTATGATATTCATTTACTTGAAATCTATTATTTTCTTTATTCCATTTTAAGAATCTATGAATAGTATATGCCGGAAGAGAAGTTTCTTCACTCATACGTTTAGCCGCTCTACCTGTTGGAGCTAGTAAAGCTACTTTATCTAATAATTTCTCATAAGATAATTTTTCTAATGATCTATATAGTTCAATAATACCTTTCATAATAGTAGTTTTACCAGTACCTGGTCCACCTGTTATTATTAGTAATTTTTCTTCTAAAGCTGCTTTTATCGCATCACGTTGTTCATCATTATAATTAATATCAAAATTATCTTCTACTAACATTAAATCTTTATCTAATTTTTTATAAGTAATTGGTTCAACATGAGTTAATAGTTTTAATCTACGTGCTATTAAATGTTCTGCTTCATACATATCTTTTAAATAATACTTATCATCATCTACTATTATTAATAAATCTTTTTCTAAAGAAGTAATTGCTTCTTTAAATACATCTTCTTCTACATTAGATTTTATTAATCTATTTAAATATAATACTAATTCTTCTAGAAAATAATAACTATGACCATAAGTATTAGTTAATTCATTCATAATATATAATATAGCCCCACGCAACCTGATATGACTCATCTTATCAATTCCACTATTTAGGGCAATTAGATCTACTTTTTTAAATGATATTTCTAAGATATCTATGACTAATTGGTATATATCTTCTTCTATGATTGATTTAGTATTTTCTTTATATTTATTGTATATAGTTATAGAGTCTTTAGTATTAAAACCTAGTTCTTGTAGATACATTACTACTTCATAACTCGATTCATACTCTTTTAATTTAGTATGTAATGTATCAATATTATTTTTTGTTATACCTGGAATTAGAATTAAGTTTTCTGGATTATCTAGAATAACTTTTAATGTATCTTTACCTAAAGCATCAGTTAAGGCTTTTGCTTTCTTCTCTCCTATTCCTTTAAATAGTCCACTTGTTAAAAACTCTATAATAGCATTTTTACCTTCTGGTTTTACTCTTTCATATGATGTAACTTGGTATTGTTCTCCATACTTTTCATGGTTAACTAATTTACCATGAAACTCATATGTATCTTGATCATTTAATTCATGAAAGTAGCCAGTAAAAGTTATTGTTTTTCCTTCATATTTAGCTAATTCTTCATCATTAGTTTCTTGCACTTTAAAAAGACCGATATGATAACCGGTAGATGAACTTTCAAAAATAGTTTTTGTATATTTTCCTTTGATGTAGTTCAAATGATCACCTCAACAACCTTATTATAGCAAAAAAAATAAAGAATTAGTATTCTTTATTTTATAATCTCTCCTATTACATTAGGGTAATCTACTTTTACTATTTTTACTTTAACAAAAGTGTTGTGTTCTAACTCTTCATTTATTTTTACATTAAGATAATTACCAGTATGACCATAAGAATAACCATCTTTTGATGTTTCAATTAAAACTTCTTCTTCACATCCTATAAACTTATTAAAGTAATCTATTTCTAATTTTTTAGATAATTCTAATACTTTTCTTGCGCGTATCTTTTTAGTTTCTTGGTCTACTTTCTCATCCATTTCAACTGCTTTAGTACCTTTTCTTTCACTATATGGAAAGACATGTATTTTAGAGAAGTTAATTGATTCGCATCTCTTTAGTGTTTGTTCAAATAAGTCGTTTGTTTCATGAGGAAAACCTACTATTAGATCTGTAGTTATAGAGATATTTTTTCTTATATTTCTTATTTCTTTTATTTTGTTTTCAAAATACTCAATATCATATTTTCTATTCATTAGTTTTAATATTTCATCTGTACCTGATTGAATTGGTATATGTAGATGATCTACTATTACTTTGTTATTATTAATAATATCTAATATTTCATCATTTATTTCAGTACATTCTATTGAAGATATTCTTAATCTTTTTAATCCTTCAATCTTTACAATTTCTTTTAATAGATCAGCAAATGTTATATCTAAGTCTACTCCATAATTACCTGTATGAATACCTGTTAAGACTACTTCTTTATATCCATTATTTACTAAAGACTTTATTTCTTCTAATACTTTATCTTTATCTTTGGAGCAGCATTTACCTCTTACAAATGGAATAATACAGTAAGAACAGAAGTTTTCACATCCATCTTGTATTTTAACAAAGGCTCTTGTTCTTCCTGGGAATTCTTCTATATACATATCTTCAAAGTCACTTGGTACTTCTTTATATAGATTAATTATTTGTTCTTTCTTTTTTTGATATTCTTCTATTAATTCTGGTACTTTTGCTTTATCTTTTGTACCTACTACTATATCTATTCCTTCAAAGTTATTATTTTCTTTATGAGATTCTATGAAACATCCCATCGCTACTATAATAGCTTGAGGATTATTCTTTTTAGCTCTTCTTATTGTCTTACCTGATTTAGTATCTGATGTATTAGTTACTGTACAAGTATTTATTATATAAATATCACATTTATCATCAAAGTCTTTAATTGTATATCCTCTATCTTTTAATATGTTAGTTAAATACTCTGTTTCATAGGTATTAACTTTACATCCTAGAGATATTAATCCTACACTAGTCATATTATTCTTCCTCTCTATATTCTTCATACCATGATTTTAATTTACTTTTTAATTCATCTTTTTTCTCTTTAGCTTTTTCTGTTACTTCTTTAGTCTTTTCTTTTACTGATTCTTTCTTTTCTTCTATTTCTTCTGTTTTTACTTTTTCATCATAAATACCCTTAATTAAATCTTTTAATTCTTTGGCTTTTTCTTTTACTTTAGTATATTTATCTTCAGTAAATTTAAATGTTTTTTCTTTGTAGTTAGGATATTTATTTTCTATTTTACTATCTAAATAATTCCATTTTTCTAATAACTTGTTTTGAGTATCTGTTTTTAATTCTTTAAATGTAGTACCTTTTATTTCTCCATTATAGAATATAAAATCAGTTAATGTTATGAATGATTTTTTTAATTTAGATTGGTTTTCTTTAGTATCTTCTTTTAATAGATTTTCATCTTTAGATATTTCTTCATTAAAGTAGTTTTCTACTTTTTCTTCTTTTGTTTCTTCTTTTACTGGTTGAGTTGTCTCTACTACTTGGTCTTCTTTT
>CAMVLZ010000025.1 GCA_947168485.1 uncultured Bacillota bacterium | reverse complement strand
ACCACAAGAACCTGTTGTTAAAGAAGAGGCTCCACAAGTAGAAGAGTTAACTGAAGAGAAAGAAGTTAAAGAAGAGAGTAGAAGTAAAGTTGAAATGACTCCTATGGCTAAAACTAATAAGCAATTTAATTTTTTTAAAGTTGCTTTCATGGTTTTATTAGTTGTTGTTTCAACAGGAGCTGGAATAACTTATGGTATGCATAGTAAAAAGGTTGATACAGCTACTCAAGAGGCTTCTTTAAAAGCAGGATATAATGTTAGAATTGGAAATATTACTTATAAAATACCTAGTAATTTTATTTATACTCAAATAGAAAATGGAATAGAAATTAGTGATGAAAATGAAACATGGATTGCTGATATTGGTCCAATAGCTGTAGAATATGCTGATATAAGAACATATGCTAAACATATAAAAACAACATATACAAAAGCTAAATTTAAAGTAAGTGATATTCAAACTAAAACACTTAATAATAGAGAATATATGACTATGGAATGCACTAAAGGTGGACAAAGTATCTTAATCGCATTCGCTTCAGCTAATTCTAAAACAACACATTTAATCATAGTAAAGAATAAAGATAATACAATTGATTATAAAATATTAGAAGAAATAGCTACTGTTTTAAATAATACAAAAACAAATGACAATGGAGTAGAAATAAAAACAGAAGATACAACATTAGACTTCGCAACAATCAATAAATCAATAGTTGGAACAACTACTACTCAAAAAAGAATAGCAGCAGCTAAAGCTAAAGCAAAACAAGAACAAACAAAAGAGTGATTAATCACTCTTTTTTATTGAATAAAATATCAATAACACCTCATAAACACTAGATAAGATATTTAGTTAAAAAAATAGTATAATTGATATTTTAGATAATAATACTATTGAGGTGAATTATGAAAATAAAAGAAATAAATATAGATGATAGACCTAGAGAAAGATTAATAAATAATGGTAAAGAATCTCTATCTACAAATGAACTAATATCTATTATATTAAGTACAGGTACAAAGAACAAAAATGTAAAAGAAATATCAGAAGAATTATTATCTAAATATAGTATAGATGAATTAAAAGATATAGAAGTAAATAATCTAATAAATATAAACGGAATAGGTAAAGTTAAAGCAATCACTCTAATCGCATCAATTGAATTAGGTAAAAGAATATATATGAAAGAACCTAAAATTAATAAGAAATTATCTACTCCAAAAGAAATATATAATGAAACTAAATATTTATTTAATAACTTAAAACAAGAACACTTTTATTGTTTATACTTTAATACAAAACAAGAATTAATAGGAAAAAAACTATTATTTAAAGGTACTATTAATAATAGTACAATTCATCCAAGAGAAGTATTTAAAGAAGCATACAAACTAAGTGCTTATTCAATTATATGCCTTCACAATCACCCAAGTAATAATACATTTCCATCTAAGGCAGATGATGATCTAACTTATAGCCTCATCCAAATAGGAAGAATACATGGAATACCTGTTTTAGATCACATTATAGTTGGAGATGATAATTATTTTAGTTATTATGATAATAAAAAAATATAATGATTAATCTTCTAAAATAGAATATAATGAATATAGGGGAGAAGACTATGGCAAGAAGAAAAAAGAAAAATAATAAATATTTAAAATATATAATGATAGTAGTATTAATAATACTTTTATTAGTATCTTTATTAGTAGAAAGAAAAACTAGTATTATTGAGAATTTATTAAAAACTACTATATACCCAGTAAATAAATTAGTAGTACCAACTTCATCTAAAGAAGATCAAACTAAAAGTATTGATAATTTAACTAGTGAAAATAAAGAGTTAAAAAAGGATATAGAAGAGTTAAGAAAAGAACTAGATCTTAATAAAACTATGACTGAATATTCTATAGAGAACGCAACAGTTATAAGTAGAAATAAAGATTATTGGTTTAATACTATTAATATAGATAAAGGTTCAAAAGATGGGATAAAGAAAGGTAATGCTGTTGTTACATATAATGGTTTAGTAGGTAAAATATCTAAAGTATTTAAATATTCATCAGAAGTAAAATTAATCACAACAGAGGATATTCATTTCAAAGTATCAGTAAACATAAAAATAAAAGATAAAGATTATTATGGTTTATTAAATGGTTATGATAAAAAGAATAATTTATTAAAAATAACTGGTATAGATAAAGATAAAAAAATTAAAAAAGGTAAAGAAGTCACAACATCAGGCTTATCTAATACTTATCCTAGTGGATTATATATTGGTAAAGTTGAAAAAGTAAAAAATGATTCATATAATTTATCTCAAATTATCTATGTAAAAACAAAACAAGATTTTGATAAGATTCATTATGTTACTGTTATTAAGGAGAAAAAATGAGTATCATCATACTTATAATTTCTATCTTATTAGATGGTATATTAAATAACTCTTTACCATATATAAACTTATCTTTATTCACACCATTATTAACATTAATATCAGTTATAATAATTTATCCATTATATAAAAAAGAAGATAAAAAGTACTTAATAACTATCTTCATAACAGGAATAGTATATGATTTACTTTATACAAACATGTTATTTTATAATGGAATAATATTCTTAGTATTAGGATTGTTAAATATATTTATAAATAAAAAAGTACAAGTAAATTATCTTACTATTATATTTATATTATTATTAAATATAACTTTATATGTACTTTTAAATAGTTTATTATTATTTAGTTGTAATATTATAGAAATGAGTATAGAAAAAATCATCTATATATTGACACATTCTATAGTGTTAAATTTAGTCTATGGATATTTATTATTTGTTATTATTAAAAGGTTATCCAAGAATAAAAAAAGTATTAAATTAAACTAAAAAAACATTGACAATAAGCATAAAATCATATACAATGTATATTGTCAATTGTTATGGGGCATTAGCTCAGCTGGGAGAGCGCCACGTTTGCACCGTGGAGGTCAGCGGTTCGATCCCGCTATGCTCCACCATAATGAAATTAAAGGAACTTGAAAAAAGTTCCTTTTTATGTTATTATTTATTCAGCAAGAAAACTTGCAAAAAAAGGAAACATTCAGTTTCGTTTTGATGAATGTCTACCTATATAAATTGAGCAGACATTTAAGTTATTAACTTAAGTGTCATTTTTTTATTACAACTATCATAAATTAATTATAAAAACAATCGAACAAACCAATATTTACAATAATTTTTAAATAAATGAAAAATAACAAGGATATAGAAAAGAACTAGCCAATAGTTCTTTTTTCTTTCTTGACAGAATAATATGCATAAATTATTATATATTCTAATAAAGGAGGATATATGGGAAAATATTATTATGTATATATGGTTAATAGTACAAGTTACCGTTCAGATGATGGAAGATATAAAGAAAATGAAACATACAAAAGATTAAAAAATATCGCAAGCAATGCATCATTAGGATATTCAGAACCAAATGCCCTTGCATTGCATGGAGTTAAAACTGAAATAAGAACAAGAAGTGTTGATGGTTTTTTTGGAAGAAGAAATGAGCAATATAGAGAATCAGTACCTTTCTTCTTAATATGTGAAGATACAAATGATGGTTATTTAGAAGAAGTCATTACAGGAAGAAGATATCAAAAAAAAGAAAATAGATATAATTTTGATAATCAATATAGTAAATATTTAATGCTAAGTACTATTAGAGAAATTCCAACATCTAAAGTAGCCGAAACACTAAAAAGCCTTTCAAAAAATGAAGTGTCAGCTATAACAAATAGAATTCATCAATTAGAACAGGCAATATATTATGGATACTTTGATGATATGAAAAGACAAGAAGAAGAAAAAACTACTCTAAAAAAAGATGAAGATTATATAAAGAGTTTTAGAAAAAGACATGATAAATAAATTAGTATTAAAAGATGAAAAATTAGAAGAATTATTTAATAATAGAATAATTCAAAATAATAATAGTAATGCTAATTCTGAATTATTTATTTATAAAAATGATGTTTTTAAAATATATAATGGAGATAGTGAAATAGATAATTATAATTTAAATACTATTAATAATATTTTTAGTAAATATAAATATCTAAGTACAATAAAAGAATTAGTATTACCTAAAGAATTATTAATCTATAATAATGAAATAGTTGGTTTTAGTATGCCATATATTAAAGGTTTATCTTTAGAAGAAATTATTAATAATAAATTAGATAAAAACTATAATATGAAAGAGATATTTATAAATCTACTAAATATTATTAAAAAGAGTGAAGAGTTACCTTTTGAATTTATAATAGGTGATATGCATGAACAAAATATTATTATTGATGAAGATAATAATATTAAAATAATAGATCCAGATAGTTTTATTATCGATAATAATAAAATATGTATTGATGGAGAATATTTAGTAGGTAGATATCCAAACCATTATTATGATAATTCAGAATTAATGAAAGTAAATTCTTCTATAGATTATTATTCATTACTATGTATTGTTTTAAATTATGAATTTAAAGATATTAATGGAGATATAAGTAATCCAGTTAACTGGTTAAAAAAAGATTCTCAATTTAACGGTATAAATCATATATTAAATAGAGTAGATAATAACTTTGTTTTAACTGAAAATGATATAGAAGAAATAATAATATTTAAAAATAATCTAAATTATGAATATAAAGAATATGATGTAGAAAAAGAAATAAAAAGAGTTAGAAAATTACTAAAAAAATAGTTGCTTAAAACAACTATTTTTATTTACGTCTCTTTACAAGTAATATGTATTATTATATTAAAAAAACAATAAAAATATGAAATAATATTAATAAGATGGAGGTGTAATAAATGAATGAAGAATATACTTCTCAAAAAGAAGCTAATAGACATGGTCTTATTTTAATGATACTTCTTATTATTGCTTTATTTACTGCATCTCTAGCTATTACTTATGCTGTTGTTAAAAACTTATCTAACAATGAATCTAAAATTAAAATAGCTTCATGGAAAATAATAGTTAATAATGAAGATATTACTAAAAATAAAACATTCCCAGTTAATGAATTTAATTGGAACAGTAATAATACTAAGAATAATATGATCGCACCAGGTTCAATAGGAAACACATCTTTAACTATAAAGAATTTATCTGATGTTAAATCAAAATTTAATATTAAAACTAATCTTTTAAATGATAATAAAACTATAACTAATAAAGCTCTAAAAATATCATTAAGTGAAAACAACTTTGTATTAGAAAAGAATCAATCTAAAGATATTAATCTAAAAATAGAATGGTTAAATCTAGATAATAATGAATCTAATGATACTTATATAGGTCAAAATATAAATAATTTAAATATTTATATAGATGTAGATGCTTCTCAAGTAAAGGATTAATTATGAAAAAAATATTATTAATAGTAATTATAATATTATTAGTACTTTTATTATTACCTATATATAATAAACATAATATTTCTTATGAGAAGATATCTAATAATTATGATATATATAAATTAAAAGGAAAAACTAATAATAATGTAGATATCTTTAATAGTAGTAAAAATGATGTTATCGCACCTGGATCAACTGGAATATATCATTTTAATGTACAAAATAATACTAAAGATTTATTAGAATATAATTTATCTTTTAAAGAAGATAATAAATATAATATTAATATTAAATATAGAATTAAGTTAAATGATAAACCTATTACTAATGATTGGTCTTATCTAAAAGATATTAAATTAAAAAAGAATAAACTAGATTCTTATAAATATGATTTATATGAATTAGAATGGAAATGGTTTGATAGTAATAATGATTCTAATATTGAAGAAGATTCTTTTTATAAATTAAATATTATTACTGAAAGTAATGGAGTAAAAAAGAAATAGAAAGTATTTCTTTTTTTATTTAATGATTTATAATAAATATATAGAAAAGAGGTTACTATGAAAGTTGAAGATGTAAAAACTCCTGAAGATATACTTTCATTTATGAAAGAGAATATTAAGTATGGATGGTTAGATATTAATAATGAAGAACATATTAATAATTTAAAAAATTTCAGGAAACTATATAGAACTGCTACTATAGAAGAAACATTAGAACATGGAATAGGTACTTGTATTGAACAAGTATATTTAATGAGTAAATTATTAGATAAATTAAATATTCCAAATAAAATGTTTTGTACAAGAATTTATGAAGGAAAAGATTTTAATGATTTAGAAGCAGAAGAACATATGCATTGTTTTGTATTATACTTTATGAATGGGAAAGTATATCATATAGAGCATCCTAACTGGGAAAGAATAGGTATATATGAATATGATAGTGAGGAAGAAGCTCTTAAAGAAATAAATGATTATTACATAGAAATGTCTGAAGGAAAAGCTCGACCTATTACAGAATACTATGATGTAGAACCAAATATATCATTTAAAGATTTTAATAATTATATTAATGAATTAGATAAAAAGAAAAAAATATTAAAATAAAAAAAGAGATCTAATCTCTTTTTTATTTGTATTTATATTTTCTTTCTTTAGTACGAGATATATTTATTAATATACCTACTAATATCATATAAGATAGTAATGAAGATCCTCCATAAGAAACAAATGGAAGAGTTATTCCTGTTATTGGTAATAATCCTATAGTCATACCTATATTTTGTATTTGTTGAAATAATAACATACCAAGTATTCCTGATAATATGAATTTATCTGTATCTAATATTTTTCTTCTAGCTAATTTTATTATTTCAAAATCTAATACAAATAAGATTATTAATAATATAATTACACCTATAAAACCAAAAGTAGAAGCATATATCGCAAATATAAAATCAGTTGATGCTTCTGGGAAGTAAACAGGACTTTCTTTAATACCATATCCAGTTAATCCACTAGATCCAATAGATGCAATCGCATTATTAAACTGTAAACCATCTCCACTTTTCCAATCAAATACTCTTTCAAATCTATAAAACATACTATTACCAAATATCTTTATAAATAAATCTTGTTGATAAAAATATAAATATAATACTGTTCCAATAATAATACTTAATAATAATATACCTATTATGAACCATCTAAATCTAATACCAGAAGTAAACATCATAAATAAATATATTACAAAGTATACTAGTACAGCTCCTGTATCAGGTTCTAAAAATGTCAATATAGATGGAATAATTAATATTACTAATGATTGTACTATGAATATAAATTCTTCTTTAATACTAGGTTTTTTATACTTAACTCTAAAATTATGTATTAAGAATGCTAACTCTATCATTAAAAATATCTTAACAAACTCAGATGGTTGAAATGAACCAATACCTGGTAATACAAACCAACACTTACTACCATTAACTTCACTACCAAATATTAATAATAATAGTAATAATATATTACCAAATATATAGAGTATATTAGTATGATCATAAATATAATTATTACCAAGTCTATATATAATAACAACTAAACCTATACCAATTAAATACCAAATAGCTTGTTTTAAAGCTAAATTACCAAGTACAGGAGAAGTATATATAGAAGCACTATAAATACTTATAATACTAATAATACTTAGTAATATTATAGGTATAATTATTTTTAAATTTAATTTATAAATATTATTCAAAATAATCACCAATTTCATTATAAATAAAAATGTCAATCAAAGTCTATAAATTTCTAAATAAATTGAAATATATAGTAATAAGAATTAAAATTATTATAAGGAGTAAATTTATGAAAAAAGAATATTTAATAGCGTTCATAGTAATAATAGTATTCTTAGTAGTAACATTATCTCTATCTTTATTATCAAATGATAAAACTACTACTAAAGATATTTCATCTCAATATAATTATCGTATTACTTATTATAACTATGATAATACTATTACAAATGAAACTACTACTGAAGAAGAATCATCTGAAGAAGATTTAGGTGATTATTATGATAGTCCTTCATATGATGAATTAGATACTGATCAATTAGAAAATGAAGGAATCTATTTACCTATGGAAATCTATTTAAGAGGAAATGTAATTTATGTTGTTAAACAATATAAAGGTGAATGTAATGATGATGGTTGTAAAACAGATAAAAAAAGTTATAATATAAACTTTTCAGATGAAGGAAAAGAAGTAATTACAAATTTTATTACTACTAAGTTTAATAATAATAGTACTAATGAAGTTACTTTATATAAAAATAATCTTACTAGTATGGAATTAAAAATAATAGATAGTCTTATTTATAATGATGAATCTTATCTAAAATAAAGAATTATTTATAATTCTTTTTTTGTAAAAACATGTATATAATTAGTTAAATAATTTGAATAATATTTAAATATAATATAAAATTATGATATAAGGTAGGTTTTAATATGAATAATGATATTGTTAATGTAGATGAAGAAGCTATTGAAAAATTAAGAGATGCTTTACAAACAGCAGGTGAAGATTATAAATATAATTTAGATAGATTAGAATCTCTAATTAATGAAATTACTCAAGAAGATATTAAAGGAAAACCTGCGACTAAGTTATTAAAAACATATAAAGAAAATGAAGAAAACTATAAAAAGATTTATGAAACTATATCAAAAGCAGAAGAATATATTAATAATGAGAAAAAAGAATTCTTGAATATGGTTGATGAATTAGAAGAAGAGTTGGTGAAATAATGGGATTAAAAGTAAATAAAAAATCTGCTTTAGCAGCAGCTCTAGAAATAGATGAAATAATAACTAAAATGAATGAATCAATGGCTACATTAGATGATGTTATTAGAGAGACTATTCCAGATAGAATAGATACTACTTGGTCTAATGAATTAAGAGAAGATTGGCAAAAATACTATAATTTCAATATTAATGAGAATATTGAAGAGATGAGAAAAAGTGGTTCATTATTAAGAAAAGCAGTAGAAATAGCCTTATCATTCAGTAATAAGATTAGAGGTAGATTCATGTGAATGAAGAAATTAAAAGAGAATTAATTAATGGATGTAATAAAATATCTAATGAAACTAAGAATTTAATTAAGGTTAAAAATAATCTTGTTACAGCAGCAGATTTATGTACATTAGATACTATATCTATTAATAATATGAATATGAAAGAGTCAATTGAATATCTTAGTACTGGTATAGATAAAATTAATAATGAAACTAAGAAGTATATTGATAATATAAATGATGAGATAGCTATAATGAGTAAGGTGGTTTAATGAATATAAAATATCAAAAAGATAAAGTGTTAGAGATATTAGAATTATTAAATGATAGTAAACAATCTCTTATGAATAGTAAAATGATTGTTGAAAAAGAAATTAATAATATGAAAAATATACGTAGTAAGATTAATGTAGAAGATATGGCTTTATTAAATTTATATAATAATTTGATAGAAGAAATAGAAGAAGAAATATCTTCTATTAACAATATGAAAAGTATAATAGAAACTAATTCTAAATAATTATCTAAATGATAATTATTTTTTTTGTAAATTAATGACTAAGATATGTAAATGACTTGTAATTTAAACTAAAATAATATAAAATTAATGTATAAGGATAGGGTTCGGTTTAGGACAGTTATTCTTAAATATAATAGAGGAGGAAGAATATGGCAGGATTTAAAAAATTTGTATCAAATAGTGAAGAGATTTCATCAGCAGCTGACTTAATTGTAAAAGTAGCTGAATATTATGCTGATTCAATTGCTGAAATTGAAGCTACAATTAATAATGAATTAAGTGTAGGAGATATTGGTCAAGCTTTTGAAGAAAGTTATCAAACTAAATATAAACAAACTCTTCATGATCAAATAACTTCACTTGAAAATGTTGCTCAATTTGTAAGAGAAACAGGAGATTTATACGGAGATGTTACTAGTCAAGTAATGTCAGCTATAAGAAATTAAGGAGGTAAGAATTAATGGCAAATATAACAGATTATAATGCAATATTTGAATCTAAAAATAAAATAGATGCTATGTTTGATGAAATGACTCAAGGATTAAAAGAATCACAAGGTATTGTAGAAGATATGTCTAATGGTTCTTGGTCTGGAGAATCTTATGAAAGATTTGAATCTGATTTCCAAGAAATTCTATCAAACATTACACATGTTAAAGAAAGTTTCAGTAATGAAATTGATGTTAAATTAAAAGAATGGTATGAACAATTTAATGAAGCAGAACAAAAGACTATTCAAGAATCTGGAAAATTAGTATAAAAAATACACACTGCATTGCAGTGTGTTGTAAGTAAAAGCAAGTCTTTTATTTACAACGCATTACAATTCTTATAAAGGAGGATTTGTTATGGGACAAAAGAAGAAAAAGAAAAGTACAAAATTACCATCAACAGCAACAGAGTTTAGAAAATCAGTTTTAACTAAAATGAAGAAAAAAACAACTACTAATAAAAAAGGTAAAACTGTAAAAACTTATAAAGCTGCTTCTAAAAAAGTTAAGAATAAAAACAAAAATTATAAAACAGCTTCTAAATATAATAAGTATTATCAAATGACTAATTGTTCTATTCTTAAGAAAATGGATGGAACTCCAGAAAATGATATGGAAGTTTATAATAAATTGTTAGAAGTAGATAAAGAAGTAGATCAAATGATTGCTGATTTAAATACATTAACTGCTAAAGGAGATCAAAATCTAGCAACTATAAAAGCAGGTATTAATGGTTTAATGAAAAATGAATTAAATGATATTACATTTAATGTAGGTGGTACTGCTCCTTTATATGAAATGATTTATCATATTAATGAAAATCTAAATAATCATATTCAACAAAGTAGTTTTACTGCTTTTAAAACAGATTTTACTAAAGCAGCTAAAAAACATGCTACTATTGAAATGGATTATTTCCAAGAATATACAAGACAAGTTTATAAGACAATGAAATATAAACTTCAAAAAGCAGAAATTAAGTATAATGAATATGCCAAATCACATAAATCTAATTCAGATGTTGCTCAAAATTATAAAATACCTGAAGATGGTAAATGGTCTGATAGATTTAAATTAGTTTCTGGAAAACAAGTTCCAGTAGCTCAACGTGATAGTTATACTTTAGTTCAAGAAAATGAATATGCTGCAAAAGTTAATAGTAGAAACAATAAAAAGAAGAAATATGCACCTGTTCGTAAAGCAGCTAAGCAATTAAATGGAACACTAAAATAGGAGGGAAATATGGCAAATACTAATGTTGTTATAATATATGATCAATTACAATCTGCAGTTACCAAATTAGAAGGCTATTATACTATGTTAGAAGAACAACAAAAAATGATTTCTCGCCTTGATACATATTTTGATTACTTATATAAGATACATGGTAAAAATACTACTTTTACAGCTTCAATGGAAGATAAAATTCAAAATATGGCTGCAGCTATAAAGAATGATATGGCTGATATTGATTATTTAAAAAATTTAATTAATTATATAGTTCAATCATATACAGATGCTGAAGGTAAAACAACATTAAGGAGTAATGAACTTCTAATGACAGCATTAGGTTCACTAGTACCTTATTCATCAAGCTTTACTACAAGCATTTATGGTAATATGGGTGAATATTCAACAGCAATTCAAGCTGATGCTACAAAAGCTGCAGATGTTAGCCAATATAGTAAAGTAGAAAATTGGAGAACATATGCAAGTACAAATGCTCAAACAGCAGATGCTTGGGATGCAGTACATGATAATTCTTCAACTAATGGAGAAAAATATTCATACAAGATTTCAACAACAGGTTCTAAGATAAGTACAAATGCTCAAAACGTAGCAATTCAGGATACTAACAAAGATGTTCAAGAAGCAAATGATCAATTAAAAGAAGCAGAAAGAAAAATTGCTGAAGCTGAACAAAAAGCAGAAGCTGCTGAACAAAGAGCACAAGAGGCAGAACAAAAAGCTCAAGAAGCAGAAGCAAGAGTAGAAGATAAACCTGAAGATACTTATACTGAAACAAAACAAACTGAAAAGAAAGCAACAACTCAAAAAGAAACACCAGTTACAAAAGAACCTGCTCAAAAAGAAAAGACTGTAACTAAAAATCCAACACCAAAAACTACACCAAAAACAGATGGTGGAAACACTGATGGTGGAGATATTCCTAATGAAAAAGATCCAAATACTATGGTAGTAGATCCACCAACTATAGAACCAACTGAACCAACTGAACCAACTGAACCAGAAGATCCACTACCAACACCAGTTACAAAGAAATCTAGTGGTGGTAACAAGGTTGTACCAATTATTGCTGGAGTAGCTGCTGCAGGAGCTGCTGGAGTTGGAGCTAAAGTATTCTTAGATAAGAAATCAGGAAATACTATAGAAGATGATGAAAATTGGGAAGAATCTGGTGATGAATATAATGAAAATGCTTTCGATGAAGAAGATAAATTATTAGATTCATCAGATGAATTTACATATAAAACAGATTTAGATGAAGATTACATAAATACAGATACTGGAGAAGATAACTTCTCTGACGTAACAGAAGAAGACGAAGTTCAAGGATATCAAGCAATTAACTTTAATGATATCAGTGAAACTCATTAAGAATAGAAAGGAAGAGGGATATGTTAGATAAATATTTACCTGTAGGAAGTATAGTTTTATTAACAGGTGGTACTAAGAGGTTAATGGTTACTGGTTATTGCATGCAAACAGAAGAACGTCCAGGAGTTATCTATGATTATAGTGGATGCTTATATCCAGAAGGAGTAATTAGATCAGATGTTACATCAGTATTCAATCATGATCAAATAGAACGTATTGATTTTGTTGGATTTACAGATGATGAAGGAAAAACATTTACAGATGAATTAAATAATAAACTTAAAGATGTTCAGGAACATAATAAGTTTATAAATGAAGAAGATCCAACTGAAGAAGAAAATCTACTTGCTCTTAATGTACTAAATGATATTGGTACAGAAGAAGATGAAGAAGAGGAAGAAGAAGACTTCATAACAGTAGATGATGACGATGATGATGAATACGTTGATGATGAAGACGAAGAAGAAGATGATGACGAAGAAACAGAATCAGAAGAAGATTCTGAAGAAGAAGAAAACCCTTTACTTTCTGAATTAGAAGATGATACTAGTTTACCAATTAATAATCAAATATTTACTGAAGAAATAGAAAAAATATAGTATTAAACACATATTCCTAATTAAGAATATGTGTTTTTAATAAAAGGAGAACTATGGATATAATAGATAAATTAAAAGAAAAATATAATTATAGCGAAGAATTATGTGTATTTTTAGAAAAAGCAATTCCAGCAATCTTATCTTATTATGGTGAAGATAAATTAGATTTATTAGAAAAAACACTATTAGATACTGAAATACATCTTCAAGAAAAAAATGAAAAAACAAAAGATTATCTAAATGAATATTTTGATACTGATAAAGAATGGAAAATACCTACTATCGCAACAGCTTTTCAACATAGAGAAATATTTGAAGAAGATAATACTTATCATTCTAAAAGTATAATATACGTAAGAAAAACAAATATTAATGAAGAGATTGATTTGGAAAATAAAAATACTCAATCAATTATAATTCATGAAATATGTCATGCTATTAAAACTAAAAATGAATTAGAAGAAAAAAATGGACTTATAGTAAACAAAACAGGTCTTTGTGAAGAAAAGTATTATATTGATGAAACAGGAGAAATAAAAGAATCTGGAGAAGATAAACTTGGATTAGAAGAAGCACTTAATACACATGCAGAAGAAAAAATAATGTCTATTATGAATAATGAAGATTACAAAACAAATACTTATTCTCATCTTCTTGAAGCATTAGATTACTTATTAGAAGATAAAGAACTAGAAAAATTATTCATAGAAGGACAATTTACAGACTCTACAGAATGGATAGACTACTTAGGAGATGATTATAACAAAATAGTTGATGGATTTGATAGTATATTAAGTGTTTATTATCTTCCAACTAGTATTATAATAAATAAAGAAAAAAGACAAGAAGCAATTGCTAAAAGAGATCAAGATAAACAAGAACTTATTGATATTGCTAAGAAAAGAAATAAAGAAAAAAGTATTAGTGAAATGATTGATAGTAATGAAGAAACAAAAACTAATCATAAAGAATTATAATATTCTTCACAATTAAAAAAAATTAGTATATAATGTTATTGGTGATATTATGAAAATAGAATATATAATTTTAGCAGTCATCCTAATTATAGTTTTATTAGCTCTTATTAAAACTACTAAGAAAGGAATTAAATTAGATTTCAATAAATTAGTAGAATTACTAGGAGGAAGAGATAATATCTTAGATACAAAAATATCTATGTCTAGATTTGTAGTAACTTTAAAAGATGTATCTAAAGCAAATAAAGAAGGTATTCAAAAATTAGGTGCTAAAGGTATAGTTGAAATAGATAATGAGCTTAAAATTATATTAGGAAAAGATTCAAAGGAATTAAAAAAATATATAGATGAATTAAAGTAATTTAATTCTTCTTTTTTTATGTTATAATAAAATAGAGGAGTTGGTAGTATGAAGAAAAATACAGCGTGGGAGAAATATAGTAATGGTGATATCAATAAACTTAATTCTTTAGCAAATGATTATAAGAAGTTTATTTCTAATAATAAAACTGAAAGAGAAATAGTTAAAGAAGTAATCAAAAGAGCAGAAGAAAAAGGTTATGTTGATTTAGATAAGTTAATTAAATCTAATACTAAGATTAATGTAGGAGATAAGATTTATGTCAATAATAGAGGTAAATCTATCGCATTATTTGTAATTGGAGAAGAACCTTTAGAAAATGGAATGAATATATTAGGTGCTCATGTTGATTCTCCAAGATTAGATTTAAAAGCAAATCCTTTATATGAAGAAAGTGGTTTTGCTTACTTAGATACTCATTACTATGGTGGAATAAAGAAATATCAATGGGTAACTCTACCTCTAGCAATTCATGGAGTAGTTGCTAAAAAAGATGGTAAAATACTAGATATTTGTATAGGTGAAAAAGATACTGATCCAGTAGTAGGTATTACTGATTTACTACCACATCTAGCAGAAAATCAAATGAAAAAAGAAGCTTCTAAAGTAGTAGAAGGAGAAAATTTAGATTTACTTATTGGTAGTAGACCTAATAAAGATGAAGAAGATAAAGTAAAAGGTTATATCCTAGAATTATTAAAGGATAAATATAATATTGAAGAAGAAGACTTTTTATCAGCAGAATTAGAAATAGTACCCGCAGGACAAGCTCGTGATTTTGGATTAGATAAATCAATGGTAATGGCTTATGGACAAGATGATAAAGTATGTGCTTTCTCTTCACTAAGAGCTATCTTAGAAATAGATAAAGTAAAAAGAACTGCTTCATGCATCCTAGTTGATAAAGAAGAAATAGGTTCAATGGGCGCAACAGGTATGGAATCAAACTTTTATGAAAATGCTATTAATGAAATACATATGCTTATGGGAAATGATTCATATCTCGCAACACCAAGAACCCTAAAGAATTCTTATATGTTATCATCAGATGTTAACTCTGGTTATGATCCTTTATATAAAGATGTTATGGAGACAAATAATGCTTCTTTCTTAGGAAAAGGATTAGTATTTTCTAAATATACAGGATCACGTGGTAAAGCAGGAAGTAATGATGCTAACGCAGAATATATCGCAAAATTAAGAAAGGTAATGGATGATAATAACATAGATTTTCAAATATCAGAATTAGGAAAAGTAGATATTGGTGGAGGAGGAACAATTGCTTATATTTTAGCTAACCGTTCTGTAGAAGTAATAGATGCAGGTATCGCAGTATTAAGTATGCATGCTCCATGGGAAGTAACATCTAAAGCTGATATATATGAATCATTTAAAGGTTATGTTCATTTCTTAAAGGAATTATAATATGGA
This sequence comes from uncultured Bacillota bacterium, assembly GCA_947168485.1. Taxonomy (GTDB): domain Bacteria; phylum Bacillota_I; class Bacilli_A; order RF39; family UBA660; genus RUG343. Next base: position 467 of record CAMVLZ010000025.1, on the reverse strand, counting down.
AAGATTACAAAAAGTTATCGCAAACTCAGGTATTACATCACGACGTAAAGCAGAAGAATTAATAGTAAATGGAAAAGTAAAAGTAAATGGAGAAACAATAACTGAATTAGGTACTAAAGTTAAAGAAACTGACATTATAGAAGTAGATAATGAAGTTATCTCTAAAGATGAAAAAGTTTACTATTTATTAAATAAACCTAGAGAAGTTTTATCCACAACAAAAGATGAAAAAGGAAGAAAAACTGTAGTAGATTTAATAAATACAGATAAAAGAATATTCCCAGTAGGAAGATTAGACTATGATACTACAGGAGCTATTCTATTAACTAATGATGGAGAGTTTTCTAATATAATTACTCATCCAAATAATAAAATTCCAAAAGAATATATTGCTAAATTAAATAAAGTTATAACTAAAGAAGATATTCAAACTATAAAGAAAGGTATTGTTCTAGATAATAAAAAGA
>CAMVLZ010000024.1 GCA_947168485.1 uncultured Bacillota bacterium | reverse complement strand
GATAATACTATATGTATTAATAATATGTATATGTATAATATTAAATTAAATTTATTTATAAATAATAAATATAATATATTATATGATATTAATCCAAATAAATAGTTTATTAATATTATTAGATAATTATCTCTATAATTAATTAGTAATTTAAATATAATTAGATTAATTATAATACTTATTATTATTGATATTATTGGTTTTAATAATTCATTATAATTACTAGGTATTTGCATTGAAAAATCTAGTAAAGTTATAAATATAAATATTGATAATATTGATATTAATAGAGTTTCTAATAATACTTTGTATTTTGCTTTATTTGATATAAAATTAACTATAAATAGAATTATTGGTACTATTAAATATGAATATGATATAGATAATCCTTTTATATAGAAATTATATTTATCTAAAGTTATAAATAAAATGAGAAAAGAAGATAATAGTAATGTATATACTACTTTATCTTCTTTTTTTATATTAGTCTTCTTCATGTATTTTATCTATTATTTCATCTATATGTTTTCCATACTCTAATGAAGTATCATAAATAAATCTTAATTCTGGTGTTTTTAATATATCAAATTTAGGAGCTAAACACTTTCTTATGAAAGGTGCTGCTTTATTTAGTGATGAAGTTATTTCATCTCTTTTATCATCTTGTAGACAAGTAAAATATACTTTAGCATAACTTAGATCAGATGATGTATTTACTTCTGTTATTGTTACAAACTTAAGTTTTTCATCTTTTACTTCTTCTAAGATAATTTTCATTATTTCTTCTTGAAAAGCATCATTTAATCTTTCAATTCTAATATTTTTCATAAGACACCTATCTTTCTACTTCTACTAATTTATATACTTCAATAATATCATTTTCTTGATAATCTTGACAATTAGTTAAAGTAATTCCACAATCCATGTCTTTTTTAACTTCTTTAACTGTATCTTTTTCTCTTTGTAAAGTGTTAATTTCTCCATTATAAACAACAATACCTTCTCTAATAATTCTTGCTTTATCATTGATATTAACGGTTCCAGATAAGACATGACATCCAGCAATTAAACCTACTTTAGAGAATTTAAATAATTTTCTTATTTCAGCTGTACCAACTACTTTTTCTTCAAATTCTGGATCTAACATACCTTTCATAGCACGTTCCATATCTTCTACTACTTTATAGATAATATCATATGTTTTAATTTCAATACCATATTCTTTAGCAGTATCCATAGTTTTATTACTACCACGTACATTAAATCCTATAATTAAAGCATTTGATGCGGAAGCAAGAACTACATCTGATTCAGTGATTGCTCCTACAGCTGCTCTAACTACATTGATTTTAACTCCTTCAATATCAATCTTCTCTAAAGCACCTTTTACTGCTTCAACTGAACCATTAACATCTGCTTTTAAGATAATATTGATTTCTTTTTGTCCTTCTTGAATACGACTAAATAAATCTTCTAAAGAAAGTCCTGCTAAATTTTGAACTTGTTTTTTAGCTCTTAGACTTCTTTCTTCTGCTACTCTTTTAGCTTCTTTTTCTGATTCAAAAGCCATAAATTTATCTCCAGCATCTGGTACTTCAGATAATCCTGTTACTTCTACTGGAGTAGATGGAGTAGCTTCTACTATATTTTGTCCTCTATCATTTTTTAGTGTTCTAACTTTACCATAGAAGTTTCCAACTACTATTGGATCTCCTAAACGTAAAGTACCATTTTGAATTAATAGGGTTGCTGTTGAACCTACTTTATCATCTTTTTTAGATTCAACTACTGTACCTGTAGCATATCTAGATGGATTTGCTTTATAATCATTCATTTCTGCTACTAAAAGGATATTTTCTAATAATTCATCTACACCTTTACCACTTTTGGCAGATATTTGATTTACAATGATATCTCCACCCCATTCTTCTGGAGTTAGACCATTTTCAACAAGTCCAGTCATTGTTCTTTCTACATTAGCATCTTCTTTATCTATTTTATTGATTGCTACAATAATTGGTACTCCTGAAGCTTTAGCATGATCAATAGCTTCTTTAGTTTGAGGCATTACACCGTCATCTGCAGCAACTATGATAATAACAATATCAGTTATTTGTGCTCCACGAGCTCTCATTTCAGTAAATGCAGCATGTCCTGGAGTATCAATAAATGTAATCTTCTTATCATTATATCTAACAGAATATGCACCTATAGCTTGAGTAATTCCTCCTGCTTCTCCTCCAACTACATCAGTATTTCTAATATAGTCTAATAAAGTAGTTTTTCCATGATCAACATGACCCATGATAGTTACTACTGGAGGACGTTCTACTAGGTCTTCTTCTTTATCTTCTATTTCAAAATTTTCAAAGTTAGTAATATCTGTTTCTTCTTCATTTTTAACTTTCTTATCATAGTCAGCAACTAATACTTCTACTGTATCATGATCAAGTGAAGCATTTTGATTAGCCATTACACCTAAAGCCATAAGTTTTTTAATCAACTCAGTAACTGCTACATCTAATTCAGAAGCTAAATCTGAAACAGTCATTCCTTCCTTATAAATAATTGTATTTTCATCAGTTTCTACTTCATTACTTTGTAATTTTTCACGATGTTTATAAATCTTTTTTCTTTCTTTTAAGAAATTAGATTTATTCTCTTTATTAGTAGTTTTCTTTTTTACTTTTTCAAATCTTTGTGAATTATCTAAATCTATCTTAGTATTTTTAGCTAATTCTTCAGCAATATCTTCCTCTTCTTCTTTAATTAATTGTTCTTCAGAGACATCACTATCATCAGGTGTTAAATTATTATCTAACATTATAATATCATCATCTGTAAGAATAGTTTCAGCATCCTTATATTTAATACCTAGACTATCACATAAAGACATAACCTCTTCTACAGTTTTTCCTATATCATTAGCATAATCATTTAAATTCATATCTTGCACCTCACTTTTCTATAATATTTTTTATTTCTTCATATAAACTTTCCTCTATAGTACACTCTAATTTTCTTTCTAAAATTTTAGTCTTTTTAGCTTTTTCTAGTACTTCTAAATCTTTTTTTATGTATGCTCCTCTACCATTAGCTTTACCAGTTTCATCAACTGTAACATTTCCATCTTTATCACGAACTATTCTTAATAATTCTTGTTTAGGAAATTGTTCTTTTGTAACTACACAAGTTCTTAAAGGTATTCTTCTATTCTTCATATTATCACCTATCTAAAGTTAATACCGTCTTCTCTTGCTTGTTCTGTAGTTTTAATATCTATCTTATAATGAGTTAATCTTGATGTTAGACGAGCATTTTGTCCTCTTTTTCCGATTGCTAGAGAGTAATTATCTCCATCAGCTATAACTAATGCTTCTTTTTTCTTTGGATCAGTAATTGCTACTGTAAGATCTTTTGCTGGAGATAATGCATTTTCAATGAAGATAGCTGGATCTTCATCATATCTAACTACATCTAACTTTTCTCCATGTAATTCTTCAATTATTTTAGCAATTCTTGTTCCTTTTTCTCCAATACAAGAACCAATTGGATCAACATTTGGATTAGTTGAATAAACTGCTACTTTACTTCTATTTCCTGGTTCACGAGCAACACTATAAATCATAACTGTACCATCATTTATTTCAGGTATTTCTGATTCAAATAATCTCTTAACAAATCCATAATGATTTCTACTTAATAGAACAACAATATTTCTACCATTATTATCTACTTTAGTAACATATACTTTTATTTGAGAACCCATTTTGATTTCTTCTCCAGGAATTATATCTTTCTTAGGTAATATACCATTAGTTCTTCCTAAATCAATGAAATAATTATCAGTATCTTCTAATGCTACTGTTCCGATTAACATTTCATCTTCTTTATCTTCAAATTCTCCCATAATAGAAGATCTTTCAGCTTCTCTAATTTTTTGAATTACTACTTGTTTAGCAGTAGAAGTTGCTACACGACCAAAGTCTTTTGGAGTAACTTCTTCATCGATTGTATCTCCTACTTCTAAAGTTTTATCAATCTTTTTAGCATCACTTAATTTAATTTCTGTATCTGGATTAAAGAATTGATCTTTATTCTTTTCTTTCTTAGGAGGTTCTTTTCCTTCAGCAACAGCTTGTTCAACTTCTGCTTGAAATTCTGCTTCTTTAGCTTCTTCTTCCTCTTTAGTATCAATATCTTCATTATCAGCGTATTCTTCAAAACGTTTTTCTTCATATTCTTCTTTAGTTAATTTATCATCTGGTACTACTGTTAAATATGAATATACTTTTATATCTCCTGTTTCTCTATTAAATACTACTCTAACGTTAGTCTTTGAATTAAAATTCTTTTTGTATGCTGCAGAAAGTGCAGTCTCCATAGCAGAATATACTACTTCTGGATCAATATTCTTTTCAGCTACAATATTATCTAATGCTAATTTAAACTCTTTACTATTCATCTTCTCCACCCTTTTCTTTAGAATAAATATCTACTTCATAAATATCTTCTAATAATTTTTCTTGTTTATCTAGTTCTTCATTAATAACTCTAGAACACTCAGTAATCTTATCAAGATCAATAACTTCTTCTGAATCTAAAACAATATTTAATACATCTTTACCTTCAACTTTTTCAACAAAAGCATCATCTACAAAGACATTAAATTCTTTAATTTTAGAATCAACTAATCCACTAATTCTTTCTTTCATTTTTCCTCCAATAATAAGGGAGTGGTTTTCACCACTCCTTTCTTCGTTCTTATTATAACATATTTTTTTAAATGTGCAAATTTTATTCTATATATTTACCTTATGATTTGTTCCTGTATACCATTGATCTTCATCTTCATCATATTCTATGTAATTTAGTTTAACAATGTTAGTAAGTGAATTATTAATCTTAAATTTAATATTTTTATTTGTATACCCAATCTTTTTATTTAATAAATTTTGAGTCTATTATATTACCTTACCATCAGTACCAAAAGTTCTTGTAACTTCTTTAGCACTACATTTAACATGAACAGTATATGTATAATCATCTAGTGCTGCACCACTATTGCTTTGACTTAGCCTTATTGTAACTGTTCCTGTACATTCAGTAGATTTATTATCTGGATCTATTGGTCTATCCATAAAACCTTCAGCTGCTAAGTCCTTAATATAATAAACAGTTCTATCTGATAAAGACATATCATTTGATGCTTTAGAGTGTGCTGCTTCATATGAGGTTTTTACTAATGTATCTATCGCATCTGTTTTTGATTTTGTTAAATATTTATAAACTGCTGGTATCGCAACTCCCATTAATATTCCTAATATTACTAATACTCCTAGTAATTCTACTAATGTAAATCCTTTATTCTTCATATTGATTCTCCTATTCCAACATAATTATATCATAATAAATAATCTGTTTACAAAAAAAATATAACTTTCGTTATATTTTTAATACTTTTGATTTTTCTTTTGATATACCATCTTCTGTAATGATATGTGTATCTAATTGATTTCCATCTATACTAAATCTATTTACTATTAATTGTTTATTTTTAAAATCTAATTCTACTAATGGTATAGTTAAATCATCAATTAATCTATATGCGTATGCTGCACATCCTCCATCTATATTCAATGTTTTATTCTTTTTATCATACTCATATCCTAATTTAGTCTTTACTGGAGTATGTCCTATTATAGTAGTATAATCTCTTAATCCTAAGTTTTCTACATCATTTTTTCTAGCCCATACTGTAGATATTATTTCATAATATTTATTTGAGTAACCTTTTTCTCTTAGATATATCCCTTCTACTTCATCTTTGATATCTTTTAGTTTATATTTGATATTATATTGATCATTCATATATTTAATTAAGCTAGATGCGTTTGCATGAGCAACTATTACTCCTTTAGTATCTAACATAGCTTGATCAAATGTCTTTTGTAATTCAAGATTATCTAGAAAACTAATTATATTATGTTTTCTTTCATCATCTAATTCATCATATTGAATTATAGTATTACCTGCTCCATTTCTTCTATTAAACCATGATAAATCTCTAGTAAACCATCCTAGTTTATCATCTCTTAATTGTAGAGCTTCATACATCATAAGTTCATGATTACCTGCTAAGGCATCAATTTGAAAATATCCTTTTTGATTATTTTGTCTTTCTATAATATCTTCTAATATTTCTATAGAATTAGGACCTCTATCAATAATATCTCCATTAATAATTAATTTAATATTATATTCTGGATTGCATAAAGCAACTTCATCTAAATAATTAGTAATAGTATTATAAACCTTTTTTAATCCATGGATATCACTAACTACAAATATTTTATCTTTCATACTACCACCCCTACGTGATTGACTTATTATATCATATTATTTCTTTTTAAGCAAAAAGCACAATTATTTATTGTGCTTTAAATGTTATATCATAAAAACTACCATCGGATCTTACTGCAATGATTCCAGCCCATCCTCCTACATTGTATTTTGTATTTGAGACACTAACTGAAGCAAAGCCAATAACATCTGAAGTTTTCAAATTAATTTTCTTCGCAATATATTCTGATTTTATATTTACTTGTTCATTATTTTCATTATATTCAGGTAACAAGATATAGTAAATAGAATTATCTTCAGTTAAAGCTAATATAGCATAATAATTAGCTTGTCCATATAATCCAACAAATATGCTTTTAATATTAGAATTAATTCCTGTTATTTTACTATGAGTAGTACCTTCATTTCTATTCCACATAATATAAGGATTAATAGTTAAATTGATCTCTTTTTTATTATTACTTATAGACATATTGAATCCATGATAAGTTCTATTATTATCTTCTTTGTAATAATATTCTTTATTATTTAAACAGTTTTTATAATTAATCTTATAATTACTAGAATTCTTATATTCTCCTATTGTATTATCATAATATGGAGAATCTTCATAACTATTTTCGATACTTTCATTTTCTATAGTTTCTTCTTCAGTAGGCTCTTCACTTATTTTTTCTTTTTCCTCAACTTCTTCTAACTCATTTTGATTTTGCAGATAAGTATATATTCCAAATGAGATTCCTCCTACAATAATTATAGATAATATTACTATTAGTATTTTTTTCTTTTTCATATTACATCTTCCTTTAAGATAATATTATCTAAGCATATTATTTTTTACAATAAATTAAGAATAAAAATATATTTTTTTACGTAAAAAGTATTTAGAAATTTCTAAATACTTTTAATTTATCATCTATAACTTCATATATACCTAGTAATTCATTTTTTGAATTTATGAAAATAACTTTATCTTCTATATTGAAAGTATTTTCTAGAATTACTCCATTTTTTATTTTGAATTCTAATTCTTCATCTACTTTTATTTTAGGATAGTTTAGTGCATCTTCTATAGCTATAAGTTTATAATTATTAGATTCAACATCTTCTAAAGTATAAGCATCTTCTAAAGAGAATTTATCTACTTTAGTTCTAATTAAATCAGTCATTATCGCATTACATCCTAAAGATAAACCAATATCATTAATTAGTGATCTAATATAAGTACCTTTAGAGACTAAACATCTAAATTTAACTATATCTTTTTCAATTGAAATTACTTCTATTTCTTTAATATCTACTTCTTTTTTAGGTAATTCTACTGACTCATTATTTCTAGCATATTCATATAGTTTTTTTCCATTTACTTTTACTGCTGAATAGATAGGTACTTCTTGTAGATAAGTTTTTTGAAATGACTTAATAGTTTCTTCTATATTTAAATCATCTGGTACATCTTTTTCTTCTAATACTTTCCCTTCTATATCATAAGTATCTGTTCTAACTCCTAATTTCATAGTTGCGATATATTCTTTATACATTGTAGTAAGAAGAGATGATACTTTAGTTCCTTTATTAACAGTTATTACAAGAAGACCCTCTGCTAGAGGATCTAGAGTTCCAGTATGACCTATCTTTTTTGTTTGTAGTAATCTTCTTAATTTAATTACTACATCAGAAGAAGTAATACCTTTAGGTTTATTTATTAATATTATTCCTGATTCTTTCATATATTTTTGCTTTCTATATCTTGTAATTCAAAACGATATTTTTGTTTAACTTCTGGATACTTCTTATGATCTACTTCAGACAAAAACATATCTTTTGGTCTAGCATATAAAGTGTTTTCTCCATATAAAGCACGATATATTACAAGTTCTTCTTTAGTTTCAGAATGAATAGCTATATCTTCTACTAAATAATAGTCTCCTTTAAAATGTTTATATACTCCCTTTATTTTTATCTTATTCACCAAAATCAACTCCAGATTGAGCTTCTTTAATAATATCAATTGAATGTTGTAGTTTTTGTTCTTCTTCTGGAGTTAGATTAAAGTAGATTTTTTCTTCTATCCCAGAAGCATTTACTACAGCAGGAAGTCCTATGTAGACATCATTATTTTCATCATAGTTAGATACTACTAATACAGAATTTTCATCACCTAAGATAGCATTAGTTATCTTAACAAGGCACATTCCTATTCCATAATAAGTTGCGCCCTTTTTAGCAATTATTTCTTTAGCAGCGTCCTTTACTTCTATTCCAATATCTTGCATCTCTTTTTTAGACAAGAAATCATCAATCTTTTGCATTCCAACCATAACATTAGACCATGGAATAAATTCAGAATCACCATGTTCTCCAATAACATAACCATGAACATTTTCAGAATTGATATCTAACTTATCTCCAATTATATATCTAAGACGTGCAGTATCTAGTGAAGTTCCTGAACCTATTACTTTCTCATGAGGAAAGTCAGAGTGCTTTTGAGCAATATAAGTCATTATATCAACAGGATTAGTTGCGATTAAGAAAATTCCATTAAAGCCACTATCCTTAACACTCTTTATGATTGATTTAAATATCTTACTATTATTATTTAATAAGTCTAGACGAGAATCATGAGGTCCTTGATTAACTCCAGCTGCGATTACAATTAGACTAGCATCCTTGCAATCTTCATATGTACCTACTTTAATTTTTAACTTAGATGGAGAATATGCTAGACAGTGATTAAGGTCCATAACTTCTCCCTTGATTCGCTCTACATCTAAGTCTATTAGAACTAATTCATTTGCGTAGGTTTTTTGATTTAATAATGCATATGCATATGACATACCTACATTACCACAACCTATTATTACTACTTTTTTATTCATAATACCTCCTAAAATAAAGATAATTGATTTGAATCTGGTAAATCATTTAAGATGTTCATTTGTTTCATTTTTTCTATTAATGTTTGAGAAACTTTTCCTCTTGATTGTAAATCTTCTATAGATAAGAATGGTTTTTTATTACGTTCTTCTACTATCTTTTTAGCAACTGTATCTCCTAATCCTGCGATTGATGAGAATGGTGGAATTATTTCATTATCTGATTTTACTTTCCAAGTAGTTGCTTCTGACTCATAGAGACTTACATTTAAGAATTTTATTCCTCTTGCACAGGCTTCTAAAGCTACTTTTAGAGATTCTCCTTCTCCTAGTTCTTTATTAGTTGCTTCATAACCTTTTGTTTCTAAATCTATTAATTTTGTTTTTATTGTGTCATATCCTGCGATCATTGAATCTACATCAATATCTGTTGCTTTTGTTGTTAACCATGATGAATAGAAATATACTGGCATATGTACTTTATACCAAGCAATTCTATAAGCACTTATTACATATGCTGCGGCATGGGCTTTAGGGAACATGTATTTAATCTTTTGACATGATTTGATAAACCAATCTGGTATATTTGCTTCTTCCATTGTTTTTACATGTTCTTTCCATGTTTCTGGATCTTTTGATGCTTTTCCTTTACGAACAAATTCCATTATTTTGAATGCTTTAATTGGTTTTACTCCATGATACATTAGATAAACCATAATATCATCACGACATCCAATTACTTCTTTGAATGGAACAATATTCTTTTCAATTAATTCTTGAGCATTACCTAACCATACATCAGTACCATGTGATAGTCCTGATATTTTTACAAGTTCGGCGAATGTTGTTGGTTTAGTGTCTTCTACTAATTTAATTGTAAATGGTGTTCCAAATTCTGGTATACCTAGTGTTCCTGTATTACACATTATTTGTTCATTTGTTACTCCTAGTACTTTAGTTGAAGTAAATATAGACATTGTATCTTTATCATCTAATGGTACTTTTGATACATCTGTATTTGATTGTAGATGGATCATTCTTAATTGAGTTGGGTCTGAGTGACCTAGAATATCTAATTTTAATAAACATTGATCGATTGAGTGATAATCAAAGTGTGTTGTTCTCCAAGGAGCTGTGTTATCATCTGCTGGATATTGATATGGAGTAAAATCATATACTTCCATATAATCTGGAATAACTACTATTCCTCCTGGATGTTGACCAGTTGTTCTCTTTATACCTGTTATTCCTTTAGCTAATCTCTCAATTTCAGCTGAACGCATATCTTCAATATTCTTTTCTTCTAAATATCCTTTTACAAATCCATAAGCAGTTTTATCTGCTACTGTACCTACTGTACCTGCTTTAAATACATTGTTTTCTCCAAATAATACTTTAGTATAAGCATGAGTAGATGCTTGATTTAAATCTGAGAAATTTAAGTCTATATCCGGTACTTTATCTGCATTAAATCCTAAGAATGTAGCAAACGGCATATCTTGACCATCTTTTATCATTGGAACATTACAATTAGGACAATTCTTATCAGGTAAATCAAATCCTGATGAATATGTTTTTCCTAAAGATACTCCATCTTCTTCAAAGATAGATAATTTACATTTAGGGCATCTATAATGAGCAGATAATGGATTTACTTCAGTAATTCCCATAAGTGTCGCTACAAAACTAGAACCAACTGAACCACGGGAACCTACTATATATCCTTCATCATTAGAGTGTTTAACTAATCTTTGAGCAATCAAGTATATTGGATCAAATCCTCCTCCGATTACTCCTCCTAAGTTCTTTTTAATTTCTTTTTCTAAATCTTCATCTTTTAACTCTTCATTTGTTTCTTTTAAGTAGTTTCCAACTAACTTTTTAACTTCATCAAAACCTTTTTCTATTGTTTCATGTAGTAATTTATGTGCCTTAACTGGATCAGTTTCTTTTTCACTAACTATTTTATATACTATATCTCCATATAATTCAGTAGAGATACGTTCTTCAATCATATATGGTAATGGATTACCATACCATTCTTCTGATTTATCTATTACTAACTTAGTTACTTCTTTTGGACAATCTAAGTATTCTTTTCCATCATCTGATTTTACTCTTGGTGAGAATGGAATTCCTTTAGTATCTATAATTACTTCTACTTCTTCACATAAATTTGCTATTTCATTTGGATTAGTTATTACTATTTCATGAGCTAATTCTTCTCCTAAGAATTTGAATTCATTTAACATTTCGTCTGTTGTTCTAAAGTACTCATTAGGAATATTCTTAATATTATTTCTAGCTAGAGGATGTCTTCCTCCTCCTGGTACTTTTTGATTTACTATTATTTCTCTATAGATATTATCTTCTGGATCTATTTGATGAACATCTCCTGTAGCAACTATGTATTTTCCACATTCTTTTGTTACTCTTACTATTTTTTCTAAATGAGCTGTTAATTCTACTTGAGACGCAAATTCATTTGATTCTACTAGATGACAATAACAGTCTAGTGGTTGTACTTCTACGTAATCATAAAATCTAATGATATTAGATAACTCATCATCTGACTTTGATTTTGCTTCTTGGAATACTTCTCCTTCATAGCAACCACTACCTATAAGTAATCCTTCTCTATTTTCTTCTAATACACTTCTTGGTATTCTAGGTGTTTTATATAAATACTTAGTTGAGGCAAATGATACTATTTTGAATAGATTCTTTAAACCTTTTTTATTTGTTGCGAGTATATTTACATGATGAGATCTACCAAATTTATATATTTCATCTGCATCTACTAATTTATATAAATCAGTCATCTTCTCTATATTACGATCTGATAATTTCTTTAACATTTTCCAGAATATTAAAGCAGTTCCTTCAGCATCATAGTCTCCTCTATGGTGAGAAGATTCATCCCAGAAACCATCTGGGTTCTTTTCTGTTTTTAAAATATCATATCGTTTTGCTAGAGCTGAAAGTGAATGTCTTGAATAGTTTGTATCTAATGTTCTTGATAATTCTAATGTATCTATTACAGTATTTTTAAATGTACCTAAATTATACTTTTTATAAGCCATTTCTAAGAATGAAACATCAAACTTAGCATTATGAGCAACCATTGGACAATCACCAAACCAAGTAATAAAATCTTTAACTGCTTCTTCTTCGCATCTTTTATCTTTTAACATTTCATCTGTAATATTAGTTATTTGAATAATCTTTTCTGGTAGAGGTCTTCCTGGATTAATTAATTCATCATATCTTTCTTTAATTTCTCCATCCTTTATTTTAACTGCTCCTATTTCAATAATAGAATCCATTCCACCAGCATTAAAACCTGTAGTTTCAAAGTCAAATACTACATATTCTTGATCTAACATTACTACATCTTGTTCTCTAGTTATTATATTTACTTTATCATCAATCATAGTTGTTTCTAAACCATAGATTGCTTTAAATTTATCTTTATCTTCTTTACCTTTATTATATCCTTTAACAAAATCAAAAACATGAGGAAATGCTTGTACTGCATTATGATCAGTTATAGCAATTGCTTTATGATTCCAAGCAATAGCTTGTTTAACTAAAGCTACTTCATCTGCTATACCATCCATTTGACTCATCTTAGTATGAGTATGTAATTCTACTCTTTTTTCTTCACTTGTATCTTGTCTTTTTTCAATTTTCTTTTCTATTCTTTCAATATCTCTAGCATTTAATACTAATTCACGAGAATATTGATCATTTTTAGTATATCCTCTTACTTTTATCCATGTATTTTCTTTTAATTCTTTAGTTAATCTTTTATACTCATCTTGTTCTCTAGCAAACACTTTACAATAAATACTATCAGTACCATCAGTTATTTTTAAAGTTATAATTTTAAAATCAGTTTTACTAGATTCAAATAATTCTACTCCAAAGATTTCTCCTATTACTGTTACATTATTATCTTCTCCAATAATAGATTTTAATGTTATTGGATTCTCTTTTATACTTCTACCTAGAATAGTATTTTCATCTTTAGCTTTTGTTTTAGTTTGAGTAGTTTGTTTCTTTTCTTCTTTTTTAGGAATATCTTCTTCTTTTACTTCTAAGTCTTTTTCTATATCTTCTTTAATATTACCTTCTTCTATACGAATACTATTAATATGATCAGTATATCCTAATAACTCATATTTTTCCTCCAAGATAGGAATAAGTTTCTTTAACTTATCTTCTCCTAAAAGAGTAGTATATTCTATAGTAATAATATTATCTATTAACTTAGCTTTATCTTTATAAATATCTATTAATCTTACTTTGTTCTTACAAGACATTAATACATAATTAAAATATTCTAAGTATTTAGAATTATCTTTATTCTTTATATTCCATTTAATAGATATTTTTTTTACTTTGGGATCTAATTTAGGTAATTTATCATATAATTCAGTAAATACCTCTAAATCTAACATATCTACTTTATCTATAAATATATCCCAAGTATTAGTTTCATTATATACTTTTACTTTAGTTATTCTAGCATCAGAAAAATATTGATAATACTCTTTTTTCATATCAATTGTATCTAATAATCTTGTTATATTCTTATCCATACTTTTCCCCCTATATTATATTTTATTATTACTATTTAATTCATATATATAGTCTATAAATTCATGTAAATCTTTTCTTGATAAATACTTATTATATTTATAATTATCTATATTAAAAGCTATTTTATCTCTTCTCATATACTCAGGAAAATCTTCTTGTTTTACTCCTAAGAACATTAACCAGTAAGGGTATATTTTCCTCTTAAAATCTAATAAAGCAGGATTACCTGATATATAATAAGATTTCTTTGTTAATTGAGTTGGTAATTCATTTAATACTAATAATTCTATAATAGATTTAGTTACTATATCATTTTCATTCTTTAGAGGTATTTCTTTTCTTATGATAAATAATAACATATTTAGAATAATATTCATTAGATTATCATCTTTACCTACTACTAAGATACCTCTAGTTTTATTATTAGGAATAGTCGCATCAATTAGATTTAATTGTTTTGTTACTATAAATATTTCATATGGTTTAATATTCTTTTGAATATGTTTTCTTAATATTTCTGTAATATTCTTTTTATTTTTATCCCAAACTTTTAATAATTCGTTGCGATACTTTTCTACTTCTTTTTTTAGTTTGTTATATTTCTTTTGTTCTTTAATAAAATTATATATTAAATCATCATCTGGTATAAAGTTTTGATAATCTTTAAAGATCTCTTCTTTATCATTAAAAGTATTATTATATTCTTTTTTATACTCAGTCCATAATTTCATTTTTAAGTTATTAATTTCATCTGAATAAGATGGTTGAAATAGAATATTCCATATAAGTACATAATCATTTATTATGAATTTAAGTTCCATATAATCACCTATATATAATCATAACAAATAAAAAAAAAGACCTCAATAATTTTGAGAACTTTTTTAATGAAAATAATGCATATATAAGTAATAAGCTCCTGCGGCAATACCTGCTAGAATAATAATTGTTATTAATATTTTTAATATTACAGGTAATCCTTCATCATCTTCAAACTCATCACTCATAGCGAAGTCTTTATCAGATAAGTCCATACTCTTAGTATAGAAATCATTATCCATATTAGCCATTATGTCGTCATCTTTTTTCTTAGGTTTTTTCTTTTTAGCTTTTTCTTTGACTTCTTCTATATCATCTTGATCTAAAGATAGATCTTCATCTTCTTTTTCATCTGTTTTAATATCAATTTCTGTTTGATATTTTGGTTCAATATCATCAAGAGTTTGTTCATACTCAGCTGTTGCTTGAGCTGCTACTCTATCAAGAGCTTGTGTAGCCATTAAATCACTCAATAAGTCAACTGTAGTTTCTTTAGTAATATCTCCAGCTAAAGTTTTAGATGTTATTGTATCTATTATTTCTCTTATCTCTTCTTCATCTGTAGGTATTTGTCTTTCTTTTTTCTCTTTACGATATTTTTCTAGTTCTTCTTTATCTAAATTAGATAAGATATTGTATTTTTCTTTTATTTCTTTTTTCTTTTCTTCTTCTTGTTCTTTTCTTTGTCTATTTCTTCTTGCTTCTTCTATTATAGTATTTATATCATATACTTTATTCTCATTTAATTTATTAATATTATTGAATTCTTCTAATTCTCTTTTTTCTTTAAAATCAGGAGATATTTGTTCATATTCTTTTATTTTATGATAGTTTTCTCTTGATCTTGAATTTTGTAATTCATAAGCATTTGATATATCATAGGCATTAGTATTAGAAACATCTGTAATATTAGTATATTTTACATTAGAATTTAAGTCTTTATATAGTTCTTCATATTTATCACTACGAGAACTTCTAGTAGTAGATTCTTCGTCTTTATAACGATCCATTCTACGCATACTAATCACCTTCCTAGTATAATAATATCATACTATACAACAATATTAAAGATTTAAGAAAAAGACTTTACGTAAATTGTAAACTTAGATATAATAATATTGTTAGGAGGAATATAAATGAAAGTAAAAGTTAATAGTGAAGCTTGTATAGGATGTGGAGCTTGTGCTTCTATTAGTCCAGAAGTATTTGAAATTAGTGATGATGGATTAAGTAAAGCTAAAGTAGAGGAAGTTAGTGAAGATAAAGCTCAAGAAGTTACTGACGCTAAAGATTCTTGTCCTACAGGAGCTATTGAAACAGAATAAAAGAAGTTAATTATAACTTCTTTTTTTATCCTGGTATTTTGACTGGTCTACATATTAACCAGTTATTTTTATTTCCATGTATTTTGGTAGCATTTTTCTTTGCTTCCCACTTATAATTTCTATTATTAGTAAAGTAACTTCCTCCATCATATCCTACTATTTTATCAGGATAAACTTCTCCAATATATGCTACATGATACCAATTATGCCATGTAGATGGATTGCTTTTATCAATGTTACTTTTAAAGAAATGGATAGTATCTCCTACTTGAGCTTCTGCTGCAGTATAATTTGTCTTGCAAGCATTTTTATACTTAGTACCAACTGATCCTAATCCTGCTTTTATATAGACCATATCTACTGTCCAATTACAATTTGTTGTCATATTTAATTCTTTCTTTCCAGTAATTAAATTATCAAAATTGTTTTTATCAGATAGTCCATGTCCTCTATAAGCAAATCCTGCTGGATAGAAAGCATCATCAGCTGCTTTAGAGACAGAACCACAACTTCCTCCCCATTTACAATACTTTCTATTATTATAATAATCAAATCCCCAAATAGTCATTAATCCAAAGACATATTCACTTACTTCATGGAATTGTTCTTTATTTTGAACTTTTACTTTCTTTCCATAATACTTTTCAAATACACCACCTAAACTTTTAATATAATTACCTGCTCCTCCATGAGCACTCATAAATGATTTAAAATTATAATAATTAAAATCATTCTTATGAGCATTAACTATTTTTAATGTTTCTGGTGAAAATAATTTACCTTTATAATCTCCACTAGAGTAACTAGTTCCTGATAATGATGAATATTTTTCATTAGGATTTCCTGAATAATTATTTTTATACTTAGATGGATCTATTATAAATGAAGTGGTTTTTTTATTTGTACTATTATTTTTATAATATTGAGTACTTTTTGTTGAAAATATAGTTGATTTAGCTTCTTTCCAACATGCTCCTATTTCAAAGTTTTCTCCTATGATAATCATTACTAAATTGATTGCGACAGGTAAAAAGAATACTATTACACTTGCTCTAATAGCATTTAGTATTCTATATTGATTTTTTTTGAAATCTTTCGCATCATTAGTAGTTATATTCCTTAAGAATAAGTATCCTAATGATACCATTAAAACTACTGGAGCAATTATTTCTATCATTGTAAAGATAGTTTTAATAATGCTTATGAAAGATACAATTCCTGGATCTTGACATGTAGTCATATAACTCTCCTATCTCATAGAATATATGATATGTACTTCTTTTGGAGTAAGTTCTCTATATTCACCTGATTTCATATTTACTACTGAGAAAATTGATATATTTTCTCTTTTTAATTTAATAACCTCATAATTTAATGAGTTAAATATTCTTTTTACTTCATGGTTTATTCCATCATGTATAATTAAATCTACAATGCATGTACCATTTTGATTTACTTTTTTTAGTTTAACTTTATCTGGTATTATCTTTTTATTATCTAGAACAATACCTTTCTTTATAGTTTGAATATCTTCTTTAGT
>CAMVLZ010000023.1 GCA_947168485.1 uncultured Bacillota bacterium | reverse complement strand
GCAAAAACATCTAAAAAAATAGGTAAAATGACTATAAAAGGTATCGCAAACAAATACTATACAGGAAAGAATATAACTCAAGCAATAAGTATATATGATGGTAAAAAGTTATTAAGACAAAATATTGATTATATATTAATTTACTCTAATAACAAAAATATAGGTCTAGCATCAGTAAGAATAACTGGTATTAATAATTATTCATCTGCTACAACTAGATCATTCAAAATAATACCTAAAGGTACTAAGTTATTAAAAGTAACTTCTCCTAAAAAACATAAAGCTGTATTACAATTTAATAAAGTCGCAGGAGGAGTATATTACCAAGTTGCTTATAGAAAAGGAAGTAAATATAAATATTTCTATACAAAAACAACAAAACCATATAGAGAATTCTTTACTTCTAAAAAGACATATCAATTCTTAGTAAGACCTTATAAAGAAGTAAAAGGAGTAAAATACTTTGGACCTTGGAGTAACAGTAAAAAAATAAAAATTAAATAGGGGCATAAATTAAAAATCATCCACTAGATAAATAACAAGATTCAAAGTAAAAAAAGTAATAGAAGAATCAAACTAAAAATAACTTCAGAAATGAAGTTATTTTTATATAAATATATTGAATAAAACATAAAAATTAGATATAATCTAATATAGAATAAAAAAGTGTAGGGGTGGCCTAAATGATAGTTAGACTAATTAAAAAGAGACAAATTGTCAACTTTAATTTACCAACTACTGTTAGCGGTAATTACTGGATTACTGATAACGATTTTTTAGGTAACTCTAGAAACTTAATTAACGTTGAAGAATTCAATGGAGAATGGAAAATTAAAAGTGACTTTGAAACACGTATTATGCAAGGAGATAAAGAAGTAGAATCAGCTATATTAAAAGATTATAGTTTATACTTCTTAAAAGTAAATACTGATAATGAATACGTTATTTTATATTGTTCTCCATCTTCAGAAAGAGAATTAACTAGATTACAACCTAGATCTTATGGAGAAATATCAATTGGTAATAGTGAAACATCTGCGATTAATTATTCATATCCACTAGTTTCAAAACAACATGCTAGATTGGTATTCAATGAAAAAGGTTGGTATATACAAGACCTTAATTCTAAGTACGGAACTTATGTTAATAATGAAGCAGTATCTTCAAAAATGTTAGAATATGGAGATATAATTTTTATCATGGGATTAAAAATTATAGTTATGCCAAACTTCTTAATAGTAAATAGAATTGGTAATTTTATTAAGTGTAATTCTAGATACTTTAATCCTGTAGGAGCAACTGTTCAAAAATATGTAGAAACTGATAATGCAGAAGAAGAATTTATAGAATTCTTTAAAGAAGATGATTATTTCTATAGACAACCAAGATTTAAAACTATGATAGAGGATGCAAATATTAATATTGATCCACCTCCAGGAAGAGAAAACGAAGATAAAACACCTGCTATATACACAATAGGTCCAATGATGACTATGGGTATGACTTCAGCAATGATGGCTTTTACTTCTCTACAATCAGTTTTAAATGGAGAAAAAGATCTATCATATGCAATGCCTTCTCTAGTTATAGCTTTTGCTATGCTTGCAAGTATGTTATTATGGCCATTATTAACTAGAAGATATGAAAATAAACAAAGAAAATTAAGAGAACAATTACGTCAAAATAAATATAGAGAGTATATTGAAAAGAAAAGACAAGATATTCAATCTGAAATGAATATCCAAAGACAAATATTAATAGATAACTATTTACCATTAAAAGATACAGAAGAAATAATCTTTAATAAGAAGAGATCTTTATGGGAAAGAGAAATAGATCAAGATGATTTCTTATCATTAAGATTAGGTATAGGTACTACTGAATTACAAGGAAATGTAAATTTCCCTACAGAACATTTCTCTTTAGATGATGATGATCTATTACAAGAAGTATATAAACTAGGTGCAGAATCTAGAACATTAGAAAATGTACCTATAGCTGTATCATTTGTTAAGAGTAAAGTATCTGCTATTATAGGAACAGCAGTAAATAAACAACAAGTTATTGAAGGATTAATTCTTCAAATGTTAGCTTATCACTCTTATGCAGATTTAAAGATAGTTATATTAACTAATACAGCTAAAAAGAATAACTGGGATTATATGAAAATAGATCCACATAACTGGTCTGATAATAGACAAATGAGATTCTTTGCAGAAAATTTAGATGAATCAAAAGAAATATCTCTATATTTAGAAAAAGAATTACAAGGAAGAAAATATAGTGATGATAATGGTAATCTAAAATTATCAGATAAAGATTATAAGAGTTATCAACCATATTATTTAATAATAACTGATGATTATAAAGCTTATAGAGATTTAGATATATTAAAAGACGTTTGTGAAACTGAAATGAATTATGGATTCAGTTTAATAGTAATATCACCAAGATTAGTAAACTTACCAAATGAATGTCAAACATTTATCTCTATAGGAGATAAAAAATCAGGAGTATTTGAAAATGAGTTAGTATCTAATAAACAAAAAGAATTTGTAGCAGATGTAGATTTAAATCTAAATATGCATAATGTTTGTAAAATACTAGCAAACATACCAATAGATTTAGAAAAAGAGAATAGAACTTTACCAAATGGTTTAACTTTCTTAGAAATGTATAATGTTGGTATGGTAGAACAATTAAATATTCTAAATAGATGGAAATCAAATGATCCAACTAAATCATTACAAGCTCCAGTTGGAGTAGATAAATCTCAAGAATTATTTAAATTAGATTTACATGAAAAATTCCATGGACCACATGGATTAATCGCAGGTATGACTGGTTCTGGTAAATCAGAATTTATTATTTCATATATTTTATCTATGGCTATAAATTATCATCCATATGAAGTATCATTCGTACTTATAGATTATAAAGGTGGAGGATTAGCCGGAGTATTTGAAAATAAAGAAACTGGATTAAAATTACCACATCTAGCAGGTACAATAACAAACTTAGATACAATTGAAATGTCTCGTTCTTTAGCATCTATTCAATCAGAGTTAAGAAAGAGACAAAGAATGTTTAATGAAGCACGTGATAAATTAAATGAAAGTACTATAGATATTTATAAATATCAAAGTCTATATCGTAAAGGTTTAGTTGATAATCCTATATCTCATTTATTTATCATTTCAGACGAGTTTGCTGAGTTAAAAGATCAACAACCAGAATTCATGGATCAATTAATATCTACTGCTCGTATAGGACGTTCATTAGGAGTCCATCTAATTCTAGCAACTCAAAAACCCGCAGGAGTTGTTAATGATCAAATCTGGTCAAACTCAAAATTTAGAGTATGTTTAAAAGTACAAGATAAATCAGACTCTATGGATATGATTAAAGTACCAGATGCTGCTGAATTAAAGAATCCTGGTAGATTCTATTTACAAGTAGGTTATAATGAGTTATTTGCTTTAGGACAAGCAGCATGGGCTGGAGCACAATATTATCCACAAGAAAAGAGAAAGAAAAGAGTAGATAAGTCTATCGATATAGTTGATAATGTTGGTAACAGTATTAAATCTTTAGATAAAGAAAAACAAGTAGAAAAGATAGAATCTAAAGGAGAAGAAGTTACTAATATTGTTAAATATATAGTAGAAGAAGCTAAACAAGAACATGTAAGTATCGATAAACTATGGTTAGATAGAATACCTGATGTTATCTATACTGAAGATTTAAAAGAGAAATATAACTATGTTCCAGAAAAGAATGTAATTGAACCAATAATAGGAGAATTTGATGATCCAGATAATCAAAGTCAAGGATTACTTACTCTACCTCTATCTGCTAGAGGAAATACTATTATTTATGGTGCTCAAGGTACTGGAAAAGAATTAATGTTAACAAATCTTGTTTATTCTTCAATTACTTCTCATAATTCAAATGAAATTAACTTCTACATATTAGATTTTGGAGCAGAAACTCTAACTACATTTAAAAATGCACCACATGTAGGAGAAGTATTATTATCTACTGAAGAAGAAAAAATAGCTAATCTATTTAAGATGATAGTTCAAATTAGTGAAGAAAGAAAAAAGATGTTTGTTGATTATAATGGATCATATGATTTCTATATTAATCATGGAGGAAAACAAATACCTTTAATAACAGTAGTAATTAATAATGTTGAAGCATTCTTAGAATCTTATCCTGATTATGAAGATTTAATTGGTCAATTAACAAGAGACTGCTTAAAAGTAGGTATAGTATTTATCTTTACTACAAGTGGAACTAATACAGTAAGATATAGATTACGTCAAAACTTTGCTCAAAACATAGTATTACAATTTAATGATGATTCAGATTATGGTTCTATTCTTTCAGGAGTAAGAAAGAAACAACCATCTAAAGTATTTGGTAGAGGACTTGTTGCTTTAGGAGAAGGAATCTATGAGTATCAAACAGCTTATGCTTATACTAATGAAAAAATGATTGATTACTTAAAAATAATCTGTGAAAAATTAAATGATATGTTAGAATACAAAGCTAAGAAGATTCCAATCTTACCAGAAGTAGTAACAGAAGAATTTGTTAAAGATAAACTAGGTAATCTAGCAACTATACCAGTAGGTGTAACTAGAGAAACTCTAGAAATCGCAACAATAAATATGTTATCTTCATATATGTATGCTATTACTGGAGAAGATATATCTAATGAACCACAATTCTTAACAGGATTAACTAATAATATAATTAAATGTGATAATACAAGAGTAGTAATAATGGATAGTCTAAATATTATGAATAAACCACAAGAAAATCCTAATATCATTTATGATGCTTCATCTTGTGAAAATTCAATGCAAACTATGAAAGAAATATTTAATAATAAAGTTGATAATAATGATAGTGTTAATACTATTTGTATAATTACAGGATTAAAAGAATTATTAGGAAAATTAGATACAGAAGAGAAAACTAAGTTTACTAAGTTATTAACTGATGGTATAAAATTACAAACAATTAAATTTATAATTGTAGAATCAATTGATAATATTAAACAATTATTATTTGAACCAGTATTAAAACAAAACTTAGATTTATCTCAAGGTATTTGGTTAGGTAATGGTATAGCAAATCAATTTACTCTTAAAGTAACAACATCATCTAGATTACTAAGAGAAGAGATAAATGAAGGATTTGGATATATAATAGTAAAAGGAAAAGCTTACTTAATTAAGCTAATGTCAGATGAATAGGAGGTATTATGAATAAGAATAAAATATTAATAGAATTATCAATACCTTCTATTGAAAAGACATATGATTTATATATACCTATTAGTAAAAAGATAGGTACAGTTAAAAACTTAATAGAAAATGCTCTAATAGAATTAACAGATAATGCATATTTAATTAGAGAAGATACAAATTTCTATAGTGCAGAGACAGGTGAAATCTATAATGTTAATGCTAACGTAATAGATACAGATCTAGAAAATGGATCTAGAATAATATTGTTGTAGGTGATAAAATGAGTGATTACGAAAAATATGAAACTATAATAAATACTATTTATGATTGTACTTCTAAGATGAGAGAAGCATATGATAATCCAGATAATACAGCACATCTTGATAGTATTGATGCTTATAAAAATAAAGTGATTGAATTAGCTAAGAATTATTCTAAGGATGAACAACCTAAACAAGAAATGGAGTCTTTAGGAGAATGATAGGTAAATTTACTTACGAAGAAGTTGGTCAAATAATAGAAAAACTAAAACAATCACTAATAGAATTAAAAAAATTAACACCTGCAACTCAAAATTCAGATTTAAATGACTTTATCGCAACAGTAGAAAGTTATTACAAGTATTTAGAAACAACTGTAGAAATGAATTATGCTGCTGATAAAACATTAAGTTATTTAAAAGAAACATTAAATTAAGGAGATTATATCTCCTTTTTAAATTATCATCTATTTTTCATAAATAAAATGAAATAATGTGTTATAATTATAATAGGTGAGATTATGATAACAAAAGAGTTTAAGACACTGAATGAACAAATCGATATCCTAAAAGAAAAAGGGTTGACTATCAAAGATGAAGAATATGCTAAAAAGATACTAATGAGAGAAAATTACTTTTTTTTAAATGGATATAGACATTTATTCTTAGTAGAAAAAGATAAATTTATACCAGGTACTAGGTTTGAAGAATTATATAGTTTATTTCTATTTGATAGAAGTTTAAGAAATATAATTTTTAAATATCTACTGGTAATAGAAAACAACTTAAAATCTATTTCTTCATACGTATTATCAAAGAAATATGGTATTAAAGAAAAAGATTATTTAAGAAATAATAACTTTACAAAAGATCCAACAAGACAAAAACAAGTAAATGATTTATTATCTAAGATGAAAAGACAAATCAGAGTAAATGGACCACAACACTCTGCTACATTGCACTATTCATCTAATTATGGATATATCCCATTATGGATCTTAGTAAAAGTATTATCATTTGGAATAGTAAGTGAATTGTATTCTATATTAAAACCAGAAGATCAAAGAGAAATTGCTAGTATATATAATATTGATGTAGATGAATTAATTGATTATTTACCTATATTAGCTAACTATAGAAATCTATGTGCTCATGAAGATATCTTATATGAAAATAGAACTCAAAAAGCAATAGGTTCTACTCTATATCATCAATTATTAAAAATAAAAAAAGAAGATAATGAGTATATTCAAGGTAAGAATGATTTATTTGCTTTAATAATAATGTTAAAACAATTATTATCTAAAGATGATTTTAAGAATTTAGTATATGAAATAGATCATGTAATAGAATCCCTTAATTATAATTTAGTATCTATAAAAGTAAGTAAAGTTTTAGATAGAATGGGATTTCCAAATAATTGGAAAGACTTAGTAAATATTGAAAGGAGTAAACAAGATGAAGAAAAAGAACAATAATTTAGCTTTAACAATGATATTTTCATTCATAGTAGGTGGATTATTTATGTTAGGAATACTTAAATGGACACCTGTATTAGGAGAAATAACTACAGGAGGAAATACTACTATAAAAAATGGTACTCAAGTATATGAAAAATCATCTTTAGCACCATCAGTAGAAAAGATATATGATGCGACTATGGTAGTTAATGGATACCAAGGATCACAACTTGCTTCTACAGGAACAGCATTTGTTTATAAAACAGATGCTAGATATGGTTATTTATTAACAAATCAACATGTAGTTAAAGATATGAAAGAAATTAAAGTAATAAATACTGATAAAGAAGAAATAGAAGCAAAAGTACTAGGTGGAGATACATATTTAGATTTAGCTGTATTAAGAATTGATAAGAAATATGTAAAATTAGTTTCTAACTTAGGAAAAAGTGAAAAAGCTATGATTGGAGATACTGTATTTACAGTAGGTACTCCAATGGGAAATGATTATGCTGGTAGTGTAACTGCTGGAATAATATCTGGTAAAGATAGAATGGTTTCAGTATCAACATCAGATTATGCTAGTAACGATTGGGTAATGAATGTAATTCAAATAGATGCTTCATTAAACCCTGGTAATTCAGGAGGACCATTACTTAATGTTAATGGAGAAGTAATAGGTATCTGTTCAATGAAATTAGTAGATGCTCAAATAGAAGGAATGGGATTTGCTATACCAATAGAATTTGCTATGAAACATGTTGATAATCTAGAAAAAGGTAAAGACATAGATTGGCCAGTATTAGGTATTAAAATGACTGATATAAATGAATCTATATATGCCAATAAACAACAAGAGGGTGTAGTAGTAGTAGGAACTATGTCTGGGTCTGGTGCGCAAAAAGCCGGAATTAAAGAAGATGATATAATAATCAAATTAAATGGTAAAGAAGTTAAAGATGTAGCTCATTTAAGATATGAATTATATCAACATGAAGCTAATGAAACTATAACATTAACTATAATAAGAAATGGAAAACAAAAGAATATTAAAGTTAAATTAAATAGTTCAAAAGATTAAGAATAGTATTAACTATTCTTTTTTTATACATAAAAAAAGAGCTTTATAAGCTCTTATTGAACATGTTTTCTTGAGAAGTATATACCAGTTCCAATACCAGCAACTACAATTATAATAGCTACTAATGCAATTATACTAGCAGCGCTATTATCTTCTACTTTAACTCCAGTAACATAATCCATAATATCATATCTATCTTTTGGATCTTGTTTATATAAGTTATCAATTTCAGATAACATAGCTTCAGTATAACTTTGATCAAAACCATTCCAAGCACTATTTCCGATTAAGATATAAGGTACTCCTTCAACTTCTTGTTCTTTGTATTCACCTACTTCTTTCATTAATTTATCATTATCTGCATTCTTCCAAGTTTCATAAGCAACTACTTCGAACTTACTACCATATTCTTTCTCTATTTTAGCGAACCATTCCTCAGCTTCAGCACAATGAGGACAACCATCACCATAGAAGAAATATACTTTAACTTCTTTTTCATTAGCAGAGAATTCTTTATCAGGTTTAGCTTCAGCAAAAGTAAATACTGGTAATAAGAATACAGCTACTAATACAAAAAGATATACAATTTTTTTCATAAATAACCTCCTAAATAAATAATAACACATAATTTATAATATTGAAATATCAAAATTAGGAATAAAACTAGTCTCTTGAGTATCCCCCTCTTGTATAAAACAATTAACAATTCCTAAATCATAAGCATGATTAACCACAAGAGAATACTCTTCATCAGATAACTTTCGGTTGAGATTAGAATACTTATATAATTCAATAGGAGTATATTGATTCATAATACTTATAATTATGTTATCCCCATATTTAGAATATAAATAATCAATAATCTTTATCGCATCATCAACTTCTCCTGGTATTACTAATATTCTAACAATAAGACCTCTCTTCATAATTCCATCTTCTATTTCAAATTTACCAACTTGATTATACATTTCTTCAATAGCTTCTGAACTATATTTAAAATAATCTTTACAATTAGAATACTTTTCTCCTAACTTATCATCATAATATTTTAAATCTGCTAAAAAGATATCTACATATCCATTTAACATTTTAATAGTATTTATATTTTCATAAGAACTAGTATTATAAACAATAGGTATTTTAATTTTATTTTTAATCTTATCTAAACTCTTAATTATTTGAGGTACATAAATAGTAGGAGACACTAAATTAATATTATGTACTTTCTTATCTTGTAATTCTAAAACTATTTCTTGAAATCTCTTATTAGTTATATCTTTACCATAATTATCAATACTAATTTTTTTATTTTGACAAAATAAACATCTCAAATTACAATTACTAAAAAATATTGTACCAGAACCATTATCTCCAGATATAACAGGTTCTTCCCACATATGAATAGAATAGTAACTTAATCTAATCTTATTAGATGCACCACAAAAACCAAGTTTCTCATATCTATTAACTTGGCAATTTCTAGGACATAATTCACATTTTTCTAATTCTTTAATTCTCATATAAACACCTAGAAGTTATTCTAACATAAAAAGATAAAACTACATAGTTTTATCTTTAGAATTATTATTAACTTTAAAACTAATATTTATAACATCATTATTATCTATTCTCTTAATATTAACTTCATCATCATTAACATATCTCATAACATTATTTAAGTATTCAGAATCACCTTGACCTATAATAACATCAGTATATTTAGTAAAATCAATATTATCACTATCACCTATTATAGAATCTTTACTTTTACCACTATCTTCACTATAAGCATCTAATACTTTAGACATATTACCATAACCAAAGTTATATGCTTGTATAGCTAAAGGTATATTATAATCATACTTTTTCAAAGCATCTCTAAATATTAAACTACCTATAGTTATATTATTATAAGGATCACTCATAGATTCAAGTGTATATACTTTTACATCATCATCATATTTAGAAGGATTATCACTTATAACAAATTTTTCATGTTTACCAGTTTCATAATTATAAGTTTTAAATACATAATCTTTCCAAACACTATAAGTTATCTGCATTAAATTCTCATCTAATCCAGCAGACTCTTGAGTAACCATACCCATTAATAATGATGGAGATATTCCTCTCTCATTACCAACTTTATCTATAATATCATTATAATTATCATAAACATATTCATATGTACTACTACTAGTTTTATTATCAAAACTATAATTTACTTTTTCAACACTCTTATCTTCTTTAACTTCTTTAGTTTCTTTAACTTCATCATCTGCTTCAAACTCTTGAGATATAGTATATTTCTCTTTAGTATCTATACTTTTATCTTTATTTAAACTAAAAGATATACCACTAGTAATTAAAGCTAAAGCAGTCGCTGTCGCAACTATCTTTTTAACAGTACCATTCTTAGTTAAATATCTTTTCTTAGTAAATTTATCCGCAGCTTTTTCAATAGAAGATAAATGATGAGGCATTTCATCAAATAAATTTAATTCATCAAACATTCTAAAATTAGTAATAGATACTCTAGTACTATTACTATTCATATCTAAATATAATCTTTTCTTATCATTATTAGATTTTTCACGTATCTTAAAAGAAGAAAAATTCATTCTATTAATTCTATGTAACATCATTAAAGCATCTTCATTTTTTAAGATTCTTGTTCTAACTTTATTATTATATTTACATATAAAATTACCTTTATTAAAATAAAATTCATAAGTATTTTTCATAATTACCTCACAATAAAATTATACATTAAATAATATAATAATTGAATTAAAAGATACTTTATGTTAATATAGTTTACAAATTAAGAGGTGGATTTATGATTAAATGGTTAAATAATATAGTATCTTCAATGGTATTTTTTATAGTATATTTAATAGTATATTATATATTTACTAAAGAAGTTACTGCATCATTATTAGTAACAACAATAATATTCTTTATATTATTGACTATACATGACATATTAGCTTATCAAGACTAATATGTCTTTTTTTTATTTAATTTTATTATAAAGTATTATTTGGACAAGGTGACTTACCTGATTCTGGAAAATCACCATATTATGCTAAATATTATAAGGATTATGCTAAGAAACAACAAGTACCTCAAAAATCAATTCAATTCATTCCTGAACCAGAAAAAAATGATTTTGTTGAACCATCTATAGAAATATACTATGCAGATTCAGAAGCTATTGATAATTATAATTTAGGTTCTACATATGAATTTACTTTTGAAAAAGAAGACAATGAATATGTATTTGTAAAATCACAATTAATGAAGTAGATTACTACTTCATTTTTTATTAGAATAATTATATAATAACTATAATAGGTGAGGTTATGAGATTAAAAGGGTTTATAATATTTATAGTTATTTTTACAATATGTTATATAGTATTCTTTATATTATATGATCGTTTTAATGATAAAAGAAATAGTGCTGATAGATTATTATTAAAAGAATTAGATATTAATAAATTTTATAATTTCTCTAAGTTTTATAGCATAAATACTACTATAGATATAAATACTATTCTAGCAATCTATAACCTTATGAAAGACACAGATAATATCAAATTATCATATATTGCGAATCAAGTTAATGTATCAATAGATGAAGTAATTATAGTAGTTTTATATTTAGAATATTTAAATTATTTGAATGAGAAAACTATTCATAGAGATAAAGATATGATTACTGATTTTACTTCTCAGGATAAGGCTTTATTTGATAAATATATAGTTTATTTTAGAAATAAAAGTAGTCTAGATACTATAAAAGCTAAATGTGGACCTTATGCTTTTGAAGAGTTATTTTATATAAATAATTATTATATTGCTGAAGGTGTAAGGATAGTTGATAATAAAATTTATTATGCAGGTGATTATAATGTCTAAGAAGAAAAGGGTAGTGTTATATTTTTTATTAGTTATTATTTTCGCTTTAATTAATTTTTATTTTAGACCTATTGAAGGAAATAAATTAGTTAAAAAAGATAGTCCTACATATGTAAATGGGCTATATTATAGTGATGAATATTTTAAGGAAAAAGTATTAAATGAAGATGCTCAAAAGGTATATGATAAGATAATTGATGATACTGTAAAGGGTAAAAGTATAACTAATTATTCATGTGATATAGAAAATTGTTTTACTTTACTTAGTGATATAAATAATTGTATATATTTAGATCACCCTGAGTTATTAAATTATTATTTAATGCATTGGAAGACTGATGGTACTCATGTTACTTATACTATTGAAACTATGTCTAGACCAAAATATATATTTGCTGAAAAGAGAATAGAACGTGAAATAGATATAGTAAAAAAAGAAACTAAGAATATGAATGATAGAGAAAAAATAATATATGTATATGATTATGTATCTAGTCATAATTATGATAAGTTATTTACATATATTGGTTCTAATCAAAGTATATATTCTTTCTTTACTGGAGGAGAGAGTGTCTGTTCAGGATTTGCTAAAGCATCTCAAATTATATTTCAAAATATAGGTATTGAATCATACTTAGTAATAGGATATGAACATTTATGGAACTATGTAAAATTTAATGATAAATATTATGTGTTTGATGCTACTGTAGGAGCTAGTTATAGAGATAAGAAAGTATCTTATCATTATGATGGATTAGGTAGAACTACTGTAGATAAAAAGATTGGATTATATCAAGAATTATATCCACAAATAGAAGAGAAAGAATTAAAAAATATATTAGACTTAAAATAAAAAAAGATATACTCTGTATATCTTTTTATATTAGTTTTATTTCTATTCCTACAACTCCATATTTTAATTGAGACTCATATGGATAATATAAATTCATATCTGCAGGAGAAGCAATATCTTCTTCATTATAACCTAAACTAATCTTATCATGATTCTTATATAATTGTTCAAAATTATCATAAGTATATAGATTAGTTATTTCAACATCTATTTTTTCATCATTAAACCTACTTATAAGAGTTATTTTATCTCCTATAGACATATTCTTTCTCTTATCATCTAAAAGTCTCATTTCAATAGTTTTTCTACCACTTTTAACTGAATTAAAAGCATCTTTATCTAAATGCATAATATGTTCCATAAAATCACCTAATATTATTTTAATATAAAAAATAAAATTTCACAACTTGTGAAATTTATTTTATACAAATACTACATAAGAATAATAACTTATAAATACTAATAACATGAATATACCTTCATATTTATTAATTCTTCTATCATTAAATGAAAATATAAATAATAATACAGCTGATACTAAGAAAGCAATCAAATCTATAGAATTAAATACTATATGATTAATACCTCCAAATAAAGCTACAGGTAAAGCTAAAACAATTCCTATATTAAATATATTACTACCTACAACATTACCAATCGCAATATCATATTCACCCTTCTTAACAGCCATAACAGAAGTAACTAATTCAGGTAATGAAGTACCTAGAGCTACTATAGTTAAAGAAATCATTCTTTGACTAATACCAAGTATCTCAGCTATAGTTGAAGCTTCTTCTACAACTATATGACTACCTATAACTATCGCAGTAATACCAAGTATTGTTAATATAATAGATTTACTTAATTTATATTTAGGAGCTTCATCATTTTCATCTATCTTCTTTCTCATCATACTTATTAAATAATATATAAATACTAAGAAGAATAAAAGTATTATGACACCATCTTGTCTAGTAAACATATTATTACCAAGTCCAAAGAAACTATCACACATCAATACAATACATAACATAGTTAATAATAGTACTATAGGTAATTCTTTCTTTACAGTATTATTTCTAACACCTAAAGAATGTACTAAAGAAGCTACTCCTAATATTAATAATATATTCAAAATATTACTACCCAATACATTACCCAAAACCATATCAGGATGCTTAGTTAATATAGAACTGACACTTACCGCGAATTCAGGTGCAGAAGTTCCAAATGCTACTATAGTTAATCCAATAAACATAGTAGATAGTTTAAAATTTCTTGCTAGAGAAGAAGCACCATCTACAAAGATATCAGCTCCTTTAATTAGAACAACAAATCCAACAACTAATAATATCAAATAAACAGCTATCATATATTTCCTCCTGTCTTTTTACTTTCTTTTTCTCTCTTATAATCAGATAAAAAATCTTCTAATGGTCTAATTTGTTTAAAAGGATTTAAGAAAGAATATTTTTCTTTTCTTTTCAATTGAGCTTCTTTTATACTCATCTTCAAATGTTCATATCTAATGATAATATCATTATCTTTAGCATATTTCTTAATCTTAATAAATAATTTAGTAGAATAAAATAAATCTACTACTATTAATCCAGTAAATATTCCAAGTGTATATGAAAAAGTTAAATTTTTACTAAACCAATCTAAAGCATCCATAACATATGGAGCTAAAAAGAAATAATAAATCCCACTCGCAACAGTCCATATCGCACTAAATAGTGGACAAATAATTCCTTTATAATTACACCATTCATCACTATAATCCCAAAGTTTAACTTTATTCTTAATACCTATAATTCCACCTATTAATTCAATTAAAGTCATAAGAAGACCCATAAGTATAATAATGATAATAGGATGTAAAGAACTATCTTTAAATAATAAAAATAAAAAAGTTAATGTAGTTAATCCAAAACCATATATAGGTAGATAAGGACCAATCAAAAATCCAGGATTAACCCACTTACCATGAACTATTCTTCTAAAAATAAGTTCTGTTAACCATCCAAAAGAACACCCTAAATAGAAAATAAAAACAAATTGTAAAAACAAACTCATTATAAAACTCCTTTTCTATCAAACAATATCATTATAACATTACTTATTAATAATACATAAAAAAATCTATCTTTTGATAGATTTTTTATTTAACAATTCTTTTAATTTTCTCTTTTTGATTTTGATCAAAATCTATATAGAAATTCCATTTATCACTAGGAATAACTAATCCACGTTTATTATAAGCTCTACTTATAACATCAACTAAATTAACATCTAAATAACTACTTAATATATCTCTAAACATAGGATATTTACCAATAAAGTCTTTACAATCATCAATATTATCAAAACTATATAAAGAATTATTACTGATAGAATTAAAATCATGATAAATATTATTTAAAGAATATTCAAAGTCATATAAAGGAGCCAATCTAACATTATCAGTTTTATCTTCTTCAAACATAACATTAACATTACTTCTATCAACTTGTCCCATATATAAATCAAGTGCTAATAACTCTAACATATCTCTACAAAGTAATCTTTTATTATCTTCATCTTTAGCATGTTTTAACATCGATTCAAATCCATTATCATCTCTAACATCATATTCAGATATTAACTTATATTCTTTATTACTATTTTTAAAATCATATGAACCAATACCAATAGTAGGAGAGTACTTATCAATTCTACTACATGGTAATGTTTTATTTATTCTAAATCTAGTTAATCCAGCAATAAAATAGTGTGAACAGTGTATATTTCTAATATTAGCTAACTCTTCACCTATAAACTCTGCATGATTAAATTTCTTAAAATATACTTTTGGTTCAACTGGTTCAAATAAAGATCTTTTATTATCCACATTAACTAATTTAATTGGAGTGTTATTAGTTAAACATTCATTTATATATAACATATATTCTTATTGAGAATTCGTAAATTCTCAATAATTCCCCCTTTAATTCAAATAATTATATACCATCCAAATGTGTGCACATTATACCACATTTTAGTAAAAAAGTCAAAAATACCAACATATTAATCATATAAAAAAAGTACATTTAAGCATGTACTTTTTCTTTCTCTTTAAAGAATAATTTATCTATATATTTAATTAAAAATTTAAATATAAATGTTAACACTATAGTAATTACAAAAGATATTAAAGCAAATCTATATGGATGAGTATTATATCCTATATTATTTAAAACCATCATAGGTAACCTTTGAAGAATATATATCCAAAACAAATTATCCCCAAACCACTTTAATATTGGACTCTTTAAGTTAATCAATACGGTTAATTCTACAATTAATAAACAAAATATCATTGAATATATATCATAATACCAGAAATTAGTTTTTTGAAACTTCATTAGAGTAAGGAAAGATAATACTGTTACAAATAAAACCATTATAAATGTTTTAGGATTAAATAACTTTTCTTCTATAATATCTTTATGAAAAGAATAAGATAAACCTAATGGATAACATAACATAGTATTAAACCAATAATCTTCTTTATATATACTTAGTAACATCATAACAACAATAGTTAATAAGTAGTTTAATGCTATACCTTTTTGATAATCTTTTTTATTATTAAATATCTTAAATGATAAATAAGTAATTATATATAAACATATTATAGAAAAAATATACCAATTACTATTACCTATACTATCCCAAGCAAAAAATGATAATAATACTCTTTTAATACTTAAATCAGGATTACTTATAAATAATAGATTTACTATTAAGAATATAAAAATTACTATCGCAAAATGTAACCAAGTCTTAAATATCCTATTTTTAGGTAACTTTTCTATATAACCTTTTTTAGATTTAAGTGATTCAAATATTCCATATCCAGAATAGAATAAAAATAATGCAACCATTAATTGTCCTAAAAAAGATCTAATATCAAACATAATAAAATCTTTACTCATATTTACATCAGTATATTGACAAAAATGACTATAAAAAACAATTAGAATAAAGATTCCTTTTATACAAGAAGTATTAACTTTACTAAGATAATCTTTATTTCCTTTTTTAAAACAAAATTCTATCCCTATTAAAGAAATAATTAATATGAAAACAAAAAATAAGTTCATAACATAATACCTCCTATTGATACTATAATTCACTAACATATTTATTTTATCATATCTTAAACTTATATGATATAAAAAAGATAGACCATAGTCTTTCTTTTATTGTTATTTTTAATTATAGTTTGTTATAATAAAATTGGTGATAATATGGGACTTGATATTATTATTCCTGCATATAATGCAAAAGATACTTTGTTTTACACATTATCTTCTATTGCAGTTCAAAGAGGGTTGGAAAAAGTTGATCTCCACGTTACTATAGTAAATGATTGCTCTGAATATTCATATTCATCTTTCATAGATTATTTTTCACCATATATGAATATTCAAGAAATTGTTACAGAAAAAAATGTTGGACCTGGAGAGGCTCGTAATCTTGGATTAAAGTCTACTAAACAGGAATATATTATATTCATTGATAGTGATGATTGTTTTTATAGTTCTTATTCAATAAAAAAATTATATGATGAAATTCAAAAACATGATTATGACTTAGTTATTAGTGATTTCATATTAGAAAGAGATAATAAGAGAGAAATTAAAAATAATAATCTTGTTTGGTTACATGGAAAAATATATCGAAGAAGCTTTTTAAAAAAATATGATATCCATTTTAATAACTCTAGAGCAAATGAAGATAATGGTTTTAATAGATTAATTCTATTAATGAATCCAAAAAGAAAGTTTTTACCTGTTACTACTTATGTCTATAGAGAAAATTCTTCTTCCATTACTAGAAAAGATGATCGTTTATATAGATTAACTGGATTAGAAGGATATATTTATAATATGAATTGGGCTGCAGAAGAAGCCTTAAAGAGAAATTGTGAACAAAAAGAAGTAGTTATATTAGCTATGAATGTTCTTATACACATGTATTATTATTATATGGAATTATATAATAAATATGATGTAACTCCAATTTTAAAGTGGTCTCATACAATATTAGAATTATATAGAAGATTTCCAAACCTTTCTGTATCAGAAGGTACAATACGCTTTTTTCTAGAATTAAGAGAGAAAGAATATATTAAAGATAAGATTGATTTTAGTCGAGTTCTTACTTTTTCAGAATTCTTATCGAAAGTAGGTGAGGCAAATGATTGATATTATCATCCCAGTTTATAATGCTTCTTCTACACTTCCTAGAACTTTAATGAGTATTCTTATACAAGAATGTAGTTGTCCTTATCAAGTTACTTTAGTAGATGATTGCTCAGATGATGATTATTCTTCAATTATAAAAGATTTTGAAAACTACTTTCCAATTAATTATTATAGGATGGATAAGAATGGTGGTAGTGGAGTTGCTAGAGAAAAAGGTATTCAAATTACTAATGGAGAATTTCTTACATTTATAGATGCAGATGATTTGTTTTTTGATGTTGATTCATTAGAGAAACTATATCAAACTATTAAAAAAGGAAAGTATGATATTGTATCTGGATCAGAGATTGATGAAGATCGAAGTACGTTTTTTATTAATGAAGGAGACTTACATGGTAAACTATATCGAAGAAGTTATATTATAGATAATAATATTCATTTTAATGAGACACGTTTCCATGAAGATAATTATTTTAATAGTTTAGTTTTACTAAGTGGAGCAAAAAACTATAAACTTTTTGAAATAGTTTATATTTATTGCTATAACCCAAACTCTATTACAAAGAATCAACAAGAATTACAATTTAAGAGATTAGAAATATTACTTTCAAATGTTCGTGAATTATTAGAAAAAATTCCTCTTACAAAAAACAATGTAGAATTAATATCTCACTTTATATTTATAAAATATAAATACTATAATCGTATTTATCATCAAGAATTTACAAAGAAACAACAAGAAATCTTTCGTAATTGGATTTTAGAGTATGATCCAGAACATATTGATTTTCTAGGAATTACTAATCCAGATGAATTAGAAAAGAAAGTAAAAGATTATTATCAAAAAAAGAACCTTTAAAGGTTCTCTTTTATTTTATAATATAAAAGTATCTAAGTGATCTAAAATATTTTTAATAATCTTTCTTATTGTTTCTGCTTCCTCTAAGCAAATAATACCTCTAATACTATAATTATTATTTTTATTTATTAATTCACTATATTTCAGATTATTATATAAATCATCAGAAGGATTAATATAATTATTACTACTTATAAACTCTTCTAATGAACCCAAAACAAAATATATAGGATTACTAATAGAATCTATAGTACCATCTAATATTCCATTTATTTCATCATATACAAATTTTTTTCTTCCACAAAACAAAAAGTCAGAATCAGATTCATATTCATATTTGTTTAAAAGATCAATTAATTCAGATAAATACTTCTTAACATCATCTTTATCCTTCGTATTAATTTTACTATGTTTTCCAATTATTTCATTAGATATTTCTTTTCTTTGTAATTTCATATTTAATCACTCAATTCTCTACATCATATATATTATACAATGTTTTTGAAATAAAAAAAGCGAAGAGTCAAAAGACTCTTCTTCAGGGGGAGATTTTTACCAAGTGTCGACTAGGCTTAAACCCCTGTAAAATAAGGCTTTTCCATTATTTGAGTTTACTTAAATTTAATAAAATTTTATCAAAATCTATTCAAAATAATGGGTGAATAATGGGTAGAAATAGAGAATGTAGTCTAGCAATAGATTACATTCTTTTTTTATCGTTTTTATCAGTGACATTTATGACATTTCTTTTAAGGTACACCACCAACAAATTTAATGTCATAATGTCATAAATCATTTAACGGAATATCTTAATCTTCCGATACTTTTAAATTATAAATCGTATTACTTTTTCTTTTTATCTTTTTTTATACTTGAGCCAATAGCAAGTCCTATA
>CAMVLZ010000022.1 GCA_947168485.1 uncultured Bacillota bacterium | reverse complement strand
TTTAATATATACAGAAAGAACTAATGGTAAATATGTAACAAAAGATAAGAAACAGATAGAAAAATTAAAAGATGAATATGCTTTAACTCTCGCAAATAGTTATTTTGAAGGAATGAAAAGAATAGGACTAGGTAAAGCTGATTCAATAAATTATTTAGAAAGGATAAATGAGTAATATGAAATTATTAGAAATAAAAGAATTATCTAAATCATTTGATAATAAAAAGATATTAGAAGATATTAATCTATCTATAACTAAAGGTAAAATAATAGGTTTATTAGGTAAAAATGGAGCAGGAAAAACAACTTTAATTAAACTTATTAATGACTTATTAACACCAAGTAGTGGTGAGATATTAGTAAAAGGAAATAAAGTAGGAGTAGAATCTAAAAAGATAATTTCATATTTACCAGAAAAAACATATTTAAATAAACAAATGAAAGTATCTGAAGTAATAGATTATTTTGAAGATTTTTATGATAATTTTGATTCTTCTAAGGCAATTAAATTATTAGAAGATCTAGATTTAGATAAAAATGAACATTTATCAAAGATGAGTAAAGGTATGCAAGAAAAAGTACAATTAGTATTAGTAATGTCTAGAGAAGCAGATTTATATATTTTAGATGAACCATTAGGTGGAGTAGATCCAGCTACAAGAGATTATATATTAGATACTATATTATCTAACTTTAAAGAAGATGCTAGTGTAATTATTTCTACTCATTTAATATCAGATATAGAAAGAATATTAGATGAAGTAATATTTATAGATAAAGGAAAAATAGTATTACAAAGTGATGCTGATAAACTAAGAAATAAAGAAAAATCATCTATAGATGAAATCTTTAGGAGGAAGTTCAAATGTTAATTAAATTATTAAAATATGATCTAAAATATATGATTAAAAATATGTCAGTATTCTACATCTTATCAATATTTTTTGCTATAACTACAAGAATACTATTCAATGTAGATCAATCTGTAATAATTAAAATAATAGGTCAAATAAGTGTAGGATGTATGTTCGCAATGGTTGCTAATACTCTTATTAATACAGTAATAAGAAGTTGGATAAGATTTAGAGATTCAATTTATAAAGATGAATCATATTTAACACATACATTACCAGTAACTAAAAATGATATTTATAATTCTAAGTTTATTCAAACATTAATATTTTATTTTATAAGTTTTATCATAATAATTATTACTTTATTTATAACTTATTATTCTAAAGATACATGGGAAGTAATAACTAATTATATAAAAACTATTACTACAGGATTAAATATGAGTACATTATTCTTTATAATTATGGCAATTATATTAATCTTTTTAGAAATATTTAATGCAATCCAATGTGGTTTTTTTGGAATAATAGAAGGATATAAAAAGAATAATGGTAAAGTAGGATACTCAGTTTTATTTGGATTTGGTATTTATTTAATAGCTCAAGCAGTGATATTATCATTAGTATTTATATATGGACTATTTGATCCTACAGTTATGGAATTATTTAAAACAGGTACAATTAAGATAGATGTAAATGCATTCAAAACCTTAGCAATTCTCTCAACTATTCTATATTTAATAATAATAACTAGTATGAGTTTTATATGTAAATTTGAATTAAGAAAAGGAGTAAATATAGAATAATTCTTGACAAGTATACTTTGCATATAGTATATTAATATTACCAAGTAAACTTGGCAAGGAGAACTAATATGAAAAGAGAAGAAATATTAGAAAAAAGTAGAAAAGAAAACAAGAACAAAGATATGTATGAAATCGAAATAGAAAACAAAGCAGTAAAAATAGCCGCAATCGTTATGATAATACTCGCAACTATATATTATTGCTATGAAATATTCTCAGGTAAAGGAGAAAACTATTCTTATTATTCAATCATAGCTGTATATTGTGCTATACTATTTGGATATAAAGCTATCAAATTAACAAGAAGAAAAAAATTACATATTTTTTGCTCAGTAATCTGGTCTATAGTAACAATAATAACTATTATAAAGTATTTTATATAATGAAGAAAAAATTAGTATTAAAAAATAAAATTAAAGAGATTAGAGCAGAAAAGAAGTTATCTCAGCAAGATCTAGCTAATATAGTAGGAGTTTCTAGAAATACAATTAGTTCTTTAGAAACAGGTCAATATGAACCAACTGCTAAATTAGCATTCGTTCTATGTATAGCTTTAGAAGTAAAATTTGAAGAATTATTCTATTTTGAATCATAATATTAATAAAGACTAGATTTATCTAGTCTTTTTTATGATATAATATACCTAGGAGTGATTTAATGGTTAAACTTGAACAATATAGAGATACATGGTTATCTGAAAAAATGGATGAAGTTATAGGCTTTTACCCTAGAGAGTTTTATCCATTTGATAATTTTTCTTCATTTAAAGTTGAATGGAATGGTTATTTATATTCATCAGTAGAAGAAGCATATCAAGCCGCAAGTTTTATGGGTAGTAATGAAGAATTAGTAGAAAAAGTAAAACATTCACATTCAGCAGACGAAGCACAACGTATCGCATATGCTAACAGAGATAAACAAAGAAAAGATTGGAATGAAGTAAAAGTCTCAATTATGGAAGAGTTATTAAGACTTAAAATAGAACAAAATCCATATGTAAAGAAAAAACTACTACAAACAGAAGATTATTTAATAGTAGAAGATTCTCCAAAAGATGCATTTTGGGGATGGGGTCCAAATAGAGATGGAGAAAACCAATTAGGAAAATTATGGATGAAATTAAGAGATGAATTAAAAAATAATGAATAAGGAGTATTATGAACACTATTATTGATATTAAAGTTAATAATGAGGAATATGATAAAAATGATATCTCAAGAATAGAATCATTATGTAAAAATAATAAAGAATTAACAGAAGAAGATATTAATACATTACTATGTTATATAAGTTATACAGTAAGACAAACAATATCTAATTATGAATTAAAATCAATTGATGAATACTTGTATCCTCTAAAATGTGATTTAGCTCAAAGTATGATTTATTATTATTTAAAAGATCTAAATATTGAAACTAATCCTATTAATATTAATGAAATAATACCTAATGTTAAAGGACATAGTTTAATAATATCTAAATTTAAAACAGTAGATGGAGAAAAACAATACTTAATAGATCCTACATATATACAATTCTTTTCTAAAGAAGAATGTAGTGAAGATAAATTTATAATAATAAATGATATGATATGTAATACACCAGACCCAGGATATTTCATAGTTAAGAATAATGATACTGAAGAAATAAAACCTTTATTAGATAATGGATTTATTGAATTAACTGATGAAATATCTAAAATATATGGAGACAGTTTTTATAAGACTAAGACAAGTATTCCAAATAGTTTTACTGAATATAATGAAGCTAGTGGTCCAATATATAAAAAGTGGTTAAATTCTTATACTTCTAGACTATCTAAGACAAAAGAAGAATTAAAAGAAAATAATTTATTAATTGAACCTATTAAATCTAAAGTAATTAAATTATAGGAGAAAGGAAAAAAATATGGAAAAAGTATTAGAAAAAAATGGAAATATAACTTATATTGATGGAGATAAAAAATATACTATGGTCAATATGGGAGAATATGTAGGACATGCTCAAAGAGAGTGGTATGAACAAGCTCCTGATGCTTGGAGATTAATGTTTTATGATGAAAAAACTCTAGATGGTATACTTCATATGGAAGCATTAGTTGATCAATATGGAGATTACTCAAGATTTATAATTGAACAAGGTAAAGAAAAAAGAGTTATACAAGTAACTGGAGATTATATTGAAGAAGATGGAGTATATCTATTTAGTGAAGATGGATTATTCCCAGAAAAAGAATATAAAGCTTTAGAAAGAAAATTTGGAAGTGAACCAAAAGAATCATTAAATGAATATTTAGAGGAAGATAAAGAATTTGTATCTAGTGATGGAGAAAAATACGAAGGAGTTATTACTTCACAAGAAATAGTAACTGAATTCTTAGAGAAAAATAAAGAATTAACAAAAGAAATGTCTAAAGGAAGGGCTCTATAATATGAAACCAGTAGAATTTCATTGGTATATAAAAGAAAACAAACTAGCAATATCTTTAATGAGATTTCATGTGTCAATAGATCCTAAAATAGATGAAGAAACATTACAATATAAAATGAAAATAGTTGATAGTAGTATGGATAATATCTCATTAAATTTTAATTCTTTAGAAGAAGCAATGACTTTTACTGAAGAAATAGTTTCAAAAAAGACAGATATTGAAGAAATATCAGAAGAATATAATAAACCAAGTAAAAACAAAATAAAGAGACTTTAGTCTCTTTTTTGTGGTATAATTTCTATTTGAAAGGAATTGTACTATGAAATATATATTTATCTCATTATTAATAATATTATTATTGTATTTAATAATTACATATATAATGTTTATTTTTATTAGTAAAAAGATGTCTAAAGAATTACCTATGTCATCTAATATTAATAAGATGCTAGAACCATATAAAGAAGTAATTGATAAAGGTAATAATTGGATTAATAATAAATATAAAAATCATGAAATAGAAGATATTTATATAAAGTCAAATGATAATTTAAAATTACATGGAATTTATATAGATAATAAGAATAGTAAAGGTATATTTATAGAAATACATGGTTATAGAAGTAGTGCTGAAAGAGATTTATATGCTTCTTGCTATGAATATTATAAAATGGGATATAGTTTATTATTAATAGATAATAGAACTTCAAATAAAAGTGAAGGTAAATATATAACATTTGGTATGAGAGAAAGTGAAGATCTAATTAATTGGATTAAATATATTAATAAAAAACATCCTAAAAAGAAAATAATCTTAGCAGGAATCTCTATGGGAGCAACAACAATTCTTTTATCATTAAATAATATAAAGAAAAATATGAATATAAAGACTATATTAGTAGATAGTGGATATATTTCAGCATATGAAGAAGTACTATATTGTATAAAACATTATTTCCATATACCAGGAAAACTATTTATTAATATGATAAATATATATTGTATTCTAATAGGAAAATTTAATTTAAAAGAAAAGAATACTCTAAAATCTTTATCTAAATCAAAAATACCAATATTATTCATTCATAGTAAAGAAGATGACTTCGTACCTACAATAAACTCTATTACTATGTATGAAGAGTATAATGGTCCTAAGAAATTAGTTTTATTTGATAAAGCAACTCATGGTATGAGTTACTTAGTAGACTCAGATAAATATATAAATTCAATTAAAAGTTTTATAAAAAATAAAAACAACTAACAGTTGTTTTTTATTATGAATTAAAATAATTAGAAAAGAATAATTTAGCAATCTTTTTAGATTGATTAGTAATTTCATCTAAAGTCATATTATTATCATTAGTAATAAAATAATTTATTATTTGAGTAACCATACCATCAGTATAAAAAGAAATAAAATAACTAGTTTGTAATTCATCATACTTAGTATTATTTAACTTTTTAACTAAAGATTTAGCATTATTTTTAAATGATTTAGATACTTTCTTTAAAAATAGTTTTGGATAAGTAGAATTAAGTAATACTCTATAAGCATGTTCATTCTTTTTTAAACAAATATTTATTTTATCAAGAAATAAATATATATCATTTATAGTTTGAAATTCTTTTACATCATCAATTCCTAATTCATCAATTAAACTTCCTTCATATTCTTCCGCAACATCATAAATACTATCATAATGTAAATAGAATGTACTTCTATTTATATTAGCTCTTTTACATATTTCAGTAACTTTAATCTTTTCAAATTTCTTAGTCTCATTCAATAATAATTCAAAGTTCATTTTAATAAGGTCTTTAGTTTTTATTGATGAATAATTAATATCTTTAGCTTTACCCATAATATCACCTCAATACAAGAAACTATATAAATATATATTATAAATATATTTGTACAAATAATCAACACTGTCTATAATACATATAAAAAAACAAAGAGTATTATTTTCTCTTTGTTTTCTTTCTTTTCTTTTTATTTTTAATACGTATAATCATCAATACTATTATTAAGAAAATACCTATTAAAACATAATAATATTTAAATATAACTTTCTTAATACTCATATCAATATCAGTATTTAGAATAACATCTTCTTCAAGTAACAATTTATTATCATAATAATACTTAATATTACCAATCTTATCATTTTTATTATTCAGAAAACTTAATTCATCTAAACCAGAATACTTAATTTTAAATTTCTTTTTATCATAATCACTAGGTAAGTATTTTTTTACTACTTGTTTAGAATATATTTTATAATTATCTATTTTACTTAAATTAACTTTTAAATTTTTTATTTCTTTATTCTTATTAATTAATATTTGATCTTTATAATTTTTCTTCATAAAATTAATTAATTTGATACTATCAACAATATTATAATAAGTATTATTAATTTTATCTGCTTTTAATACTATTATTATCATTTCATGACCATTAATATTAGATAGAGAAGATAAACAGTATCCTGCATCATATGTAAATCCTGTTTTACTACCTAGAATAATATCATCATTACCATATTTATATAGAGTAGATTTAACTACTTTACCATTAGACATAGTATATTTTTTAGTAGTAAATACTTTTCTAAAAGTATCATTCTTTAAAGCATATTCTAATAGTATTCTAACATCGTTTGCAGAAGAATAATGATTCTTATCATCTAAACCAGTAACATTGTTAAAATGAGTACTTTTCATACCTAATTTAGAAGCTAAATCATTCATTTTAGAAACATAATTATCTATACTACCACTACTACTAATAGCAATAGCATTAGTAGCATCAGCACCACTAGGTAACATAGAAGCATATAATAAATCATTATAAGTTAATACATCACCATTCTTTAAACCAGC
Organism: uncultured Bacillota bacterium; assembly: GCA_947168485.1. Lineage (GTDB taxonomy): Bacteria > Bacillota_I > Bacilli_A > RF39 > UBA660 > RUG343. The sequence continues at coordinate 14,014 of CAMVLZ010000022.1, read as the reverse complement.
TTTACTAGCTTCCCAACTAACAGTACTTAAAATCTTATTAGTAATAGTAACTTTTTTATTTAAATCTTTCATATTTTCAATAGCCAATATCGTAGTAGCAATCTTAGTTAATGAAGCAATAGAAGACTTCTCTTTAGAATTATTTTCATATAATATCTTTTTATCTTTTAAATCATAAATAATAGTATTTTTAGAATTAATAGAAGGATATTCTAATCCTAAAGTATTAATTGGTATTAACAAAACAAAAAGTATTAAGATAAATAACTTCTTCATATTATCACCTATAATAAATTATATCATTAAAAAAATATAATTAATATGATAAAATAAATTAAACAATATAATGAGTATATTCATTATCTAGTATAATAAAATATTTCAACACAATAATAAAATAATATGGTATTTTTTATCTATATAAAAAACAGTTATTAAAAGGCAATAACCAACAAAATGTATTTTAAAAAAAATATTGTAGTATTTTAAAAATTAATGTGCTATAATTAATTCGCTATTATTAATTTATAAAGGAATGAGAAATATGATCAATGTAATTAGTTATTTAGAAAAATCAAGTAAAAAATATAAAGATAAAATTGCTGTAATAGAAGAAGATAAAAGTATTACTTATAAAGATTTAAATGATTATAGTAAAAAGGTTGCTTCTTTTATCGCAAGTAAAAATATATTTAATGAACCAATAGTTATATTTATGGATAAAGGTATTGATACACTAATATCTTTCTTCGGATGCTGTTATGCTGGATGTTTTTATTCATTAATTAATCCATTATTTCCAGAAACAAGAATAAATCAAATAAAAGATGTAATAAATACTAATATGATTATTACTGATGATACTAACTATGATAAAGCTATTGAATATTTTGATAATGATAAAGTATTTAAAATATCTGATTTAAAAGAAACTAAATTAAATAAAAAATTAATAGAAGAAACTATGTCTAAACATATAGATTATGATCCATTATATGTTAATTTTACATCTGGATCTACTGGAATTCCTAAAGGAGTAGTTATATCACATAGATCAGTAATTGATTTTATAGATTATTATACTGATATGTTTAATTTTAATGATAAAGATATTATTGCTAATCAAGCACCATTTGATTTTGATGTATCAGTAAAAGATATATATTCAAGTATTAGAGTAGGAGCAACCCTAGTAATAGTACCAACAAGATACTTCTCTAATCCATCATTATTATTAGATTACTTATGTGATAATAAAGTAACTACAATGACTTGGGCAGTATCAGCACTATGTTTAATCACAACATTCCATGGATTAGATTATAAAGTTCCAACAACAGTAAATAAGATACTATTTAGTGGAGAAGTAATGCCTATTAAACATTTAAATACATGGATGGAACATCTACCAAATACTACATTTGTAAATATATATGGTCCAACTGAAATAACTTGTAATTGTACATATCATATTATTGATAGAAATAGAGATTATAATGATAAAATTCCTATTGGTAAACCATTTCCTAATGAAAGAGTATTCTTACTAGATGAAAATAATAAATTAATTGAAGAAAAGAATAAACCAGGAGAAATCTGTGTAGCAGGAACAGCTCTAGCTTTAGGTTATTATAATAATAGTGAACAAACTAATAAGAACTTTACTCAAAATCCATTGATTAATGCTTATAATGAAATGATTTATCATACAGGAGACTTAGGTTATTATAATGAAAATAATGAATTAGTATTTAATGGAAGAAAAGATTTTCAAATTAAATATTTAGGTCATAGAATAGAATTAGAAGATATAGATAAATCAGTAATGAAAAATGATAAAGTAATAAGATGTTGTACATTATTTGATGAAGAAAAATCTAAATTAATTGAATTCTATGTAGGAGACATTGATAAAAAAGAATTACATGCTTTCCTAAAAGAAATAGTACCAGTTCATATGATACCAGGTAAATTTATTAATATTGAAGCTTTTCCAATGACAAAGAATGGTAAAATTGATAGAAAAGAATTAATGAAAATGTATAAGGAGGGTAAATAATGGATATAAAAAAAATAGTTAAAAAATATCAAACACCTCTTTATATATATGATATAGATGAATTAGTAGCTAGAGTTAACTATTTAAAAGATAAATTAACTAATTGTAAATTAGTATATGCTGTTAAAGCAAATACATTTATTATTAAAGAAATAGATAACTATGTAGATAAATATGAAATATGTTCTGAAGGAGAATTTGATATTTGTAATAAACTAGGTATTAATCATAATAAAATGGTTATATCAGGAGTTAATAAAGATAAAAAATATGTAGAAAAACTAATATCAAATTATGATATAGGAAGATACACAATAGAATCATTAATACATTATAAATATTTAGAAGAATATAGTAAAAAATATAATAAAAAGATTAATGTATTAATAAGATTAACTTCAGGTAATCAATTTGGAGTTAGTGAATCTGATTTTAAATATATAATTGAAAATTATGATAAAGATTTAATGACTATATGTGGATTAGAATACTTCTCTGGTACACAAAAACATTCTACTAAGAAAATTCAAAAAGAAATTGATTATATTAATGAATTTATTAATGTATTAAAAGAAGAATATAATTTTGATATAAATGAAGTAGAGTATGGACCAGGATTACCTGTAATGTACTATGATGATGATTTTGATGAAGATGCTTTCTTTAAAGAAGTAAAAGAAATATTAAATCAAATTAATTGTAATAATATATTAATAGAAACAGGAAGAAGTGTTTCAGCATCATGTGGTAAATATCTAACTAGTGTAGTAGATTTAAAATCAAATAAAAATGGTAATTTTGCAATAGTAGATGGAGGAATTAATCACTTAGTTTATTATGGATCAACTCTAAGTATGAAAACTCCTAATTTTGATTTAATAAGTAAAGGAAAAGAGAAAGATACTTATAATATATTTGGTTCTCTATGTACTACAAATGATATATTATTAAAGAATATTAATGTTAATAAATTATCATTAGGAGATATATTTATCTTTAAGAAAGTAGGAGCATATTCTTCTACTGAAGGTATATCTTTATTCTTAAGTAGAGATTTACCAAAAATAGTTTTATATAAAGATGGTAAAACTAAGCTTATACGTGATATAATAAAGACTAGTGATATTAATTATCCTGAATATGAGAGAGGAGAATAAGAAATGGACAAATTAATAGAAATATTAGAAGGATTACAACCAGAAGTAGATTATGAGAAAGTAGACAATTTAATTGATGGAAGATATTTAGATTCATTAACTATTTTATCTTTAGTATCAGAAATAGAAGATGAATTTGATGTAGAAATTCCTACAGTAGAAATAATACCTGAAAACTTTAACTCAGCTAAGAAAATTTGGTCTTTAATTGAAAAATTACAAGAGGATTAATGTCATCTTATTATAGTGGAATTTACCTATTTGTATTACTTCCACTAATTGCTTTAATATATAACTTAATACCTAAAAAGAGACAATGGTTTTTATTATTAGCAAATGGATTTGTATACTATTTATTAGGTAAATTAGGAATAATATACCTGATAATATCAATATTATCAGTGTATTTTTGTGCACTTTTTATCAAGAAAATTGATGATAAAAAAGAGCTAACTCTAAAAAATAAAGATGTAGATAAAAAACTAATTAAGAAGAAATCAAAGACTAAAAAGAAATTAATATTAACACTATGTATTTTATTAAACTTAGCTTTCTTAATAGCATTTAAATATTTAGGATTCTTTACTACTAATATTAATGCATTATTAGGATTATTTAATGTAGATTATCAATTTGAGTTTGTTAAATTACTTGCTCCTATAGGAATATCTTTTTATACATTATCAGCATTATCATATATAATTGATGTTTATAATGGAAAAATAGAAGCAGAAAAATCATTTGTAAAAGTAGCATTATTCTTATCATTCTTTCCACAAATTATGGAAGGACCAATTACTAGATTTAGTGATACTGCTAAAGAATTATATGCAGGAGCTAAAATTTGTTATCACAATTTAGCATTTGGATATCAAAGAATATTATATGGTTACTTTAAAAAGAAAATGATAGTAGATAGATTAAACCCTATGGTTACTACTGTATTTAATGATTATTCAAACTTAAATGGATTTACTATTTTCTTAGGAGCAGTTTTCTATACATTTATGTTATACATGGACTTTTCAGGTACTATGGATATCGTAGTAGGAACAGGTCAAATATTTGGAATAAATGTACCAGAAAACTTTAGACAACCATTCTTCTCTAAAAACGTATCAGAATTTTGGACTAGATGGCATATAACATTAGGTACTTGGTTTAAAGATTATATCTATTATCCAGTATCTTTATCAAAACCTCTAAAGAAGTTAACTAAATCATTAAGAAAAGTACTAGGAAATCACTATGGTCCTTTAGTTACTGGATCAGTTGCTTTAATGGCTGTTTGGTTCTTAAATGGACTATGGCATGGAGCTGGTTATACATTCTTATTATTTGGTCTATTTCATTTTATAATGATAGTAGGAGGAAACTTCTTAGAACCATTAATTATATTTATTTGTAAGAAATTACATATAAATAGACAAAATATAGTATATAGAATACTACAATCAGTTAAAATGAGTTTGTTTGTATTCTATGGAGAAATGATATTTAGAGCTAATTCAGTAACTGACTTAGTTGGAATGACTAAAGGAATATTTACAAGATTCACATTCAATGGAACTGAATTATTAAATTTAGGTATTGATATTTATGATTATATAATTATCTTTATAGTATTTATATTTATATTTATAATGAGTTTATTAAAAGAAAAGAATATTGATGTAAGAGAAAAACTAGCTAATATGAAAACATGGCAAAGATGGTTAATCCTATACATATTTATACTTATCATATTAATATTTGGAGCATATGGACCAGGTTATGAACCTCTAGATCCAATATATGCTGACTTTTAGGAGAGATATTATGAAAAAACCATTAGTTAGAATAATACTATTCTTTGGAATATTATTTATATTAATAGAAGTTACTTCATTTATATTTATTCCTAATAAAGCAAACTTATTTGAATTTGGTTATAATAAAAAAACTAAATATGATTTATTATCAGAACCAAATAATACAATAGATGCTATATTCATAGGAGATAGTTTAATATATAATGGAATATCTCCAATGTACATATGGAATAATTATGGATATACTACATATGATTGTGCTATACCAGCCGCAACTCTAGATCAAATATATGATTATTCTGAAGTAATAGTAAAAAGTCAAAGTCCTAAAATAGTTTATATGGAAATAGATCCTGCATTTAGAGATCCTAGAAATATAAAACTAATTAAGTATAAATTTGATGGATTAAAAAAATATGTACCATTATTAACATTTCATAATAACTGGAAACAAATAGGTAACAAAGAGAGTGTTAATCCATATAAAGGTTATAAATACTCATCAAAAGTAAAAGGACCTATTAAACATCGTTATATGAAAAAAACTAATAGAAAAAAACCTATTATAGATATAAATAAAAAAGAATTTAAAAAATTAGTCAAATTATATAAAGATAATAATATAAAATTTGTATTAATAGAGACTCCAACTATTTCTTATTCCACATTCAAAGAAAACTCTATTAAAGATCTCGCAAAAGAATATGACTTAGAATATATAAACTTAAATACAATAGATTTAAAAATAGATTGGGAAAAAGAAACAAAAGATTTAGGAGTACATATGAATTATCTAGGAGCTAGAAAAGTTAGTACTTATATGGCTGAAGATATCAAAAAAAGAGACATATTAAAAGATCATCGAAATGATCCTAAATATAAAAGTTGGGATGTTGCATACGAGTTATACAAAGAAAAATTATTTCAATAGTATAACCATAGCAATCGCATATTCCTCATCATGAGAAATAGATAAAGATATATTCTTAATATTAGAATATGTCTTTTTTAATTCACCATTTAATTTAATACTAGGAGAATTATTATTATCATGAATAATTTCAATATCTAATAAAGAATTATTAATACCCATATCTATAGCTTTTAAGAAAGCCTCTTTAGCCGCAAATAAACCAGCTATAGTACTATTATTATATTGAGTTTTCTCTATATATTTCATTTCACTCTCAGTAAAAGTATTATTCATAAAAGTAGAATTATTTTTCAAATCATCAAATCTATTTACTTTAACTAAGTCTATACCATTACTAATCATATTATCACCAAAGAAATTATATCATATATTTATAAAAAGAAACTATATATAACTAATTGAATTGTGTTATAATTATTTTCATAGCAGAACCAATCAATATAAAAAAGAAGAATTATATGTATATACATGTTATAATTATAATGATGATTCATATAAAAAATTAACTGATTATAATTTAAAATATTAAAGGAGATAATATGCAAGAAGAATTATTTAAATTACAAGATAAAAATTACAAAGAATTTCATAGTAAATTAATTCCTAATATTAAAGAAGATTTAATAATAGGAGTAAGAGTACCAGAACTAAGAAAACTTGCTAAAAAGTATAAAGATAATTCTTCTTACTTTTTAAATAATCTACCTCATAAGTATTATGATGAAAATGTATTACATGGATTACTTATATCAGAAATAAAAGATTATAATAAATGTATTTATGAATTAGAAAGATTTCTACCATATATAGATAATTGGGCAGTATGTGATATGACTAATCCAAAAGTATTTAAAAAACATAAAGAAGAATTATTAATCAAAATAAAAGAATGGATTAATACAAAAGATACGTATACTATTAGATATGGTATTAGGATGCTAATGAATTATTATTTAGATGAAGATTATAAAAAAGAATATTTAAACTTACCATTAAAAATCAAATCTAATGAATATTATATTAATATGATGATAGCTTGGTATTATGCTACTGCTTTAGCAAAACAATATGAAGATACAATTAAATTATTAGAAACAAAAAAACTATCTCCTTGGATACATAATAAAACCATTCAAAAAGCAAGAGAAAGTTATCGAATTACTAAAGAACAAAAAGACTATTTACAAACATTAAAAATATAATTAAGAACTATAATGTTCTTTTTTTATTTATATGATATAATGTCATAAGAAGAAGGGATTGTATGAAAAGAATAAGAAATTTTTTTAATGAAGAAAAACCTTTTGATATAAAAGATGTCTTTATAATTACAATAATAGTTATATTTTATACACTTTTATCTTTTCATAATTTAGGTGATAATAAAGCACCTCAAACTTATCAAGATATAAATGCAACTGGAATAAAAATTGAATTAGATAAAAAAACATTTGTAAACCAAATAGTATTTTATACAGGAGAAGAATCTGGAGACTATAATTTTGAAATATCTACGGATGATAAAAATTATTCTAATAATATAGTATTGAATGCTGATGGATGTTTTAAATGGAAAAAAGGAAATGTAACTAGTTTTGCTAAATATATAAGATTAATTCCAAGAGATGGAAATTATTTATCTTTAGGAGAAATTGCTTTATATGATAATGCTGGTCATAAAATACCAATAAAGATTAAAGGTAACGGAGAAAAGATATATAATCTTACAGATGAAGCATCAACTATACCAGAAGAAGTATCATATATGAATTCAACATATTTTGATGAAGTATATTTTGCTAGAACTACATATGACTTATTAAAAAATTATCCTGCATATGAATGGGCACATCCACCATTAGGAAAAATAATACAAGCAATACCAACACTAATAACAAAAGAATTTACACCATTCAATTATCGTTTTATGGGAAATATTGCTGGTATATTAATGATTATAGTTATGTATGCATTTGCTAAAGCTATGTTTAGAAAAAGAAAGTATGCAACAGCTGCAGCACTTCTAATGACTTTTGATAATTTTCATTTTACTCAAACTAGATTAGGAACAGTAGATTCACATCTAGCATTATTCATTCTATTATCATATTTCTTTATGTTCCTATATATGAAAGAAAATAGAAAATGGTGGCAATTACTATTATCAGGAATATTTATAGGTTGTGCTATAGCAACTAAATGGACTGGATTATTTGCTGGACTTGGATTAGCTATTATTTATTTCATTTATAAATTTAAAACTAAAGATAAATGGGTTCCATTCTTATTAAAAGGATTTGGATTCTTTGTAGCTATACCTATATTAATATATACTGTTAGTTATTTAGCAATTCCATATTCTAATGGATTAGAGAAAAATAATGTATCAAGTATTATAGAAAAATCAATAGATATGTATGATTATCATAGTAATGTTACAGAAGATCATCCATTCTCATCTAAATGGTATAGTTGGCCTATATCATATAAACCAATATGGTATTATACTAACTCAAAAGATAATTTACATAGACAAACAATTGTAGCAATAGGAAATATAATGATATGGTGGCCTGCTATAATAGCATTCTTTATACTTCCATATTTCATAGTAAAGAAAAAGAATAAAAAATCACTCTTTTTACTTATAGCAATCTTATCTATGTTTTTACCATATGTATTTATAAATAGACCTATGTTTATTTATCATTACTTTATATTATTACCATTTATGATGTTAGCTATAATTAATATGTTTTATCAAATTAATAAAACAGGAAGAAGAGATATATTAATGTTATGTTATTTGATTGCTGTAATAATTGTATTCTTCATATATTATCCAGTATCAAGTGGAACAGTAACAACAGAAGAATATATAAATGCAACCAAGATACTGAAGAGTTGGATATATTAACGTAAAGTATTTATCTATTTAGATAGATACTTTTTTAATTATAAGAATTTTTGTTATAATAATAATGAGGTGAACATATGAAAATAATGTGTTTAGGACATTTAACTTATGATACTACTTTATTAACAAATTCTTATCCAGAAGAGAATGAAAAATATCATTTAGATAATAAAATAGAATGTGGAGGAGGACCAGCTCCTAATGCAGGATATTTATTAAGTAAATGGAGAGAAAATGTATTTATCGCAGGTATTATAGGTAATGATTATCAAGGTATGAACATTAAAGATGAATGTGAAAAAATGAAGATAAATACAGAATACATAGATGTAGGGGTAGATATACATACTGATAGTAGTTATATTATTGCTAATGCTGAAAATGGATCAAGAACAATTTTAACTGCTAAAGAAAAAAATCATCCAGAATATTCACTAGATATAGATGAACCATTCGATGTATTAATGTTTGATGGAAATGAACCTGATGTTGCTATTAAATTAATGGAAGATAATCCAGATGCTATATCTATTTTAGATGCAGGAAACTTAAGAGAAGGAACTAAAAAACTTGCTCCATTAGTAAAATACTTAGTATGTTCACATGACTATGCAGAAGATTTTACTGATATGAAAATAGATTATGATGATATTAAAACAGTAGAAAAAGTATATAATAAAATGAAAGAAACATATAAAAATAATATTATAATTACTTTAGAAAAAGCAGGTTGCTTTACTGAGATAGATGGTAAAGGAGAAATAATTCCTAGTATTGAAGTAAAACCAATTGACTCAACAGGAGCAGGAGATATTTTCCATGGAGCATTCGCTTATTTCTTAATACATGATTATAATATGAGAGATGTCTTAAGATATGCTAATATAACTGGAGCATTATCAACACTAAAAGTAGGAAGTAGATTTAGTATGCCTACATTAGATGAAGTATTAGGATATGATAAAGAAAAAGATGTTGAAGTACTATGATAAATCTATATAAAAATTTAAATACTTTAGATCTACATGGAGAATCAGTAGATATTTCAAAAGTACTTATAAATGAATTTATAGAAGATAATTATAAGAAGAAAAAAGAAAAAATAATTATAATTCATGGAGTAGGAACTAAGAAATTATTAAAAGCTACACAAGAAGTATTAAGTAAAAATAAATTAGTAGAAGACTATAAAATAGATAATTTTAATTTAGGACAAACTATAGTCACATTGAAGTCAGGAAATAATTCTTGACTTTTTTGATGCTTTGAGTTAAAATAGTCGGCATATAACGTGATTGGGGGAATGGTTATGTATAATGGAGAAAGAGAATTTCCATTTAAGGATTTTTTAACTAAATTAATTTTAGTTATTGTTTTTGTGTTGCTATTAGTATGGCTATTACCTAAGTTTATTACACCAACTATAGTACAAGAAAACTGTAATGGAACTAAGAAAAGTGGATCTGGATCTGAATGTTCACTTGCTTATAGTTCATTAACATCTCAAATATTCCAAGATAACTTGGATAAGATGAAAGCAGCAGCTATTTCATATTACACAGTAGAAAGATTACCACAATCAATTGGTGATACTGATAAAATGACATTAGCTGACATGTATGAGAAAAAACTATTAACTACATTAATTGATAAAAACAATAAACAAGTTGATAGTGAATCATCTTATGTAGAAATTACTAAGATGGATGAAGAATACTTATTAAAAGTATATATTAAGGATAGTGAAAAAGAAGATTATATTCTTGTTCATTTAGGATGCTACAATTATTGTAACTCTTATGTATGTGAAAAGAATAGTGATTATCTAGTAGAGACAGGAGCAACTAAATCATCTAGAGCTTCTTCATATGTAGAAATATCACCAAGTTCATATACAACTACAACTGTAGTAAAAGGTAAAAACTATAAAGTTAAAAAATATAACAAAACAAGTAAAAGTTATATTACTAATACTACAGTAGTAAATAAATATTATAAGAATGTAACTAATAACTATCAAACTATTATTAATAACTATAATGAAACTATTAATAATAATACAACTAATAACAATAATTACACTTACAATGGTGGAGATGTAATTATCATTATCAATGAAACATGTGATAAAGATGAATGTATCGATCAAGATAATACTTGTAGATATGATAAGAAAACTAACACTTACTATGGTGAAGATGGAAAAGTTGTTACTAAAGATGAATTTATTAAACAATGTACTGAACCAAGTGAACCAGTAAAACCAATTTGTAAGTATGACAAAGAAACTAAGACATACTATGGTGAAGATGGTAGTGTTGTTACTAGAGAAGAATATCTAAAACAATGTGTTGGTGAAGATGATCAATTACCAATTTGTAAATATGATAAAGAAACTAAGACATATTATGGATTAGATGGAAAACCAGTAAGTAAAGATCAATTCTTAAAAGATTGTTTAGGAGAAGATCCAACTCCAACTCCATCAACTGATGATCCAGAACCAGAAACACCAATTTGTAAATATGATAGAGAAAATAATAAATATTATGGTGAAGATGGTAAAGAAGTATCAAAAGAAGAATTCATTAAACAATGTACTGGACCAGATGATGAAAAAACTTATATCTATGAATATAAGAAAGTAACTGGAGCAACATATTCTGAATGGACTAAATGGTCTGATTGGGAAAAAACAAGTTGTGATACTGAAGAAATAAATTGTAAAGATGACAATCCATCTTGTACAAACAAATTACAAATGTTAGAACATAAAGAAAAAATAGGTACTTATAAAGATACATTTACTAAAGATAGAGAAGAATTAAGATTATTTAGTTCTTATGCTCAAAAAACATGTTCTAAATTTGATTATTTAATAGTAGATAATATTACTTATACTATTAAAGATGTAACTAAATATACTAAATATGAAGATATTAAAACTACAACAACTACTCAAAGTTCAGGAAGTTGGTCTTATGTAGGAACTTCTGCATATTCAAATCCACCTAGAGATACTGCAACAACAAGATATAAATTTGTAGGAGCAGATTATAGTTATTGTACAACTGTATGTACTACATTACCTAAATTCTTCTATGCTAAATATAGTTATACAGGTAATGATGTAACTAAGACTACATCAACTACTTCAACTTATGATATTGATGTAGCTAAATCTTCAAGTACTACAAAAGATATAGATACAGTAGTAGAAGCTTCATGTGGTAAATATACTACTAAGAACGTTCCAGTTTATAGAACTGTAACAGTAACAGATAAAGATACAATTGAAAAAGACTTATATGGTACTGTATGTTATAAGAGTACTAAATCAAGAGATATAATTGATCAAGGTAAAACTGAATATAAATGGTCAGTTGCTAATGATCAAGCATTAATAGATGCAGGATGGGTAATGACTGGAGAAAAGAAACTAGTAGAATAAGAAAGGTGGCATAGACTATGAATTACAAGAAAATCGTATTTTTAAAGAGAAATGACAAATTAGTAGGAATTGGAATTCAAGAAAATGGGGTTAAAAAACTATTAACTTTAGAAGAAGCTATTAGAGAAGCTAGTGTACTTAAAAAAGCTGACAAAGATAATGCCATTGAATTCTTAAATACTAAGAGAAAATTAGAAAAAGCTAAAGTTGAAATAAACAATGAAAAACCTAAAAAAGCAAGAAAATTAACTAAAAAAGGTTTAGCAGTATCAAGTATAGTTTTAACACTTGCTTTAGCAGGAGGAACAGCTTTCGCATTAAATACAATGGGATCAGATTCAAATTCTACTAAAGCAAGTACTGGTGATGCAATTACTTTAGATAAAGAAGTATATGATGCTCATAAAAATAATAATGTAGTAGATGAAAGTACTTATGAAGAAGTAACAGAATCAAAAGATACAACTGAATCAAAAGAAGTTGCTTCAGCAAGTGAATTTGATACTATATTAAATGCATCAGAATCAGAAACTCAAATTAAATATGTTAAGATGATGTCTGATTATATTAATTACTTCAATATAGATTTTGCTAACACTTATAAAGAAACTGTTGATGGAGTAGAAGTAAAACCAGCTCTAAGTTGGAATTATGAAATACCTGCATTAACAATAGCTTATAATGATTTATCTAAAAATGAAATTTTACAGATCTTCAATGGAGTAGAATTAAATGCTAATACATTAGATGCTAACTATAAAAATGCTACATTACAATTAATGGGAGCATACGTAGTATCTGATTCTTCTACACCAGTTAGATTATATGATCTAATTGAAAGCGCTGAAGGTAAAGAATTTGTTAAAAAATATGAAAACTTATTCTATGCTATTAAAGACGCTGAAACAGAAGAATTACAAATTGAAGCAATCAATAGATTCTATGAAGAAATTTATAAAGATTATCCAATTGATAGTGAAGTAAGAGAAAATGGTATTTCTCATATGGATGCTAGAACATTAATGGATAATGCAAGTTATAAATTAGCTCCAACTGCTATGGTAGCAGCAATTGAAATCTCATATCAAAATTTAAGTTATGATAGAACTTTATCTGATAAAGCAATTGATTACTTTAATGATTTAGGTATGTGTAATATTGCTTATGAAAAATTCCAAAAAGCTGAATTTGTATTAGAAGATTCTAAACTAAATCAAAAATATGCAGATTTTGGAGAATTATCAAAAATTATAATTAATGATTTAAAATCTAAAGATGCATATGTAATAGATGATCAACATAGAGATCTATCTCAATTAACTAAATTCCAAGAAATAGTTAATGGACACTTTGAAGTTGATGAAGATGGATATACTACAGGATACTTTGTATATAATCCAGGATCAACTACAACAACTACAACTACTAAGAGAGTTAAAGTTGGAGAATGGACTAAGACAAAAACAACTATTAAACATGAAAAGAAAGTAACTAAGACTTCTGATAGAGATAAAGCTGTAGAAAAAGCAGGAGAAAAGAAAGTAAAAGAAGCAGAAGATAGAGTAAATAAACAAATAGAAAAAGAAAATAAAGAAGCTAAAGAAAAAGCTAATAAAGAAGCAGATCAAAAGCAAAAAGAAGCTCAAAAGCAAGAAGATAAAAACAAAGAACAAAAAGAAAAAGAA
>CAMVLZ010000021.1 GCA_947168485.1 uncultured Bacillota bacterium | reverse complement strand
ACAGCCCTAAAATTATCATTAAGCCATACTAATTGACTATTACCATATCTTGATCTAACTAATAATTGACCCCTATCACTATCATATATTACTCCATTAAAAGCCTTTATAGCACCAGGACTAGAAATACCACTAACAGAACCAGGAATAGTTACTTTGACTACTTTTTGACTAAAAGTATCAGGATCTACAATAGATAAATGTAAATCATTAGTTTCTCTTCTAGTAACTATTATTTTTCCTCTTCCATAATCATAAGTCATATCATTCGCATGACCTAAATTCATAACCTTAGATTTTTTAATCAATTTTCTACTTTCTATATCAAACTTACCAATTCTAGCATGACTATCATCTCTTTTAAAAGCAACATATAAATATTTTCCATCACTACAAGCACCTTGATTTAAACTATAACCAATTTTTGAATTAAGATTCCAATTCTTACCATTCTTAGTCAAATAAGTAACTTTACCAGATTTATTAGTACCAGCAGTACCACTCTTATCATTAGAATCAGTACTATTATCTCCATTATCACTATCACTATTACCATTATTACTATTAGGATCATTAGTCGCATTAGGATTATCATCAGTACCTTCACCAGTATAATCACTAGGATTAATTATATATGAACCACTATTATTCTTTTTGCTATTAGGACTTTCTTGATATTCTCCACCATAAGAAAGATTAATCTTATCCGCAGCACTCCAACACTCACTGACAGTAAAATTATCTACCATAAAAGTCATATTCATAACTAAATTTACAAATATTGGTAAAAAGAAAGTAACAACTAAAGCAATTATACAATTCTTAATTTGTTTTTTATACAAAAGATACTCTTTTTCATTTGAATGACCAATAATTTTAAGAAATAAAATTGCTAAAGAAACCATCGCTAAAACTGGTCCAAGTATTTGGATCATTTGAAAAATAGTCTTTAAAATTTTAATTATAGGTACTACCCCATAATCTGAACAAACAACTTCTAAAATCATATAACTCTCCTAGTATAATTCTATCATAAAAGTAAAAGAAAAAGTAGACAAAGTCTACTTATAAACCCAAAAAGTAGGAATCTCTCTTAATCCATATTTTCCTCCTGCAACAGGAGTATTAATTATCTTATGATTAATAACTAATTCAGAAGAAGCGCCTCCATCTAAATTAGCTGCATTATATGCTCCATAATTCTCCATAATATCACATAACTCAATCATATCAGCACCAATACTAGTAGCTAAACGACCGTTAATAACTAAGAATAATACAATTCCATCTCTTCTTTGTCCAATAACAGTACGAGGCGCAACTCCCCATCCACCATTACCTTTAACAAAACTTCTTTTTCCATTAATCATTAAGAAAGGACCAAACTCTACCGCATCACGATAACCTACTTTTAATGCTTCTTCATCACTCATACTTCCAAGTACTAATACATTTTCCCTAGTAAATCCAATAAAACCTCCACCCCAATGAGATTTTCTAAATTTACTAACAATTTTTCCATCCTTAATAACAGTACCATGAGGAGTAGAACCATTACTATTCCAATTAGGATCATGAAAACCATTACCATTAATAATAACTTTAGCTTGTTCTCTCTTACTAACAGATAATATATCTTCTCCAGTAATACCCAAATAATTAGTAGTAGCTAAATAAACTCTAGAAGGATCATAAATTGCTACTAAAAAACCATTATATCCCTTACCAGATACTTTAATTAACTTATATTCTTCATCTTCTTCATGTTGTAATATTTCTTTTTCATATTTATTTTTATATATACTTGTAGAATATTTTTTTAATTTAATTAAAGAAGTATCAGTAACCTCATCAACAGGTACAACTATATTTTCACTTAATACTTTCTTAATAGTTTCATCACTATAAAACCATTTAGCTAAATATTGATGAGATTTAGTAGTCATACTAGTAGTTATCCAAAAAGTTCTAAATCCATTCCAAGGACCATAAAATAGAAAAACAAAACTAAAAAGAAACAAACAATCAACTACGATGAAACCAATTAAGTATTTTCTTAATATATTCATACCTACATTTTCCCATCCATAGTTTTATCATCATTGTAATCTATATATTTCCTAGTAGTTTGATAGATATTTACTTTATTAACATTAACTAAATTATATGATCTTACATTTTTATTATAATTATCTATATCACTAACAAAATAATTATTAACTTGTTCATAGATTAATTTATAATTAGCACACTTAGTATTTGCTCCACTATCCATATAATATGTATCACATAAACTATCCATATATTTAGTTTTCTTTTCTATTTCATTAACCATTGCTTCAAAATTAGATAACTTTTCTAATATTTCTTGATTAGTTTGATAAAAATTATCAAAATAAGTTTCTTTTAAAGAAGTACCATATAATTTTTCTCTTTCATCTTCAAATAAACTAACATTAGTAGTTAATTCTTCATAAGTATTATTAACATCAACAGTTCTTTTTAATACAGCCTCATGATCTTTTTTAAGTCCATCTATATAATGAGAGAATGCACCACCAAAAATCATAAGAAAACTTAAGCTTAGTAATATATATATAGTTTTACGATTCTTATTATTCATATACATCCCTCTTATTATCTATATCAATAATATCAAATTACGTAAATTTACACAATATATTACACCTATATATACACTAAAAAGTGTAAAATAAAAAGTGGTTTACACCACTTTATCCAATAGAGTTAACCACTCCTTAGAAACATATTTAATATCATATCTAGAAGCAGTCTTTTTAGCATTTTCACCAAGTTTTTTTCTTAATTTTTCATCATTAATTAACTCTTCTACTTTTTCAACATATTTAGAAATATCTCTATCACTAATTAAATATCCATTATATCCATTCTCTATTATTTCACGAGCACCTTCAGCAGAATCAAAAGCTATACAAGGTAATCCCTCATTCATTGCCTCAATCAAAGTTATACCAAAAGACTCAGTAAAAGAACACATTAAGTATATTGAACTATCTCTTAATGACTCAATAACAAAATCCCTATCTCTAAATCCATAAAATCTAACATTATGAATATTATTATCTTTAACAAACTCTTTTAATTTAGGTTTTAAAACACCATCACCAATAATATCAAGTTTCCAATCATAATCTTCACTAATCTTTTTAAACACTCTAAGTAAATCAAAATGACCCTTTTCATAAGATAAATTACTAGTACAAATCAATCTTTTATTAGTAAGTTTAGATCCAGTCTTAAGAACTTTATCTAAAGCATTAGGTATATATAAACATTCACACTTGTATTTCTTTAATTTATCACTATAAAAATCTCTTAAACTCTTAGAAACAACAACCAAATAATCTAAATTCTTAGTAAAAGAAATAAACTTTCTAACATATTTCATATTACCATGATAATGTTCATGTTCCCAACCAATCTTTAAAGAATCTTTACTTCCATATTCACTTAACCATTTATGAAAAATATCCTTAGTAGAAATAATAATATCAGAATCACACCACTTAATATAATCCTTCATAGTTTTAGCACGTTTATTATATATACTTACACCAGCATAAGTATCTTTAAATAACTTTTTAGTCTTATTCTTAGTAATATACTCTTCATTAATACGTTTATTAAGTTTAATAAATTTTCTTTGTTTCAAAAGAGTATTATACTCTTGAAGTAAAACAGGAAGTCTTGTCTCTATCAAATATTTAATAGTAACTCTTTCATCAACAGGAAAACTAGGTTTGTCATATAACTTATAAGAACAAACAATCTCTACAGAATATTTACTACATAAAGTATTAGCTAGATGAACAATACACTTCGCAATTCCATCATAACCTAAATGTAGTGCTAAAATAGTAACCTTCTTCATATACACCTCACCCTATCTTAATTGTACCAAATTAAAACAAAGATATCAAATTAGTCACAAAGAGTTATTAATAACTAACATAATTACAAAAAAAGAAGTCAATTTTCAACAATTTACTTCTTACCAGGTTTATGTGTACTAAACTTCATAATTTTAGTTCAAGTACTTTACTTTATTTTTATCATCACAAATATCATTAGTTTTAGTACCCAAGTTATTATTTATACAATCATCATAATTTTCATATATAGATTTAAAATGACCATCTTCTATTGTCCATGTATTATTATAATTCTTAATACCTAAATAAATTCCGATAGCAACAAAAATAAGAATAGGAATAAGAATTGTTATTTTAAAGTACTTAAAAAAATCTTTCATTAATTAAACACCCCATTTGTTAAATCTATTATATCATTATTTCAAATAAAAAAGATGACTAAGTCATCTTAACTAGCTTGAATTGTAGGTACTGCAGGTTGTGCCTCAACAGGTTGTACTGCTGGTGCAGCTGGTGCTACTGGTGCTGCTGGAACTTCAGCAACTTGTGGAATTGCAGCAGGTACTTCTTGTACTTGAGGTACTGCTGGTGCAGCAACTTGAGGTATTGCAGCTTGCTCAACTGGTACTTCAGTAACTTGAGGCATATCAACAGCAGGTTGAATTGGTGCCATCTCAGGTACTTGAGGTGCAGCAGGTATTTCTTGTACTTGAGGTACTGCTGGTGCAGCAACTTGAGGTACAGGTTGAGTATTTTCTAAAGGATCAGCACCACCATAAATTTGATGAGGTTGATCATTATTTAATTGAATATTATCAACAGCTGGACTTGCTCCTCCGTAAATAGTAGGTTGAGCTTCAGCTGGAGTTTCTTGAACTGTTGGAACTGCAGGTGCTTCAGCAACTGGTGCAACTGGTGCTACTTCAGGCATTACTGGAGCAGCTGGAACTTCAGGCATAGCTGGAGCTTCTTGAACTGCAGGAACCGCAGGTACTTCTTGAACTGGTGCAGCTGGTGCCACTTCAGGCATTACTGGAGCAGCTTCAACTGGTGCAGCAGGTACTTCTTGTACTGGTGCAGCAGGCATCTCAACAGCAGGTGCAACTGGTGCTACTTCAGGCATTGCTGGAGCAGCTTCAACTGGTGCAGCTGGTACTTCTTGTACAGAAGCATCTTGAGTAACTGGAGAAGCCATTACATCGCCAGAAGCATCAACAGGTTGTGAATCAGTTGGTAAAACTGTTACAGCAGCCATTGTACCAGGATTAGCCTCAGGCATAGCGATTGGTTGTGCAGCTTCAGCAGGTTGTGCCATTGCACTCATATCAACTTGAGGAGCTTCAACAGGCATTGGTTGTGCATCAGTTTGCATCATTGGTTGAACCTCAACAGGTTGAACTTCAACTGGTTGAACATCAACAGGTTGTCCCATAGGTTGAGCCATTGGATCAACACCACCCATTTGCATATTCATATCTTGAGCAATTTGTTGCATATCAACTGGTTGACCAGTAACTGGATCAACAGCACCTTGACTATTATCAACGGGAGCTTCCTCAGCTTGTGCTTTCTTTCCTTTCTTGCCAGTAACGATAACTAGTATCAAAGCTATAACCAACAATAAAATTCCACCGGCAATTAGTAAATTAGGAACTTTAGTGAAAAAAGTTAAATCTAATAATATCATAAGTATTACACTCCCTTTATTATATTCTATATCTAATATATATATTATCAAAAAAAAAACACTTATGCAAACATTTTATTTGATATACATTTTTAGACAATGTAAAAACCGTACATCAATATAAAAATAAGTGTAAACTACAAAATAAAAACGTTGTAACTAAAAGAAATTACAACATTTTATTTACATTATACTTCTTAAAATAACCATAATTTTTAGGTATTATTTCAAAACTCATAGGCACCTGTTTTACAGGGTGTAAAAACTCTAATTTATAAGCATATAAAGCTACTGGCAAATCATCACTATCTTTACCATATCTATGGTCTCCCAACAAAGGAAAACCTCTAGAAGAAAACTGCAATCTAATTTGATGATGACGACCAGTTAATAGTTTTATTTTTACTATACTAACATCATTATCTTCATCATAATTTAAAAGATTATATTCCAAAACAGCCTCTTTTCCATTCTTACTGATAATACTATTTCCATTATCCAATTTTTCTATTTTATCAACAAATTTACCGCTATTATCAACCTTACCATGACATATCGCAATATAAGTTTTATTGAACTTATTTTCCTGCATCATCTTAGATAATCTAGCCGCAGCTTTACTAGTCTTCGCAAAAACCATAACTCCACCAACCATCCTATCTAATCTATGAACAAGTCCTAAATAAACATTACCAGGTTTATTATATTTTTCTTTAATATATTCTTTTAATAATGATAATAAGTCAGGATCACCAGTTATATCAGATTGACTTAACACATTAATAGGTTTTTCTACTACTAACAAATGATTATCTTCATATAAAATATTTATACTAGTCATTTTCCCACCTTCCATATATACCACATGGTAGGTTTAAATCATTCGCACTACACTTTAATCCTATTTCTCCACAAGTTATTTTGCCTTGGTATTTAGAATTAATATTTAATTCTAAAATATTATTTACTATTTCTGGAGATAATCCACTATAAGAATTAATTAAAAACATAATAGGATTATCACTTAGTAATTCAGAACATAAACTAACTAAATTATTTAAATCTTTCTCTAAAGACCAAACTTCTCCATTAGCACCTCTTCCATAACTAGGAGGATCCATAATAATAACATCATATTTATGTCCACGTCTTATTTCTCTTTTAACAAACTTAACTACATCATCAACAATATATCTAATAGGTCCATCCTTAAATCCTGAATCATTAACATTTTCTTTAGCCCAATCTACCATTCCACGAGAAGAATCAACATGACAAACAGAAGCTCCAGCTTTTAAACACGCAACAGTCGCTCCACCTGTATAAGCAAATAAATTTAATACAGAAGCATTTTTTCCTTTTAACTTATTAATCATATAATCCCAATTAAAAGCTTGTTCAGGAAATAAACCAGTATGTTTAAAACCCATTTGTTTTATATTAAAAGTTAATTCATCATAATTAATTTTCCATCTAGGAGGCACAACCTTTAAATTTTCCCAATGTCCTCCACCACTATTACTCCTATGATAAATCGCATCTATTTTACCTTTATACTTTTCTTCTAAATTACCATTATCCCATATCGCAACAGGATCTGGTCTTAATAAATAGATATTTCCCCATCTTTCATATTTATATCCTAAAGATGCATCTATTAATTCATAATCTTTCCATTTTTTAGAATAATCCATTCTACCACCTCTATCAAAAAAGGATCCTAAGATCCCGCAGTAAATATTCTTCCATAATCAGTAATTAAAGTCTTACCATTAAAAGCAATTATATTATCTTTATATTTAGTTAATACTTCATCATTTGCTAAAGCATACTGACAAGGAACATCTACGTATTTATTACAATCTTTAGAATTTTGTGCTTTCATAGTAACAATCTTATCATTAGTTCTATAATAAGTAGCTAAACTTTCACCAGCAAAACCAAAATCTATTATACCTCCACCATATAAACTAGAAGAAATCTCTTCAACATCAGATAATATAGAAATCTTATCAGTATCTTTATCTTTTTTCAAATGAACATTATGAATAGAACCATCAGTCTTTAATACATAATAACTATAAACATTAGAATTAACAGTAACTACTTTCTTAACATTAGCTTCTTTCATCAATAAATAATATATTTGATAGTTTTCATCCTCTTCAGGAACTTTAGTATATTTCATTGCTGATTCATTAGTATCTAGATAATAAAAAGCACCATTACTACTTTTAACTATACTTTGATCCATTATCGCAACAACATTACCATCAATATTTCCACCCTTTTTACAATTCATTCCATTAGAATAAACACCAGATAAAGTTATCTCATAAATAAATCCCTTTTCACTAATAATATAATTATCAGTTAAATATCTAACTGTATCAACAGCACGCTCTTCTTTAGATTTATTAATAAAAAATCCACAATTAAACTTTCCATCATCTACAGTATAACCATTTCTTCTAATATCTTTAGTAATAGTACCATTACATCCAGTAATAAGTAAACAAACTACTAGTAAACTAAAAACTAACCTAATTCTATTCTTCATTATAATCACCTATTAAAAATATATCATATTTTAATATATTTTTAAATTATTTTAAAAAATCTTTTAAAGTATTATACACATACATAATCTTATCACTATTATCTTTATCATACTTACTAATAATAGTAACTATACTCTTATGACTTTTCTTTATATTAGTTAACTCCTTATATGAAATATCTATTCCTTCCATATCACTAATATTTTTATTACTATTAATAAGCATAATACTTAGTTTTCTTTTTCTACCAGTAAACTCAAATATCTTATAATCTACCCATCTTAATAAATTATTTCTATTCTTATTATTAATAATCATAATACTATAAAGTAATAATTCTAAATCTTTATCTTCATATTTTAAATTATATTTATTTTTATACTTAGTATATTGAATTCTTATATCATTATCATCTAATTTATTATTAGATATAAATCTAGAATTAAATAACTTATTACTATTAATAAACCTATATATACTAATAATTATTATAACCCAAATAACTATTTTTAATTGATCACTACTTAAAAATATAGAATCAACAGTATTAATAAAATGTTTATTCATTAAATAACCCAGTATAATCAAAATAATATGATAACTGAATCTACCCTTACCAAAGAAATCATCACCTAAAATATAAGTAGTATAAATAATATCTATAATCATATAGAATATTAAAACTATAAAGATATCACCACTAAATACTTTATATGAACTAACTCCTCCTAATAATAATATAAATAATAAAGAAATAATAATACTCTGTATCTTAGTAATATTATATTTACTAATAATACTATTGTTTAAAAGAAATAAAACTATTCCTAAAACAAAATAAATAACTATAATCAACCCACTCATAATAATCCCCCTAAAGTAGGAATTATAATATCATATTTTATTTAAAAAGAAAAGAACTATCTCATAACAAGATAAGCTCTATTATCAAAATTTTTATAATTAATTTTTATATTAAAAACATTAAGTAAATTAAATATCTCTTTCTCATTATAACTATCTTTATCAACATCTAAGTCAATTTGACCCAAATTAAGTTTACCTATAGGAGTAACCCTATATTTACAAAACTCTTTAGTAGAAACCATCTTATCTATAGAAGATAGAATAAGTCCTTCTTTAGTAGTAGGTCTATCTAAAGTAACAGGATACATATGAGTTCTTATCATTTCACATATTTTATTATTTACTCTAAAGTATTTTCTTGCGTTTAAAACAGAAAATTTAGGATGTTCTGTTAACTCTTGTTTCACTGTTACATCTCCTAGATCTTTATTAAAGAAAAAGTCATGTAATAAGGCTGCTACTGTAATATCATGATAAGGAATATCATAATATCTACAAAACTTATATACATTAATACCTACTCTAATAGAATGATCATATCTATTATCACCATGATGAGGTTCTTCTTTTAATAATTTATATATAGGATGATTAATAATATATCCAAATTCTACTATAAAATTGTAAAAATCTTTCTTATATAACTTCAACTAAATCACCTATGTATATTTTAACATTAATATGTACAATTATCGTAAATTAAATAAAAAGAGAAAGTAAACTAACGTAAACTTTCCACTTCCTTTAAACACTCTTTTTCAATATCTTTAAAACCAACTAACTCTAATAATGAATCAATCTCATTTAAATTAGAATCATAAGTACCAACAATATAAAATAACTTATTATAATTAATAGTCCAATATTCTTTTCTTAATTCAGGATTATAATAATTATTTTTTAAATCTTCTAAGTTTAATTTATTAATCTCTTCAACTAATTCATTAGAAATATCTATATTCTTTTCTATAGTCCTAATATCAAATTCATCATTATAATCTCTATAAGTATGAATAATTTTACCCTTAAAACTAAATCTTCTTTCTATATAATCATAATCACTTATAATCTTAAGTCTTGTGTAGCAAGAACTTCCTCCTAATTCTTTATCATCATAATAATGTGTATAAATAAGATCAGTAATCTTATAATTATTATTTTTAATTATATACTCTTCTTCATTATTATATATCTCTTCCATATTAAAAATTATCCTTTCTACCCAATTTTTTTAAATAACTTTTTACTAAAAATACTAATTCCATAGGAGCTTCCATACTTTGTAATATCAATAAACTATCTTGTAATTTAACTCTATCAGAATAAGTATCTCTTACCTCTTCTTTTACTTTATCTACATCAAAAGATATTTCATTAGTATTAATAAAATCATTAATATAATTATCCATTTCTATTAACATATACTCTTTTAATTTATACTCTTCTATTAATTCTACACCATATCTTCCCGCAATCATATATCTAAAAGTATCTTCTATATTCATTATACCACCCATTAACATTAACTATACATAATATAACATAATTTACTTAAAAAAATAATATAATTATGATATTATTATTATAGGTGATAATATGAGTAATGCGTCTCACAAAAAAAGATATATTACCATGTTTTGTACTTTATTAATTGTATTCACCTGTCTAGTAGTATTATTTTATCAAATTACATTTGCGAAATATAGAAAAGAAATAACTGGTAATATTGAAAATGATGTTGCTGACTGGCATATTAAAATTAATAATGAAGATGTATATGGTAAATCTAAATTAACTAATACAATACAAGCTGTTTTTGAAAATAATAATTATACAAAAGATGGAGTTATTGCTCCCGGTTCAGTAGGACATTTTGATCTAGATATAGATGCTACAAACTGTGATGTAGACTTTAACTATACTATAACAATCGCAGTAGATGAAACATCATCATTAAAAGATTTAGTACCTACTACATTTGCTTTAGATGGAGGAACTGAAACAAATTATTCAAATACAGGTATAACAGGAACTATTACAAAGAATAGTGCTAGTAAAAAAATAAGAGTTAATATTAAATGGAATGATTCAACAGGACAAACTCAAGATAATGAAGCAGATACTGCTATAGGAGCAAATTCATCATCCAAAGCATTAATGAAAGTAGTTATTAATTTAAATCAAAAAGTAAGTTAAAAAAAAGAATCAATTAATTGATTCTTTTATTTTGTTTAAATATCTCTTTATCAATAGATTCTATTATATTTAGATATTTCTCATCTACTTGTCCATATAAAGATTTTTTCTTCATAGGTTTAAAAGTATTACCATGACTCTCATATACTTCTTTAGATACAACTATCGCATCTACTAAGTTTTCATCATTACCAAAATACTTTTTAAATATCTCATCAGAAATAATTCTATATTCATTCTCATCAAAACCATGATTTTTCATATATGAATTATATGTATCATATGATAATAATATTACATTATCATTTTGTTTTAAATATTCTTGTACCGGAATAGATATTATTTCTTCATTATTCGCAGCAAACATATCATATATATCCTTAGATACAATTATTCCTCTAGAATCATTTAAATAATCATCATATGCTTCATAATCTATAAAAGCAGTATGCTCATCTATATATCTATCATAATCATCTTTAGAAAGAGTAATTTTACCTTCACTATATTTCTTATAATCATCCATAGTAACAATAACTGGAGTTTCATTTTCTAAATAAACTCTCTTAGAAATAACAATAGGTTCTTCTTTTTTAATATATTTATCATATACATCTCTAGAAACAACTATTCCTTTTTCTTCTTCTTTCTTAAAGAACTTATCAAATATCTTTTTAGTAATTATCTTAGAATTATATTCATACGCATCAGGATTCTTACTCAAATTATAATTTTGAAATGGAATAACTACAATATGATCACTCATTTCAGCAAATTTCTCAAATGGAATAGAAATAATCTCTTCTCCCCTAGATACATGTTTATTATAATCATCTAAAGAAATAACAACAGCTTCAGCATCAGAATCATTATAAACATCATCATCTACAACAACCATTGCTTCATTATCTTCTTTATTATCAATAATAAACTCTTCTTCTTTATTAGATTTAGAATTAACTACAGGTAACAAATACTTATTAAAATAATCTCTATAATAAGCATTATATTCCTCAATAGATTCACCTTCTCTAATACTTCTAGGTTGTTTAATATTAGTACCAGAAATATAATCATCCAATGTTTCTACATCTTCAACAACACTTACCATATCTTTACCTTTCTCTTCAGTTTTATCAGTTAATTTATTACCAATCACTAAAGGTTTAACTCTTACTTCTCTTTCATCATAAATAATTCTTCCATCATCCATTAATTCATAATTTGCAATCACATGAGGTTCTTTTACAAATATTTTTTTATCTCTAATTTCATTAGCCTTGTCATAGCAATCTCTAATTCTTTTAATCTCATTCTCATCTATAGAAGGATTAATAGACTTTTCAACATTAATTATCGCATCAAACATAACATCATCAGATATATTAGAAGTAAATCCATAATCATTAACAACATCTATATATTTATATAAATCATCTATATCATAATTATCTTCATCAGAATCTTTTAATCCAATTAATTCAATAAATCTAAATGTATTACCTCTATTATCATAATTAATATTATAAAAATTCTCTATACTATCACAAGACTTATATTTTAATTTATTATAAGTATCTTTATCTAATACTAAAGAATTACTAATAGATAATGCTTCATCATAACCATAACATTTTAATATATCTCTAGGAGAATATATAAAATTACAATATTCAGATCCTAAATTAGGAAAATATAAATAATTACTATAATCATCATTAAATTTATATTCATCAATATCTATATTAAAATCAACTATACCAATATTATCAACACCATATTTTAAATCTTTTATTCTTAATATGTTCTTATTTTCACCTAAAGAAGAATATCTATATACATCCTCTTTAGATTTTCTAAGTATAGCAGAAAATACATTACTAGGATCAGTATCAAAATCATTTTCTCTAATATACTTATATGTCCAAACTAATGCTTCTAATGGAGAATAAGCTTTATCAGTAATATATTCAGCTCCCCCATTAATAACATTTAATATATTAATATATTCTTTTAAACTATTATGATCATTTATCTCTAATTGATTATCATAATTATTCATATTATAAAATGGTTCATTACAATAATAATTAATAACTTCATGATTACTACTATAAGTAATATTTATATCATTTTTAAACTCTTTTAATTCATCAAATATATTCTTAGAATCAACTAATATATTACTAAGTAAATTGATACTAACATAATCTTTTAATCCTAAATCATTTAATTCTTTAACAAAAGAATAATAGTAAGAAGGATCATATAAATTTAAATCTATTTCTGCATTAATACAATTATTAACATCTTTAACTAATTTTTCTAATTCAGTAGAATTTAATTTACGAGTAACATGAAATACATCTTTATATTCTTCTTCATAATCAGAATATACTTTCTCATAATTATGTTTATATAAACCATTACTCTTAAATACTTTAAATAAATTATAATTGAAATTATCAACTCTATCTACATATATATAATCAGCAAAACCAAGTTTATTATAATCTTCCTCAGTTAATACATAATCTTCATTAACTATTCTAATTCTAAGTACTTCATCATTGCTTTTCTCTCTTAAAGCATCAACAATATCATCATCATTTAATAGTGCTGCATCTATAGAAATAGTAGGAGCTAAAACACAACTATCTGATTTTAATAAACTAATTAAAGCAAATTTATCATACTTTAAATTCATAAAATCTAAAGAAAGAATATCTAAATCATCATCTTCTCCAACTACTCTTACATTCCATAACTCATCATTAAATAATAATGAATTAATAACATATTTATTTATCATACTAACTCCTCCTAACTATTCCTTTGTACAGCTTTTAATGAAACTGTAAAATTAAAACATGTATCAGAATTATTCTTTTCATAAGTACCACAATACTCTCCAATATAACTATCTATATCATCTTTAATCATATATAAACTACTAACTAATGATGCATAATTACTCGCAGTCACATTAGCTTTAGAATATACTCCATTATTAAATGTATAATAATCATAATCTTCAGTAAATGGTAAAGTCTTTATTACTTTATAATACTTATCACTTTCTTCAAAAGGCCAAGTAATTCTAACAGTAAAATCAGCACTATCTACATTAGTAAGTTCAATCTTAGTACTAGAAAACAATACTTTAAAAGGATAATCATTTTGTAAAGATTGAGAGATTTGAGTTGAATTAGATTCATCAGCATATAACTTTTGTCCAGCAAAGTATATATCTATAGGCTTATATACTACTGTAGCACCTACATCAGATGCATTAGAAATTGTAACAGTCTTTTCAACATCTTGCATACCAGGATAAATTGTAGGTGTCAAATGAATATTTTTAACTAAATCAGTACCATCATAGAAGTTTAAATCCCATGCTGCAACACTCGCATCAGTTTGAACTTGAGCTTCAGAAATATAAACAAACCAAGCAAATACATTCACGCCAAAAAGGAATAAAACAAGTAAGAATGTTCTAACACCCATTCGTTTCTTGATACGTTTTATTCTTTCATAGTCTTTCTCTAGTTGCTCGTAAGATGTCTCATTTCTAAATAACTTCTTCATCAAACTTTTTTTCTTTTAATTCTTTACTTCTCCTTATAAATTCTTCTTTATCTAATTTTAATGATAATCTAGTTTCTATAATTTCAAAACATATTATCAAAACTAATGGTAAAAATATCAAGAAAAAGAAACCAAATATATTTTTAATAACATGATTAATTGGAGTAATAATAGGTACCACATCAACTACTTTACCTAGAACTTGATCAGGTCCAATAGAAGGATCACTACCTTCAGCATTTAATCCTTGAGTAAATAATCTCTCTACCTTACCATTTTTCATATCAAGTTTAATAATTCTATGTGATACAACTAATCCTTCAACTCCACCTCTATTACCAACATAAACAATATCATCTCCAACTTTTAATCTATTAACATTATAATCTTTAACTAAAATGACATCATTTATCTTATATACAGGAATCATACTCCCAGATGCTACAGAGAATACTCTATAACCAAATATACTACTATTATTAGTAATCTTTTGTATAGCTATAAATAATATGTAACTAGCAAGTATAAATATAACTACAACTTTAACAACATTATAAATAACTCTAAAATATTTATTATCTAATAGATCTAAGATTTGTGTCATTGATAATCACCTTTAAGTAAATATATCATGTCACCAATCTTTTTCTCTTCACTCTCTAATCTATCACTTAAAATATTAAATATAGTTTTCTTCTTTTCTTTATTAATACTCTTTATCTTATCAATTTCTTTATTCATTTTATCTTTTAATTCATCTTCTTCTATAGGAGCAGCACTCTCTATGATGTTTTCAATGAATCTATCGATCATTTCAGTGATAACCTTATCATAATTTTGATTATCACTACTATCTTCAATTAAAGCATTTGCTGTTCTTAACATCATGAATACTTGATCATATTGATTTCTTAATTCAGAATCATCCAAGTAATCTTTTTTATCTTTTTCAGTCTTATCTTTAGATTGAAATGTCTGTACATAATTCCATAACTTCTCAGCTTGTTGGAAATTAGGATTCTTTAAAATAACATTAGTCTTTTTAATAGGACTTCTAACAGGAGATACATGTAAGTGAGTTAAAGTTCTATGTAATTCACTTTGAGTAAAACCATCTAATTGTTGTTTAACTTTCTTTAAACGATCACTAATACTTTCTCCATGTTCATTAACTATTTCTTTAGAATCTCTCGCAATAGATGAAAATACTACATCTACTTTCATATTATCAATACCTATCTTAGTATTAGCTGTATAATTGAAATATTTCTTATCTTGAAATAATGAATTAAGACCAGTTTCTTTAACTCTAGTTTGATAAAACAATCTTAAATTTTCAATTAACGTATAAATAAATCTATTTTCATAAGTATCAAGAGATTCATCTTTATTAATATTTAATACCTTACTAGGTTTAACTTCATTAGTTTTTTCATTATATTCTTGAATAAAATTGGTATGTTGAGTTAAATGGATAATTGATTCTACAGTAGTCTTTTTAGATTGTTCTACTTTAACTATTTCTTCTTCATTGATAATGAATCTCTTTGGATTTCTTAAGATATTATCAATATAAGGAAGAGCTGTTTCAATACGTTCTAACCATTCATAATCATATTGCATATTTTGATAATCTCTTTTAACTAATAAAGTCGAATTAAGATTCTCAAAAAACTCATCTTGTCTATTCTCATTATCCATAAACTACACCTCCTATACCATTTTCTTAAGTCTTAATAAATACTCCTTACATTCATTAAAATGTTCTTTTCCAAAACTCTTATCTAAATATTCAACAAAACCATCTATTTCATCTCTAATATAAGCTAAGTTCAATTGTTCAAACTTACGTAAGATTTTTCTAGCTATATAGTAATCTACTCCATCAACTTCAGTACCACCACATTCAACATATGTCGCAACAAAGTCTTTCATTTGTTTAACGATACGATTACCGAATGCTATACGGAAATGTTTAATTACGTAATCATCCATTTCATTAATTTTAGTTTCCATTTCAGTAGATAATGGATTCTTTTCTTTAGCTTTATTAAATAAACTTTCTAAATAACTAGAATTAATATTCATAGCTTCTGTATCAACTGGTTCAAATGGAGGGAACTTTTCATTGATATCAATTGGCATAGCACGGTCGTAAACCTTATCAGTAACAGCGAAAGTTGAATCGTCGTTATTGATTGTACCTATGTACCACATATTATCTGGAATTTGTAATTTACCACCATTTAATCCAACTGGGTCATTATCCCATTCATTAGGAACTAACTCGATAATCCACTCATCACGAGATGGCATTTCTAAGATAGATAACATTTCTGCAAAGTAGTACTCAACACGAGCGATATTCATCTCGTCTAATACAGTTACATAAACATCATCTGTATAATTAGCTTCATACATACCACGTAAAACTTCAGTTTCATTAAACTTCTTAGTGAACTCGTTGAAGTAACCAAATAACTCAGTTCTATCTCTCCAAGACGGTTGAACAGAAGCAATTATAGCGTCATTCTTAATAAATTTACCCCAAGCATAAGCAAGTGATGTCTTACCTGTACCAGAGATACCTTGTAAGATAATAAGTCTTGTTGCAGACATACCTGAAATAAATAATCTCATCATATCAGTTGTATAATATAGTCTTAATTTAGAAGCAGCAAACTGTCTAAATGTTTCACATAATTCTTCTAAAGTGAATGTATTTCCATAATTTTGAACTTTGTAATTTCTATATTTAACATCGATAGCATGTAACTTAGAGAATCTAGCATTAGGATCATCAATGATAATATCCTTTTTCTCTTCTCCTTCACCCTCTTCTCCATCAATAGTTTCAATACTATCACTACTACTAGAACTACTAGGAGTTAACTCCTCAGCACTCTCAGTAGGAGAAAGACCAATTTGAGTAACCTTCATCGCTAGTAATTTATCCTTCTCATCACTTAACTTAACAACTTCTTTTTGTAAATTACCAATCTCTTCCAATAAAGATTCTTCCTTCACAAGTGTCTTTCTAAATCTAATATACTTACGTAGGGCAAAGAATAATACCATCACTATAAGACCTAAAATAACAATTAATAGAATAATTGCAATCACTACAAGTACCCATTCTGCCATATTTAAATCATTATGATAATTGCTTACTACATAAGCATATTGACTAAAATCAAACATTTGAGCAATACCAGATATTAATCCTTGGATAATCTTACCTATTCCACCAAAGAAAACAGACATAAACTCATATAAAAATCTTATAAATGTATCCATTAGCTTTCCTCCTTATATATAAGTAAAGATTTACCATCCAAAAACTTATATCCTTTTAAGTAATCATAATCTCTTTCTTTCCATCCACATACTAAAGTGTTACTACAACCTAGGTTTTTACAATTTTCTAATTTTAATCCAATATCATTAATAAATGTAAAATCTACTTTAATACATAAATCATATCCAAGATTATCTAATTTATCTTTGTTAGCTTTAATAACATCAAATGGTAATAATAAAGTAAGATGTTGTCTTAAGAACTCATTATCTAACAACTTAACTAATTCTTCATTTATTACACCACGTTTAAATATATCTTTATCCATATTTAAGAAATATTTTCTATCTATCTTTTTATCTCTAACCATATCATTTAACATCATTAGAGAAAACTTTTGTATTTGCATCTTCCATCTATTGAAATCTAATCTATCATCATGAAGGACTTCTTTAATCATAAATCTTTTATATTTTCTTAAAGCTTCAATATTTTCATTTAGTTTCAATCTATAACACTTATCTCCATTATCTATTCTATCGAAACTAAGTGTATAATAACTATCTTCCATACCTAGAAATTTATTAATCTTTTCTAGATAATTTTCATAAATCTTAATAACTTTATTGATATCTATTTCATATTTTTCAAAAATCTTTTTAATATCTTCTTTCCAATTATTATTAAATTTTATTTTATCTAGTTTTACTAAATCTAATGAAAAATCTTTCATATCATGAAGCATCTTTACTTTCTTTTTATATAACTCATTATCATCAATTAACTCAAATGCTTCATAATCTTGCAATAACTCTAATAGAAGTCCATCAAATTCTTTTTCTAAAACTCCTACTCCAAACAAACTATTATCTTTAACAGTATGTTTAATTCCATAATAATAATTATCAATATAAGTATTTATAAATCTAGAAGTATTTACCTCCACAAAATACTGTTCATTAGAAAAATAGAGTACGGCAATTCGACTATACGTTTTTACCATATAGTCCATGTACACATTTATTAAATTGTCCATGCTTATCACCCCTATTATTCTTATTTTATTATATCATATTAAGCAGGTGTTGTTGCAACAACATTTATGATTGGAGTTTCTCCATTTACACCATTATACGTATAATTAGCATTTATATCTGTTTTATAAAAAATCACTTTAGTATTACTATTAGGATCAACCTTAAAAGAATACTTATCTACATATTTATTTGCACCTATCGTTGCTTCATGAAAATCCGTCGATAATTTATTATGATATGTATTACTAGTCATATCTAAAAGTACATCATTTGGATTAAAAGATAATACTATTATTGCTGAATAACATTGTGCTTTTTGTTGATCAGTTAATCTCTCATACTCTTGTACAGTAGTTTCAGTACCATTACAATCATAATATCCTATTGAGTTAGTAAGATTTAATGTACAAAACTTTTCACCTACAGCATCTTCTATAGAATATGAGAAGTTAGCTTTTTGAACACCTAATCTGTAATTAGCACTCATTTGTTTCCTATATGGAAAATTACTTATTACCCTTGTAGAAATAGTTACTGTATCTCCTGCCTCAAATGTTTGTCTAGGTGTAACTGTAATAGTATAAGAATCAGTATGAGTATCTTGATAGATAGTACCATTTTCTTTACTCAATGTACATTGAACACTAGAAGCACATTCAACATAAATATCATAAGTAATATCACTTGTAGTATATACTTCATCATTCTTTCTATTATTAACATCTATTGTAAAAGTATAACTATTAACACCATCCCAGTTATTAATACTATAACTTTTACCATTCATTTTTAATACTGAACTATTAAAATAAAATCCTTTAGATTCAATAATATAATTATGAACAACATTATATACATATCTACCAAAAGTAACACTGATAATAAGAAATACCGCAAGTATTACTAGGATAAATATACTAAGTTTTCTATTTTCTTGAATTCTTTTTATCATAATTACTCCTAAATAATTTGTTTTGAATTAATAATTACCTCAATATTCTCAGTTATATCAACATATTTCATATCTAAAGCATATGACTTTGGAAATGAAATAACTAATGTAAATATATCTTTAGTATTACTGTTATAACTCATATCATAATCATCAGACTCAGTATAAAGTCTATACCAAGCTCCATCAGCATCTTTCTTTAAAGTAGGACTTCCAATAATATTAGTAGCTCCACTCGCATTATAATTTTCATTTCTATATAGTTTTATTTCTAAAGGAAGATTAGTAGTACTACGAATATTAATGTTATAAGTTAAATCTACATCACTAGTTTGAGTTGAATTATAATTTTGTACACTAAATACATAAGTATAAGGATCATCACTAGGTATAATCTTATTTTCATCTATATTGAAACTCATTTTTTCTTCTTCAAAAATATATATAGCCTTATCAATATCAGCCCTTAATTTAGCAGTAGTAATATAACTACCATAAGCTCTAGTAATAAGATAAACAACTAATAATATACATACAGCAAAAAGAAGAGATGCTTTTAAAAATCTCTTTTTATATTTCAAATACTTAATATTATTAATTTTATTCTTAATACTATTAATCATTCAAATCACTCTACCCTGTATAAGCTGTAATAGTTTCTCCACCATATTGAGTCGCTTTAAAATTAACATCTAAAAATTGACTATTATCAAATTCACCACTCGGATCATCAGTAACATTATCATCATTAACCCAAGATAAATCTAAAGCAATATTAACAAGTGTTGTATCAATATCATCTACATCAACAATTCCAGTATAAGTACTAACACCAGTCTTTACCAAAGTAACATCTGCAGTATCTATTCCTGTTAAAGTTAGAATTTTATCAGAATCAACATTTTTATCAACTACTTCTATATCAAATCTAACTGCTACATCAGTACCAGAAAAATCTAATTTAATATTAAATGTTCCAGTAGATCCAGGTGCTAATTTACCATTCCTAGTATGTGTAGAATTCCAAACAACATCATCAATATCAACTACTTTATCAACTTCATTTGAAACAATAACATCATTAATTTTAATATTCCATCCAGCAATATTACCAGTAACATCACCAGATGTATTTGATTCATAAGAAGAATAAGTAACTCTAGTAACAAGAAATATAAAACAAATTAATAATATACATGTAATAATTATCTTCTTAATTCTATCTTTCATACAAATTCTCCTATACTAAAATTATATCATAACAATCAATATTTTAATAGAAAAAACCTAATAAAAAGAGTAAAAATATTAATTTCTACTCTTAATTAAATAATATCAATATCTTCAGACTTTTTATCATCTAAAA
>CAMVLZ010000020.1 GCA_947168485.1 uncultured Bacillota bacterium | reverse complement strand
TATTAAAACTCGTTAAATCGAGACTTGTTAAACTAGTACAACTTTGAAACATATATGACATATTTGTAACACTATTAGTATTAAAGTTTGTCACATCTAGACTTGTTAAACCACTACAATAATAAAACATATAACTCATATTAGTTACACTGCTAGTATTAAAATGTGTTACATCTAGACTTTTAAATTTAAAACAATTATAAAACATATAACTCATATCCGTTACATTGCTAGTATTAAAGTTCGTTACATCTAAACTTGGTAAGCCATAACAACAATAAAACATATAGGACATACTAGTTACTTGACTTGTATCAAAATTGGTTACATCTAAACTTGTTAATTTGCTACAATCTTTAAACATATAACTCATTCTTGTTACACTACTTGTATTAAAATTTGTTAAATCTAAACTAGTTAAATTGTTACAGTTACTAAACATCCAATTCATATTGGTTACCTGAGATGTATCAAAATTACTTACATCTAGATTTGTTAAACTACTACAATAATAAAACATCCATGACATATTTGTTACTTGACCTGTATTAAAATTTGTGACGTCTAAACTTGTTAAACTGCTACATTTATAAAACATATTTGACATGTTTGTTACTTTTGATGTATCAAAATTATTATTAAAATTTATTGTTTCTAATTTAGATAACTCATAAAATAAACAAATTGATACGATGTTCCCAACAACATCTCCATCTGCCCCTATATAACATTTATAGTATCCTGTATTATCAGGATCATCTATTATCCATGCCATAACTTTCCCATCACCATTAACAGATACATCCCATGATGCAACCGCATTACTAGGTATATTTTTATTATCTAAAAAGTCTATTGTTTTTATTTTATCTTTATAATCAGCAGAGTGAAAATCTGTATTAGTAGAAGAAGTGTATTGCTTTATCATGTTTCCAGCATCTTGTACATACTCTACATCACCAGCTATATTTAAATTTTGATTTAAAGCACCAAAACCTACACTTATTAGTGTAGTTATCGCACATAGTATTATTAAAAAAACTGTAATATAAAATTTATATGAATTTTTCATACTTTTTTTCATATAATATCCTCTATAATACAATTATATTAGATTTTGTATATTGAACAAACTAATTATAACAAAAAGTATATTAATTTACTTTTATTTACAAAAAAAAGAAGTATTTCTACTTCTCTAAAACTATAGTATGTGGACCAATATTAGTAAATGATATTTCCATATGAGAACCAAATACTCCTGTCTTTACAGGTACATGTTTAGCAAGTTCTTCATTAAACTTATCATATAAAACAGTTGCCTCATCAGGTTTCATCGCATTAATATAACTTGGTCTATTTCCTTTATTACAATCAGCATATAAAGTAAATTGAGAAACACTTAGTATTTCACCACCTATATCTTTAACTGAAAGATTAGGTATATCATTTTCATCAGGAAATATTCTCATATTTACTATCTTATTAACCATCCATTTAATTTTATCTTCATTATCTCCATCAGTAAAACCAACTAGTACAAACAACCCCTTTTCAATTTCAGAATAAGGCTTATAATCAACTGTACAATTAGCTTTACCACTAACTTGAATTACTACTTTCATTTTAATGACCTCTCTACATTTTCAATATATTGATTATTATTTAAAATATTAATAATTTTAGATAATTGATCAGTACCTGATACATATAAACTAATCTCATATATGTAATTAGCATCTTTATTTAGAACTTTTACTTCTTCAATACTAATACTCATTAAAGATATAGCTTGAATAATATCAGCCATATGATTCTCTCTACTATTAGAATAAATCAATAGATAAGATAAATATTTCTTATTAGTATTACTATTCCAAGAAACATCAACTGTTCTATCATCCATTTCTTCTAAATTACGACAATTAATTCTATGAACAGAAATACCATTTCCTCTAGTAATGTATCCTATTATTTCATCACCATATACAGGATAACAACAATGAGCTAGATTAACTCTTACTTTATCTATTCCACTAACAATTATATCTGCATCCAACGCCTTATCATCAATCTTAATATTTTTAGGAATAGGTTTTTGAGTTTCATCTTTATGAATAACATTAATAATACTATTCGCATTATTTTTCTCATTACCTATAGTTAAATAAAAATCTTCTGGAGTTTTTAAATCTTTAAACTCTTTTTCTTTATTAATAGTTTTTATATTTTCATTAGATAAGAAATCAGATACAGGTAACTTTCTCTTACGAAGAGCTTTTTCTAATAAATATTTACCCTTCTCTATATATATTTCTCTATCATTCTTAGTAAAATAATTTTTAATTTTATTTTTAGTTTGAGTAGATTTAGCTATATTAATCCATTCACGAGAAGGAGTTGCACTCTTATTAGTATTAATTTTAACTATATCATTATTTTGTAATTCATAGTCAAAAGAAACAGCTTGGTCATTAACAATAGCACCTACCATTGTCTCTCCTACTTTAGTATGAATTTTATAAGCAAAATCTATAGGAGTAGCACCTTTAGTTAACTCTATAACATCTCCTTTAGGAGTAAAACAATAAATATTATTATTTAATACTTCATTCTTTACAGAATTAACAAACTCTTCACTACTCATATGATCTTTAGATAAATCTATAATTGATTTAAAGAATTGTAATTTTTGTTCAGTAGTATCAGTTAGATTAGCTGATTTTTCACTACCATTATTTTCTTTATAAGACCAATGAGAAGCAATACCATTCTCCGCAACTTCATTCATATCATAAGTACGAATTTGTATTTCAAATAAATATCCATCTATACCAAATACAGTTGTATGTAAAGATTGATACATATTAGGTTTAGGCATCGCAACATAATCTTTAAATCTATGAGGTAAAGGTTTAAATTTAGAATGAATTAAACCAAGAGCTAAATAACATTCTTGTTCAGTATTAACAAGAATTCTAATACCTAATAAATCATATATAGTATTAAAAGTCTTACCATTATTTAATTTATTATAAATTGAATAAATACTTTTAGCTCTACCCTTTATCTCATGATTAATATGATGTTCAACAAGTAAGTCAGTAACTTCATTTAACATCTTACTAACAGTTTGTTCTCTTTCAATTTTAGTTTTATTTAAATGTTCAGCTATATCATAATAAACATCAGGTTTTAAATATCTAAGTGATAAATCTTCTAACTCAGATTTAATTTTATGAATACCTAAATGGTCACCTATAGGCGCAAGTATCTCTAAAGCTTCTTTAGCTTTTCTTTTTTGCTTCTCTTTAGGTAATGCCCATAAAGTTCTCATATTATGAAGTCTATCAGCTAATTTAATAATAATAACTCTAACATCTTCACTCATACCAACAATTATTTTTTTATAATAATCTATTAAATAATCATTTTCAGTAGAAAAGTGAATCTTAGATAATTTAGTAACACCTTGTACTAACTTAGTAATATTAACTCCTACTTCTTTTTCCATTTCATCAGCAGTACAATCACAGTCTTCTAAGACATCATGCAAAAGACCTGCTGAAATAGTTTCATAATCAGCATAAATCTCAGTAAGTATTACAGAAACATTTAAAGGGTGAATTATATATGCTTCACCCGTTTTTCTATATTGACCCTCATGTTTAGTATAAGCAAGATCATAAGCTTTTCTTATAATTTCTAATTCATGAGTATCTGTAATATATTTTTTTACTTTTTTTAATAAATCATCAAATGTAATATTATCGCGAGTTCTAGACAAGGACATCACCTCCTCTAGCAATTAATACCCTTTATTTTCTTTTCCTCAAAATCATCTGTATAAACTATTTTTTTCTTTTTAGGTTTACCTATCTTTCTCTTCTCTAAAGCTATAAAGATTAATCCAGCTATAAATATAGATGAATAAGTACCAGAAATTAATCCAACTAACATAGCTATATTGAATGTAAAGATTCCTTTAGATCCAATAACTAATAAAGCAATAATTGGAACTAAAGTAGTTAATGAAGTAAGTATTGTTCTTGTAAATGTAGCTTGAATTGCTTTATTACAAATAGATTCAAAATTCTCTTTAGTAATCTTTTCTTTAGTCTTAGCAATCTCTTCTCTAAATCTATCAAATACAACTATAGTATCATTAATTGAATAACCAATAATAGCAAGAACAGCTGCTATAAACATACTACTAATTTCAAATCTAGTCATAACGAAGAATGCTAACATAATACATACATCGTGTACTAAAGCAACTACTCCACCTAAAGCATAACTAAATTTAAATCTAATAGAAATATATAAAATAATACCTACCATAGATACTAGTATTGCTAAAATAGCATTCTTAACTAAGTCTCTAGCAACCATATTAGAAATAACACCAATATTTACTTTAGCATCATATTTATCTTCAAAATATTTATTAACTTTCTTAACAGATTCACCATCTAAAGCATCATCAATTCTTACAGATATTTCATCATTACCAATATTAATAGTACTTGTTTCTAATCCATTCTCTTTAAAATCTTTCTTTAATTGTTTTTCAGAAACATTCTTATCAGTAACAATAGTAACTGAAGTACCAGCTTTATAATCTATACCTAAAGGTAATCCCTTAACAGCAAATGTAACAGCTCCAGCAGTAATTATAAACATAGATAATAATACTAATATATATTTATGTTTAAAGAAATTTGTTTTTCCAAATGGAACTTTCTTAATCTTTTCATTCTTACTAACATCAGGAATATCTTTCTTCTTAATATTAATAAATAATTGAGGTTTATCATCAAAGAACCCATCTTTACTAAATAATTTTAACATTGCTCTAGTCATAATAACCATAGTTAACATAGTAACAACTACAGTAATCATTAACATAGTAGCAAATCCTTTAATACTACTTTCTCCAAAGTAGAACATAATTAATGCAACAATAAATGTAGTAATATTAGCATCAATTATAGCAGATAAACTAGATTTAGAACCCTCTTTAACTGCCATCTTAACACTTCTACCTGCAAGTAATTCTTCTCTAATTCTAGCAAACATAATAACATTAGAATCAATTGCCATACCAATACCAAGTACTAATGCAGCAATTCCAGGTAATGTTAATACTCCACCTAATAACCAGAATACTAAGAATACTAAGAAAGTATAAGCTATCATTGCAACACTAGATATAAATCCGGAAAAATGATAGAAAAGTATCATAATTAATACAATTAAAGCAATACCAACAACACCAGCTTTAAAAGTATCAGATAAAGTTTGATCTCCAAATGAAGCACCAACTGTATTAGAACTAATCTCTTTTAAATTAGCTGGAAGTGATCCACTATTAATCAAATCAACTAAGTTAGCAACTTCTTCATCTTTAAAATTACCTTGAATAATAACATCACTAGCAAATCCTTGTGATACAGTAGCAGCAGATAAACAATTAGATTCATCAGTACCACACATACTAGATTCAGAAGAATAAGAATCTTCTCCTTCTTTATAATCTAACCAAATAACAATTAAGTTATTACCACTACTTCTCTTACTAACTTCTTTAGTAACTCTATAAAATTCATCTTTATCAGCAACACTTAAACTAACAGCAGGTCCACCTTTAGAATCTTGTCCTATCTTAGCTCCTCCTGCTTTTAATACATCACTACTCATAAGTAATTTATCATTAACATCTCTAAATGATAATGTAGCTACTGTAGATAATTGAGTTCTAGCTTCTTCAGGATCTTTAACTCCTGCTAACTTAACTCTAATCTTATCATTACCTTCAACTGTAATTTCAGGTTCACTAACACCTAAACTATCAATTCTCTTTTGTAATGTTTTATAAGTAGCTTGAACCTTCTCACTAGTCATTTTAGATCCATCAATAGATTCTGCTTTATAAAGTATTTCAAAACCACCTTGTAAATCTAAACCAAACTTTAGGCCTCCAAATAAAGGTTTAAATAAAAAACAGATACCTACTACTACAATAACAAATAATGCTATAACAGCACCAACTATCCTTCCATCTTTTAATTTCATTTTCACACCTCTTTCAAACTATTAATATCAAGTATCATTATATCATTAACCATATCATATAAAGTTAAATTACTAGAATTCTTCCAAGTATTAGATAAAAACTCCCATAAAGATCTAATACTAATATCAAATCCTTGAGTCTTTAACAATCTTTGTTTTAATTTTAAACAAGGATAAATTCTTTCATATAATTCATTAATATTATTAAATTCAACCATAACAACACCTAAAACAAATATATTATATCTAATTATTATAAAAAATAAAATAGATTTTTACTTTTTTTCTCTAGCTCTAGGAAAACTATTCCTATAAACTTCTTTCAATCTATCAGTAGAAACATGAGTATATACTTGAGTAGATTTAATAGAGTCATGTCCCAATAACTTTTGTACAGACAATAAACTACATCCATTATTAAGTAAATGAGTCGCAAAAGAATGTCTAATCATATGTGGAGATATCTTTTTATTAATAGATGTTTTTTCTATTAAATTACTAAGTATATATCTAACTCCTCTATCAGTTAATTGTTCTCCATTATTATTTAAAAAGAGATATGGACTACTATGAACATTAAGTCTAAAATAACCATCTTGTAAATACATCTCTAATGCTTCTTCACAATAATCTCCATACTCAACAAGTCTCTCTTTATTACCTTTACCAAGTATTAAGATATTCTTCATACTACGATTAATATCACTAACTTTAATATTAACAAGTTCAGATACACGTACACCAGTCGCATAAAGCATCTCTAATATTAATCTATCTCTTTGTCCTAAAGGTTTTCTTAAATCAGGAGTATTAAGTAATTCTTCTAACTCATTATATTCAAAGTATCTAGGAAGTTTCTTCTCTTTCTTAGGTCCACTAACTAAACTAAATGGGTTTGATGAAACTACTCCTTCATTAGCTAAATACTTATACATTCCTCTCAAAGCACTTAACTTTCTATCAATAGATGAATTAGTATTATTCTTATTATCTTTTAAAAACATTAAGTAAAATCTAATATCTTCATATCTAATACTCTTATAAGTCAAATTCTCACTATCAAGAAACTCTAAATACTCAATAACATCATCTTTATAATTAATAACAGTATGATGAGAATATTTCTTTTCATATTCTAAATAATCAAAATAACTCTCAACATTTTTATCTAATTTAATATCACTCATCTTTTTCTACCTTTAGTATTATCAATTACTTCTTTTTGTACCTGACAGAATCTAAATATTTTATTAATACTCTTACTATTCTTATCAGCATATTTATCTAAGTATCTCTTAATATCTCTTCTAAAAGCATTTCTATCTTGATCTAAAATATCCATACTATTTCCTGATAAGAAAGGATCTTTCATTCTATCACTACAATTTTTATATCCTTTTACTAATCCCATCATCTTTTGACTCATTAATGAAGATAATTCTTTCTTCTCTTCATCACTATATTTATAATCAAATACATCAAAGTCTATATAATATTTATCATCTTTATATTTAATAGCCTCTCCAGGCATATAATAATCACTAGTTAAAAATCTAAGTATTTGTTTAGTCGCATTATCTTTAACGCCCTTACTTTGATAACATAAATTAACTTTCTTAATACTATCTAAATCTAATTTATATTCAGTAGAACCATATGACATAGCCATGTCAGGCATAGTAGTCATTTCAATTGATAATTGAGGTTTAATTGAACCCTCTTTTCCACCCTTTAATACATGTCTATCAGGAATATTATCAGGATGTAATTCAGTAATATGAATATAATTATTAGGTCCCCCAATAAAAGATAATTGTCCAAAAGAATCAGTTAAATTACGTTTTAAATCAGTAAATATAGAACGTCTTTCTTTCTCTAATTCAGTTTTCTTACCTAAAAATATAAAACTTCTCTTAGGCATCATCTTATCATAATCATTCATTAATACACATAAATCTCTAAGATTATTATAACTTTTTCTTAACCAAGCATTATTCTTATTAAATTTAACATTTTCTATACTCTTATGAGAAGAATAAACTAAATTCTTAAAATCAGAATAAATAGAATATATAGAAGATAACATCATATTAGAAAATTCAATATTCTTACTTAAAGCAAAAACTTCTTTAAATATAGGATAACAAACTAATAAGTCTCCATTTAAAGATAAATCTATATTTTCTTTAATATTAAAATTCTTATCACTTTCATATAATATTTCTTTAGTACAAATTTCTCCTTTATTCATATAAACAATAAATAGATCACTATCAGTACTAATATCATTACCATTACTATTAATATTATTAATTAATTCTTCTTTATTCTTAAAATTTAAAGTATAAGTATCAATCTCTTCTAATTTAGTTTTATCACCAACTTTAATAAGATCATACTCATCTCCAATTCTAGATACAATATAATACTTAGCCATAAAATCACCTAAAATCATTATAACACAATATTAAAAAAAGGAGTAGTCTACTCCTTTACATAATCACATTCCATACATTTAAT
Organism: uncultured Bacillota bacterium; assembly: GCA_947168485.1. Classification (GTDB taxonomy): domain Bacteria; phylum Bacillota_I; class Bacilli_A; order RF39; family UBA660; genus RUG343. The sequence goes on along the minus strand of CAMVLZ010000020.1, from coordinate 13,334 downwards.
TCCATCTTTAGAATCTACTAATAATTTACCACATTTAGGACATACTTCTCCAGTAGGTTTATCCCAAGTAGCAGTCTTACATTTTGGATAGTTGTTGCATCCCCAGAATATTTTACCCTTACGTGTTTTTCTCTCAACAATTTGACCCTTCTTACAAACAGGACAATCCATAAGTATCTCTTCATGTTTTTCTTCTTTTTGAATATATTTACAAGTAGGATAATTAGAGCAAGCAACAAACTCTCCATACTTACCTTTTCTAACTACTAGTGGAGAACCACACTCAGGACACATCTCACCAGTTTCTTTCGCAGGTGTCTTTTCCATTTCACTAAATGCCTTCTTAACAAGAGGTTCAAATTTATCATAGAATTCTCTTAATACATTTACCCATACTAATTTACCATCAGCTATCTCATCTAAATCTTCTTCCATATTAGAAGTATATTTAACATTAATAATATCTGAGAAGAACTCTTGTAACTTATCAGTAGCTTGAAAACCTATTTCTAATGGAACAAACTTCTTATCTTCCATCTTTACATATCCATGAGTTCTAATAGTATCTAGAATAGTCGCATATGTAGAAGGTCTACCTATACCTAATTCTTCTAATTCTTTAATAAGTTTAGCTTCAGTATATCTAGCAGGTGGTTTAGTAAAGTGTTGCTCTTTCTCAACATCTTTAGTTATTTTATCTTCACCAACACTAAATTCAGGTAATACTTTATCATCACTAGATTCATAATCACCATATACTTTTAAATATCCATCAAAGATAATAATACTACCACTAGTCTTAAATTTATAATCATTATTATTTAAAATAACAGTAGTTTGATCAACTATAGCATCTGCCATTAATGAAGCAAGTGCTCTCTTATAAATTAAACTATATAATTTAAATTCATCTTTATCTAAATATTCTTTAATCTTTTTAGGATCTCTTAATATACTAGTAGGTCTAATACCTTCATGAGCATCTTGTACATTATCAGTTTTCTTCTTACTAACTTTAACAGAACCTAAATAATTCTTACCATATTCTTCTTCAATTAACTTTTTAGTACTAGCAACAAAATCATCACTAAGTCTAATAGAATCAGTTCTCATATAAGTAATAAGACCTGCTCTTTCACTACCTAGATCAATACCTTCATATAACTTTTGAGCGACACTCATAGTCTTTTTAGCACTAAATCCTAATTTAGTAGAAGCTTCTTGTTGAAGTGTACTTGTAATAAATGGAGGTTTACTACTCCTTTTACGATTCTTTTTCTCAACATTTTCTACTTTATATTTATCACTAATATTATTAAGTACTTCATCAGCTTGCTCTTCAGTTTCTAATTTAACATCATCTTCTTTATATCTAAAGAAATCAGCATCAAAAGGAACTTTATCATCAAAATGAGCAGTAATAGTCCAATACTCTTCTGGAATAAATGCTTCAATCTCACGTTCTCTATCAACAATTAATTTTAATGCTACACTTTGTACACGACCAGCACTTTTCGCATCAATTTTACTTTGTAATAACTTAGATAATCTAAATCCAATAATTCTATCAAGTATTCTTCTAGTTTCTTGTGATTTAACTAAATTATCATCAATCTTACCAGGATTATTAATACTTTCAAGTATTTTATTCTTAGTAATTTCATTAAATTTTACTCTTAAATACTTATCATCATCAATACCTAAAGTATCTTTCAAATGCCAAGCAATAGCTTCTCCCTCACGATCAGGGTCACTTGCTAAATAAACCATATCTGCATCTTTTACTTCTTTCTTTAAGTCTTTAATGATATTACCTTTACCTTTAATAGGAATATAACTAGGAGTAAAACCATTCTCTATATCTACACCAAGTCCATATCTACCAGTAGTAGCCAAATCTCTAATATGACCCATACTTGATACTACTTTATAATCACTACCAAGATATTTACCAATAGTATGACTTTTACTCGGACTTTCTACAATAACCAATTTCTTTCCCATAATCCGCCTCCAAAATACTTATACTAATAATTATTCTTTTTGTCAAACTAATTATTATTTAAAAATGTCAAATCAAAAACAAAAGAATATTTAAAATACTATATTTAAATATTCTTTATTTTTAAAAAAATTTTTCATTTAGAATTCTCTTCTAAATATTTTTTTACTGGTCCATAACTCTTTCTATGTTCATCAATTATTCCATATTCTTTAATAGCTTCTAAATGATCTTTAGTAGGATATCCCTTATTCTTTTTAAAATTATACATAGGATATTTCTCATCTAATTCATACATCATTCTATCACGAGTAACTTTAGCTATAATAGATGCTGCACTAATACTAAGAGATAATAAATCACCTTTAATAATACTAGTACTAGGTATATCTAAATCTAACTTCATCGCATCAATCAATACATGTTCAGGTTTAATATTACAATTAGAAATAGCTTCTTTCATAGCTACCTTAGTAGCTTCATAAATATTTATCTCATCAATTTTCTTTTCAGAAACAATACCTATCCCTATACCTAAAGCATCTTTCTTTATAATATCAAAAAACATATCCCTTTTCTTTTCACTAATCTTTTTACTATCAGTTAACCCATCTAATTTATAATTAAGAGGAAGAATTACACAAGCAGTCACAACAGGTCCAACTAAAGGACCTCTTCCTACTTCATCTACTCCAGCAATTAATTTAACTCCAGAATCAATTAATTCTCTTTCATATTTATAATTATCTATACTTTCAATTTCTTTCTTAGTCATTACCTTCACCTAATCTATCAAAAGTAATATTACCAAAACTATTATTATTAAAATCTCTAATTATAATATCAACTACTCTATCATAGTCAATTTCTCCACCCTTTACTAAACAACCTCTACGTTTACCAATAACATCATATATTTCAACTATATCCATATCTTTAGTAATACCATATCTCTCTTCTAATTTTTCTGGATATAATTTAAACATCTCATCAATAATAAATCCACATATCATTTCTCTATTTAATATTTCTTCTTTAATAGACATAAAGGCTGCTAAAACTTTAGCACGTTCTTGATCAACAAATTTAGGCCATAATATTCCAGGAGAATCAAGAAGTTCTATATCTTGATTAATTCTAATCCAATTTAAACTCTTAGTAACTCCAGGTTTATTACCAACACCAACTACTTTTTTATTACAAAGTCTATTAATCAAACTACTCTTACCAACATTAGGTATACCAATAACCATAACACGAGCTTTTCTAGGTTCTAATCCTTTTTCTATTCGTTTTTGATTAACCTTTACCATTAATTTATTAGTCTCTTCAATAATCTTATCAATCTTCCCATCTAATAAATCAATAGGTATAACAACACTATCTTTTCTATATAAATCTAATATCTTATCAGTATACTTTTTATCACATAAATCATACTTAGTAGAAATAATAATTCTAGGTTTATCCTTAATAATATCATCCATTTCTTCTACTCTAGAAGAAAGAGGCATTCTACTATCAATAACTTCATAAACTATATCAATTAAATTACCAATCTCTTTCAATTGTCTCTTAGTCTTAGCCATATGACCAGGATACCAGTTGATATTCGTTTTATTATCCATAGGAATCACTCCATTTCTAATCAATTATAGCATAAAAAAGACGAAATTTAGTATAATTCCGTCTAATTTCAAGTCATTTTTATGGGGTTAGATATTGCAACATCAAAAATATTGATATAATTGTCTGGACATATGACTACAACTTTATAATAATACGAAATCCCCTTTTGACAGGGGACTTTAATAATATTCTTTTTAATTTTTATTCTGAGCGTTTCCCCCTTCTTGAGCTTGCTACATATTATAGCATACTTTATTAAAAAGTAACTATTTTTCAAAAAAAAGACTAATATTATTTAGTCTTAATTCTTTAATTATTGTTTAATTCAAATTATTTAAACACAATAACATATTATCTTTTTTTTGCTGTTGTATTAGTTACTTCTTGATTATCTGCATCAAACATCATATCTTCATATAATTCTACTATACTATTTGAATCATCTTCTGATTGTTTTGGTTTATTATTTGTTACATCTTTCACTTTTTTTCTATTTTCTTCTTCTCTATTATCTTCTCTTTTTCTTGGTTTAACGGATTCTATTGAAGTTTTAAATAGTTGGACTATTTTTTGGCATGTTTCTTTATTTTTTTCTAATTCTGGATTGTCTACATTGCATAATATTTCTTTTTTTTCTAATAAAGCTTTATGTATTTCAAGAAGAATTTCTTCATTTTCTTTTAAAAATCTGTTAATTGTTGCTGATTCATCTCTTCTCTCATCACCTTTAATTAGACGTGATTTTGATCCTATTGTAACTTCAAGGTCTCCTGATGAGCCATGTTGGTGTTCATCTTCAGCAATAAAACCTGTTTCAGGATAATAACTCAATCTATAACGATATTTGGTTGGATAGCCATCATGTATATCGGATTCATCTCTCCACATGCCATTAAAAGTGTTATATCCAAGGAATTGCAATCCATATTGTTCAACATTAGTCCAATCAAAATTAGTAGTTAATTGGCCCATTAAGTCATTGATTCTTCTATCTATTTCATCTAGTTTAGACTTCGTTTTTTGATCTACTACATCTTTATATATTTCATATATAGCTTTATAGAATTCTCTAGCGTAGGCAGTTTCTAATTTTTTTATTTTACTGCTACGAAGTAGTCCATGTATTTGTCTTAATGGTACATTTTTATTGTTTTTTATACTGTCTAATAATTCTTCATTTGCTTTAGCGATACTATTTTTATTTTCCATATAATCTTCTCCTAATATGGCCGCTATTTTTTTATAACGACATTACTTATTTTTATTCTAACACACAAGTAATATGATGTAAATGGCTTTATTTCTAAATAATGCTCTTTAAAATCAATAATTATCCTGCTTTCTTGGATTTAAATTTCTAGATAAAGATATATCATTTGTTATTTTTCTGAAATATTAAATTCAGATTTCATCATTTCAAATATCTTCATTTTTTCTTCTTCTGTGTCCAGATAACATTTCGTATTTTCCATCATCTTTTTTTCTTACTATTGTAGGAACTAATACTCCACTTTCAATAATACTATTTTTTAACTCTTCATAATTTAAATCATTATTTATCTTAAATGGGTGTTTAGGAAAATCACAAATATCTTTGACATTCAATTCAACAACTTCTTCTTTCATAAACCCTCCTAAATTATTGCATAAAAAAAATCAGATATTACTATCTGATATATATACTTTTTTTAAAGTGTTACTCGTAATCACCACCCCTTAAATACTATGCTATTTTTGGGGTATTTTTAGCAATTTTTATTAAAAAAATGTAATTACTCGATGCCTATTTTACCCTTATTTTATAGGAGTTTTCAAAATGTGTTGCGTATTTTCTTATCGAACAATTGATATTTGTTTTTTGTAAGTTTTTTTCTTCATTATTCATGAGAGTCATCTCCTTCTTATTTCTTCTTTTTTATTTAATGCTTCTTTAACATTTATCCAATATTTTTTGAAATTACAATTTTCTTGTGAATCAAATATTATTTCCTTTAAAATACCGCAATTATTTTCAATTGTTTTAGCAGATCCAATATTATCTTCCTTACAAGTAACCAATACATTTTCTAATCCTAATTCATCACACTTTTCAAGTGCTAAATTAAGCATTATTGTAGCATAACCTTTTCTTCTTTCACTAGGCCTTACACCATATCCTATATGACCTCCAATATGTGAAAGAAATTCATTATCAATATTGTGCCTTATTGATAAATTACCAATAATTCTTTCATCATTCATTAAGAAATAAACTGATGATGGAACTCTTCCTTCTTGTAAATCTATACCATTATGTTCCTTTGTTATCTTATTAAGCCATTCTTCATAGTTAATATCTTCAGTACAACTTAATGGTTTTGCTTTAGGATTATCTAGACGATATTCCTTTAAATACTCAATCCACTTTTCCTTATCATCTATTGTTGGAAATTTTAAATAAATATTTGCCATATTATTCGCCTCTTTCTATTAATATAAGGTGTGTCGGCATGTTACAAGCCAGTACCCTAATTACTCTCAAAAAAAAGCATATTTTAATCTATTTTTTATCCCTTCTGATTTTTACTTGTGCATTCTTTACCATAATATAATGTTCTTAATTTATCTAACCCTAACTCATCATAATTAAAATTAAATCCATATGAATTAAGTTCATCAATTAATTTCTTCCTTTGAGTATCCAAATCATACTCATAATAATTACTATTATCATAATATACTAGCAATCCTATATTATCAATTTCTTGTAATTGTACCTTGCTATTCATGCCATCTTTATAATAATGATGATCTTTTTTTGTAGTATCAAATACTTTTCTATATCCAAAATGAGATAATTCAGTTTCGAATTCTTTTAATTTTTCTAAATCTATTTCATTCATATTTAATTCTGATATTAAATTATTTTGAATCTTATATTTTTCATTATTACAACTTCTTAATCTTATACAAGCATTCTTCATTTCATTTTCACTCAAATTATTTAAATCTTTATTAGTATAATATAAATCATGAGTAACAACATTATAATCATTTATTAATCCATTTGCTTTTAATAATTTATCATAGTAATCTAAAGTATTATTCAATTTAAAACCAACTTCGACAACTATCATTATATCACTTCTTTCTTATTATTAGGTGGCGTAATCACCTTAATAATTCCTATCGCTTTTTTAATTAAATCACTAGACCACCAAAATTATATCATAAAAAAGGTAGACTTTATACTAATCTACCTAATTTAAATAATTATAAATCTAATAATTCTTTTTTCTTTTTATCGAATTCTTCTTGATCAATAATTCCAGAATCTAATAATTCTTTATACTTCTTTATTTCTTCTACAGGATCTATTTTTGATTTTTCTTTATTTTCAAACTTAGATAATAAATTTGAAACATTATCTTTTGTTTTATTAAATCCATCTACAAATTTTTCTTTAAATTTTTGTTTTTCTTCTTCAGTAACTTCACCAGTTTCATTATTTAATAATTCTATATCTTTATTATATTCTTCTTCTGAATAATCAAATGTTGCTTTATCCAAAGTGTTATTTAATCTTTTAGCCATAGGCATCATTGAAGCGAAATTAATTGTTCCAGATATTACACCACCAATAACAGGTATTGCTTTAGATACTCCTGAAGCCAATGTTTTCTTAGTAAGAGTATAGCCTACAAATGAACAAATCTTTTTTATCATTGGATACCAAAATGTTTTAGTCAATGCTTTTTGTGGAATCTTTTTAAGTGCTGTTTTAGCAACTTGTGTTGATAAGACTCTTACTCCTGAAACTGCTCCAGATACACCGAACATTACTCCACAATATAAGATTAATTGATTCTTTACTTTTTCATCATCAACTTGTCCATTTTTCCATAAATCATCTGCACCATATAAATATGAAAGTTCTTGAGCAAGTCTTAATGACATTCCAAAGAATTGCAATATATCTGCTGGAATAGTCGCAGCCATTGCTAAACCACCTGGAATACCTGCAGCAAAGGAAGCTAAAGATGATTGACTAGTTCTATTAATAATCAATCTATTAGCTAGATTATTTATTTCTTCTCTAGTTATTCCAGCTCCTACTGTTCCTTTATTGATTATATTTTCAAGCGAATCAGTTTTAGAAGAAAAACATTCAGCTAAAAATTTATTTCTATCAACTTTAACTCCAGGTATTTGAATAGCCTTTTGAACTATTTCTTCTAACATAATATCAGAAGCAATCTCTTTATTATTTTGTATTGTTACTTCATTTTTTTCTTTTTTTATCAATTCATTCTTTTCCATATTTAACTCCTCTCATCATACAAAATGTTTTTTTCGCGAATTTGAAATTATATAACTGATTTTCTATTATAGTCTGTAACATCACTACCTAATTTATTATATAAAGTTTTTACATCTAATTCATTATTCCTTAATGCTACTAATTCATCATTAGTAACACCAATAAATTCAACAAAATCAACTTTACCATTAGGAGTCATAATTGAATTTATTTCTTTATCAGGAATAGTAATAAAACCAGTTATATTTGATTTCATTCTAATATCTATTCCTTCTGTTTGTCCTGTATATAAATATTCATATGAATTAAATATTTCTCCTTGTGTAAATGTTATTCTAGCTATAGATTGTAGAATCCCACAAATACCCTTAATTTCTGCTTCTTCATCTTCATAGTTATCTTTTTTTAATTTAAAAGTAAATTCCATTCCATAACCACTAATATCTTTATTATTAGATTCTTTTTCAAATAATTCTGATAATCCATAAGATACAAAGTGCCAATATTCTCCTCCATCATAAATACTTATACCTTCTAATGGATCATTACCTCCAAATTTCCAATTTATTAATGTTCCATAATGTTTTGGCTTTTTTTGTGTAGGATAAATTTTCTCAAAAACCTCTGTAATAGAATCCCATCCAATTGGATTTAACTCTTCTTTATTTGGTTTATTCTTTTTAATTCTATCAAACAATCCCATAGTATAATCTCCTCATATTATTGTTTAATTAAATTAGAAATTAAATGTATTGAATCACTACTTCCATCAATTAAATTTTGAATTCCATTTGGAAATATTTTGTATTGATGAATGTTAGAAATATCAACCCATTCAAAATCAATCCAATCTCCTTCTAATCCTTTAAATTTAGTTTCTTTAATCTCATCAGTATATATACCTTTATAGATAATATTTATTTGATGATTATTATATCCTTTATCAGTAACAAATTCTTCACTCAAAGCTAGAAAAGTATATTTAATATTATCACATTCAATTTCTTCTCTTATTTCTCTTTTTATCGTATCTATACTTTCTTCTAATTCTTCTATTCTACCACCAGGTAGCATATAAAAATCTCTACCCTCAACATTAAACAATAAGACTTTGCTTAAATCTTTGTTATAAATAACAGCAGATGCACGAGCATTAAATCTAAAATCATTTCTTACAAAATCTATATTCATAATTTCACCTCATTTATTAATGAACATCAACCTTAAAATGAATTTACTAACCTTCATCATTTTTTTATCCATAGATACATTCCAGTAATTACATCAGGCTTATATTTAAATCCAGCTTTTTGATAGAATTTTTCATTACCTGCAGTAGGAGTCAATTCAATCTGCATTTTTTCTCCTTCTTTCACACCATCTTCTATCATTTTCTTTAACTCATTTACAATAATTAAACCAATTCCCTTTTTCTGAAATTCAGGTTTAACACAAATATCAGAAAGACAACACACAATGCTATAATCACCAACAACTCTTCCAATTCCAGCTAACTTGTCATCTACTTCTACTTTGACCATATACATTGTATTTTCTAATGCTTTTGTTACTTGTTCATTAGTATAAGTTTTAAATCCAACTGACTCTATTACCTCTAAAAACTCTTCATTTGACATTTCATGATAAATCTTAACATTCATTTATTACACCTCAATTATTTTTTATATATTGCTAAAGTTGGATACAAAATTACTATTAATAAAATTATAGCATAAAAAAAACAGATTATGTACTAATCTGTCTTTTATTATTATTTATTATTAATTAATACTTCTGTTTCATAATTAGATGTTAAATTAGTAATTTTTAAAGTGTATTTTGGATTTTTATCATCACCTTGTTCTTGATTATCATTTAAATAATACACACCCTTATAATCATTACCATCTACATGTAATATATATGGAATATTTATTGTAAAACTTACAGTTGTCCCTTCTTCATGTTCAGGTACTTCCCATTTTCTTTTTTCAGTAATAATCAAATAATCATCTGTTCCATCGATTGGTACTTTTTTCAATTGTTCAATATATTGCGCCTTACCAATTTCAATCTTTGAAACAAATTTTATTTCATCCTTACCATCTTTATCTTCTTTCTTTTTACCACAAGCAGTTATTGTAAATAAAGCACAAAATACTAATAGTAATAATACTACCTTTTTCTTCATATTATCCCTCCTATCATCATAATAACATATTATTAATCAATATTATACTAATTTATTATTAACTAACTTAAATATTCTTTTATCATAATTATATTTATTTAATATATTATTTATTTTATTTATATCTAAATTATCTGAAATTATAATACCAATAGAACTATCAATATCTATATAATCTTTAACTTGTACTTCTCCAATTAAATTACTATATCTATTAGATTGATTAGATATATAATCAATTAACTTATTTTCTATATCAAATGGTAAATTAGGAATAATAGTAACTTCTTCTACTTTAATACTCTTAGGAAATACAAAAGTTACTCCTTTTGAATATCTAATATATTCATCAAAAGAATTTTCAGATGGAAAACAATCTAATATATCAGTATCAATCATTTCTATAATAAACTTATAAATATTATCATTAGTTTTACTATAAAGATATGATATATCTACTGGATAAGTTCTTGTTATAGAATCTAAATACTTATAATAATCCATCTTATCATTAGTATTATTTTTATAAAAAAACTCTTCTTTTGATAATGGTTTCTCTAACCTACTATCTAACTTCATATAATCTAAATATGAATTATAATTATCAAACATATTAGATAACTTAGAATTATTAAAATTATCTCTATCTATAATAAAACTCTTATATTCATTATTATTAGAATAACTAGCTAAAGAAATATAATTACTACCATTATATTTATTTTCATTTTTACCTAGTAATTGTTGAGATTTTAATTGTTTATCTCTTAATACATTTTCTAATATTTCATAAGTATAATTCTCATCATCTTTTGAAATAGTATGATAATAATAATCTTTTAAATTATAATTCATCTTATCACTTCTTTTTTATATGTTTATTATTTTTAAAATACATCTCTTTTGTTAAAGAATATTGATAATCTTCTACTAGTTCATCACAAAATGTATATTCTACCATTTTGGTTTTATCAGATCTAAAAAATCCAAATCTTTCAAATATCAACCAAGAAGCTGGATTTTGAATAGCTGCTCCTGATAATATTTTATCTATTTCACATTCTTGAAACATATAATTCATCATAGCATTTGCTGCTTCTCTACCAAAACCATTTCCCTTATATTTTGGATCAATATACCAACCAACACCTCTAATACTAGGATCATTAACATCATATCCATCACTTTTAGCTTCTTGACAAGATACTCTTCCAATACATTTATCTGTATCTTTTAAAAACACACTCCATTTAAATACATCCAAATCATTAGCGTGCTTCATCTCTTCTTCATAATATCCTTTTTGTATATCCCAATCTTTTAATTTTTCAGCAAACTTTTTAGGAATAGATAAATAATATTTATTTACTTCAGGTATCATTAATACACTCCATAAATAGTATTGCTCTTCCATAGTTTGTGCTTTTAATATTAATCTTTCTGTTTCTATAGTTTTACTTCCTAAATATTTCATATGTCACCTCTATTTAACTATTAGTTAATTCTTTATTCATAATTATCCCCATTTCATATTAAATTCATCTTTACTCATTATAGTATTAATTTCTTTTATATCTTTATCAATTCTCTTATAATGTTCAATGTGTTCTTTATAATACTTAAAACCAATTTTATCACTTAAACCTTTAGATTTATAATTCTCTTCAGCATAACCATAAATTATATTATCAATATCTAAATTATTAAATACATATCTCATAGTCTCTATAATTGCTTCACTCATATAACCATTTCTCCAATAATCAGGATGTAAATTACATGATATTTCTAAAGATTTATTTGTCTCATTATACCTATCATAAACAATATTACCTATAGGATAATTATTATCTTTTAAATAAATAATAAAATCTAAAACATTATCTTCTTCTAAAGCATAAGTTTCATATCCTCTTAGTTTTTCAGGATCAAACTTAATAAACTCAAATTCTCCATCTATATTTCTTAATCTAGTAAAATCATATTCATATACTTTAACATAATCTTCATATGAACCACTTTTTAATATTAATCTTTTTGTTTCTAAAGAAGGAATTTTATATTTCATATCATCACTTCCACCAATCAAATTATATCATATTATAATTTACAAAAATACAATTTTGTAGTATAATTATCAACATTGAAAGGGGCTATTATGAAAAGTTTTATTAATAAATATTGGACTCATATTTTAAATATATTATTTTTCCTATTTTTTATAGTTTTAATGATCTATGCAGAACAATTAAAAGTATTAGGTGTTATTATAATGTTAATCTTTATAATACTAATATTTGTAGAGATGATTTATCATATAGTTATAGCTGCGCAAGATAAAGAAGATAAAAATAATATACTACATGCGATATTCTGTTATTTATTTAATATTTTCTATATACCTTGTTATAGATTAAAATATGTTGTAAAAGATAAGAATTATAAAATTAAAAATATTATATATTTAATAAGTTCAATTTTACTATATATAATAATTTATATAATATTAATAATAATCATATTAAACAACTAAAAATACTAGAATTAATCTAGTATTTTTTTATTTAAATAAATCTATTATTATATTAGGAATAACTTCAAATCTAACTTTATGTCTATAATCATTTTCTTCTTTAAATCTTCCACTATATAATGATTTTTTAACTACTGTATTATCAGATATACAAAATAGTGCTGTAACATTAATATTTAACACTTCATTACTTTTAAATACAAGTGCTGTTTCCATCTCTATAGTTTTAGCTCCTAAGTCTATTATTTTATCTATATGATAGAATTGAGCAAACACTGTATCAATACTATAATTAGGTACATTATGATACTTAATATTATTTTTATCTAATATATTTAATAATTTATTTGTAAATTCTTTAGAAGGATATTCTTTTTTTAAGAATTCATCTTCTAAATTATCATTTAAGTATCTAGATGCTCCATCTCCACAAATAGAGTATTCTGGAATAACTATATCTCCTATTTTAATATCTTTATCTAATGAACCAGCTGATCCTAAGAAAACTAAATTATTACAATCAGTAACACCCAAAGTTAATACATATTCCATTATCGCAGGAGCACCTATTCTTTTTAATTGAATAAATGAAAATGAAATATCATCTCTATAAAAATTATATGTATTATCAGAAATTTGTTCTATTTCAAATCCTAAATTATCAAACATAGTATGATCC
>CAMVLZ010000019.1 GCA_947168485.1 uncultured Bacillota bacterium | reverse complement strand
CAACCTAGAGTTGAGAAAGGCCATAGAGCTGAAGAGAACCATGTGTCTAATACATCTTCATCTTGTACCCAACCTTTTTCTTTAGGTGCTTCCATTCCTACATATATTTCTCCGTCTTTATACCATGCAGGAATTCTATGTCCCCACCATAATTGACGAGAAATACACCAGTCATATGATATTTCCATCCAATGCTTTAATACTTTTTCAAATCTCTTAGGAACAAAGTTTATTTTTTTATCTTTATCAGCTTGGAAATCTAATACTCTTTTAGCAAGAGGCTCCATCTTAACAAACCATTGTTCTTTAATCATTGGTTCAACCATAACTCCAGTTCTTTCACTATGTCCTACTTCGTGAGTTAATGGTTCTATCTCTAATAATAAATCTAATTCTTTTAAATCTTTAATAACTTCTTCTCTACATTCTTCACGAGTCATTCCTTGATATTTTTTAGGAACATTTTCATTCATTGTAGCATCATCATTCATTATAACAATACGTTCTAAATTATGACGATTACCTACTTCAAAGTCGTTAGGATCATGAGCTGGAGTTATCTTAACACAACCAGTTCCTTTTTCCATATCAGCATGTTCATCTGTAATAACAGGAATTGGTTTATCCATAAGAGGTAGGATAACATTTTTACCAACATACTTCTTGTATCTATCGTCTGCTTCATTTACAGCAACTGCAGTATCACCAAATAATGTTTCTGGACGAGTAGTTGCGATATCTAAGAATTCATCAGTTCCTTCAATCATATATTTAATATGATAGAAAGCACTTTTTTCTGACTTATAAACAACTTCTTCATTTGATAAAGCTGTTTGAGCAACTGGATCCCAGTTAATAATTTTTTCTCCACGATAAATTAAACCTTTATTGTAGTAATCAACAAATACTTTTCTAACTGCTTTATTTAAATCATCATCTAAAGTAAATCTTTCTCTTGTATAGTCTACTGATAAACCAAGTGCTGCCCATTGACTTCTGATACTATCACCATATTCATTAGTCCAATCCCAACAAGCTTCTAAGAATTTATCTCTACCATACTCATATTTATCAATACCTTGATCTTTTAGCTTTTTAACTACTTTAGCTTCTGTTGCGATAGCAGCATGATCCATTCCTGGTAACCAAAGAGTATCAAATCCTTTCATCCTCTTATATCTAACTATCGCATCTTGTATAGCAGTATCATAAGCATGACCTATATGTAATTTACCTGTTACATTTGGAGGTGGAATAACTATACAAAAAGGTGGCTTTTTAGACTTATTATCTGCTTCAAAATAACCTTTATCTTTCCATATTTTATACTTATCTTTTTCAGTTTTTATATGATCATATTTTTTATCTAACATCTTTTATCCTCTTTTCTATATATTTATTTATATAAGTTCTAATTTCTTCTAATTGTTCTTTTGTTTTATCATTATTACTTTTTTCTTTATATTGATTAATCTCTTCATTTAAATAATCTTTTTCTTTTAATATTTTAATACTAATTGGATAATTAATATCAAAAATAAATCCAAGTGATACAGATAAATTATCTACCTTACTTTTGACGAGACTTCTATCTGTAACAGTATTCTTTCTAATAGAATCCATTATAGGTTCAGTAAACTCAGTATCATCAATATCTATTTTGATATGTCCTATAGTAAATAAATATAATATGTCTATCTTATCCGCGTCTCTTGTGATATTCAAAAACAAGGTTTCTCTCTCGGATAGATTTTTTGGTATATTTAATTTATTATGAAAACGTACTGAGTTTAGAATAATATTTTCATCTGACTTATTATATTTAAATTTATTTATATAATTTTCTTCAGTTAATATTTCATAACCTAAGTCTCCATGATCTATACTATCTTTATCTTTAAATGTTTTATACTCTTTATATTGTTCAAATCTTCCTATATCATGTAATAATCCACATATTTTAGCTAATTCTATATCTTCTTCTGATAAGTTTAATGATTTAGCTATTTCTTCACATAATTTGACCACTCGAAAAGTATGATCTACTTTTAGGATTACTGAATCACCTAATTCTAGATATTTATTTGTATAAATTTTAAATTCATCATAATTGTAATCCATATTTCCTCCTAAAAAAAACTATTCATCCTAAAGGACGAATAGTTCGTGGTACCACCTTAATTTATTACTAAAAGTAATCTCTTAACTTGTAACGTAAGTTATACGTAAATATCTACTAATTTCAATACTTATGCTCCTCCGCTACCTTCTATATATCATATTATTCATTTTCACCAACCATGAACTCTCTTAAAATACTATATATATACTCCTCGGTATCATCGCATCTAGGTGTATTTTACTATATTTTTTTATTAATTTCAACTTATAAAGATTATTTCTTTTTTAACATTTTATATACTTTATAAGATTCTTTTCCTATTTGTCTTGGTAATTCATCTAGATATGGGAATACTGATTCATTTGGTTTTTCTGAGTAGTGATTACAAAAGATATCTAATATATTTCTTGATATGCCATTATCATCTAAATAATTTAAATAATCATAAAACTCAGATATATCAGTTCTATGAATAGATTCTCCTGCGATAGTATTTAGAATCATTGTGTTATAGCAATAAATATCTATATTTCTACTTGGATAAGCTCTTTTAGCTTTATTAACTTTATATTTCTTTACACTATGTGTTTTATGATCAAATATTATATATTTTGATTCTAATGGTTTTTTTCTATTTACTGCAGAACTATCTAAATCTACTATATAAATATTATCATCTTCATCTACTAAGATATTTGAAGGTTGTAAATCTCCAAAATAGAATTCTTGTGATGATGTAGATACTCTATTTAATAGTTCACCTACTTTTTTTAATATTTCTATCTTTTTAGATGTTGATATCTTATTATTATTTATTATTAATTGAAAATTAGTGTTATTTAATATTTCTTTTATAATGAATCCTGATTTTACTCCTTTAATTGATATTACATCTTTTGGTATTACTAATTCTTTATAATCCATTAATGGAGAATCTTGTAATGTTTCGATTGTTTGTATTTTTCTTTGTACTTTTGATTCATTTGTATTATATAGTTTTTTTAATAATAGTCTTTGATTATTAATAACATCTTCTTTGTAATAATAAATTATACTTTCTGAGTTTACTATTCCACTTGGTAATGGATACTTTTTTAATCTTTTTAATTCATTTTCTTTAATTACTACACTAATCATACAACCACCTAATTGCGGCATATTATACCATAAAATCTTTGTAAAGTCTAGTTATATTTGTTATTATATAAGTATGAGGTGATAATATGAGTAGTAAAAGAGAGGATTATCTTAGTTGGGATGAGTTCTTTATTGGTATTTCTAAATTAGCTGCGGGAAGAAGTAAAGATCCTAATACTCAAGTTGGTGCTTGTATAGTTGGTAGTGATAATAGAATATTATCTATTGGATATAATGGCGCTCCTAATAACTTTAAGGATGATAAATTTCCTTGGGAAAGAGAAGGAGATGAGATTCATACTAAATATGCATATGTTTGTCATGCTGAATTGAATGCGATACTTAATTATCCTGGTAGTAGAAAAGATCTTGTAGGCGCAACTATTTATGTTGATTTATTTCCTTGTAATGAGTGTGCTAAAGCTATTATTCAATCTGGTATATCTAATGTAGTTTATTTATCTGATAAGTATGATGGTACTCCATTAAATACTGCTAGTAAGAGATTATTTGATGAATGTGGTGTTAAATATAAGTCATTAAATAAAAAATATCAAAGAGTACTTAGATTATCATTAAAGCCTGATGAAAAGATAGAATATATTGAAGAAGATTAATAATCTAGTTATATTTGGTATTACTCTTGTATTAATTACTAGTGGTGGTTCTCTAAAGATAAATAAAAATCAAGATAAATTTTATAATAAAGTTAATAAATATACATCTGAATTTCAAGAAGATAATTATTTAGTATGTGCTCATAGAGGGTTTTCTTCTAAAGAGATAGAAAATACTTCTAAATCTATTAAAAAAGCTAATAATAGTAAGTATATTGATTATATTGAAATGGATGTTAGAATGACTCAAGATAATAAGTTTGTATTATCTCATGATGATAAATTATATAATATAGATCATTTTATAAATATATCTAATGTACCATATGATAAATTATTAAATTGTAATTATACATATAATGAAATTAAACTAGGTAATTTATCTAGAGATGGTAAATTTAAAATTAAAAGGAATTCTAAATTATTTAATAAAAAATATAAATTAACTGATATGATTGATGGTATTAATAATAGTAGTAATAAGAATATTATTTTAGATTTAAAAATTGAAGATAATAATAAAGCTGATTATATCTATAACTTTATTAATATAATTGATAATATAGATACTAGTAATATTATTATTCAAAGTAAGAATATAGATAGTTTGAAAAGAATTAAGAGATTGAGACCTAATCTTACTTATTCAGCTATTATAGATGAATATAGTGATTTTAGTGAGATTAGTGAATTTGAAAATTTAACTGTTAAGAAGAATTATATTAATAATCCTATTATTAAAAATAGAATTAAAAATAATGAAAAAGTATTTGTTTGGACTGTTAATAGTGAGAAATCTTTTTATGAAGTAGCTAATTATTTTAATAAAGATTATGATAAGATTGTTTATATTACTGATTATCCTAATGAGATTAGTTATTTATTAAATAATTATAGTAAAATATTAAAAAAGACTACGAAGTAATCTTTTTAGGTTCTTTGTAGTCTTTTTCTTTTGTATCTACTAAGGCTTTCTTTAGTACTAAATTCTTTTCTAATTTACCTGATGATTCATCTGCAACTTTTTCATTTTTAACAATATTTTCTATGTTATCCCAACCATCTATTACTTTACCAAATGTTGCATATTGTCCATCTAATTCTTCATTTTTTTCTAACATAATGAAGAATTGAGATCCTGCTGAATCATTATCTTGACTTCTAGCCATTGATACTACTTTTTTATCATGTTTTAAATCATTTTTAAAATTATTACTATCAAATTCTCCTTTAATAGTATAACCTGGTCCTCCTGAACCTGTACCATCTGGATCTCCTCCTTGTAGTACAAATCCTGGTACTAATCTATGAAAACTGTTATTATCATAGAAACCTTTTTTTATTAAAGAAATAAAATTATTAACAGTATTAGGTGCTTTATCTGGATATAGTTCTATTACTACTGATCCATATCTTTCTATATATAGTGCTACTACCGGATTTTTTGTATCATAATTTAATTTAGCAGTATTTTCTTTTACTTCATAATTTATTCCTAATAAGTTTTCTTTTATTTCTTCTTTTGAATAGTTTACTAATAATACTATTAAAACTATTATACATATTATTATTCCTACTACTCCTGTTATTATTATTGGTAATTTATTTTTCATCTAATCATCCTTTCTTGATTAGTATAACATAAAATAAAAAAAAGATGTATTTCTACATCTATTTTTCTTCTAGAAATTCACTTAGAAGTATAGTTGGCCAACCTATGTATAATCCTCTACCTAGATAATGTCCAACTATTGATGATTCTTTAACAGTCCACATATCCATGGCATTGTTAGCATCACCTTTTGTTTTATATGAGTAAATTCCATCATCTTTATCTACACTTACTATTCTATGAACAACAACAACTCCATCTTGTTCAAACGCTATAATATCTCCTTCATCATAATGTTTTACTTTCTTATCTAAAAGTACTACATCACCTTTATTTATTGTACCATTCATTGAACCAGATCCTATTGCGATAATAGTAAATCTTCCTAGATTACTTACTAGGTATATTAATACTACTAATAAAGCTATTAATATACAATTAAATGCTTTTTGATATCTATCAAGTTTTTTATGTTTTTTAGCATCTTCTATCTTTTCACGCCTAAAGTACAATACACGAAGAGCAACTATTATAGTTAATGTTGATTGTAACGCGACTAGAGTTGTACTTAGATAATCTGAGAATGCTGGGAATATTGGTAAAAAGTACGTAGGTAAATTCATTAATAAATGGTATACTATCGCATTATCTTTATCTGAATAGTATGTTACAAATGTTAGTAGTACGTTTTTACAGAAACAAGGTACTGCGACTATCAAGAACATTTCTAAACCAATGTGTCTTGTAGTAACTAAACTTGCATTTATTATTGTAACTACTTCTAATAATGTAAATACTAATGGAGATAAAAGTATAATTGTTCTATAGTATCTACCTTTTTTAATTACTATTTCACGTAATACTTCTATGAATAATACTAATATTATACAAGTAGATATATTACGTAACATACCTAATGGACTTTTTGAATATGTAGTATATACAAATCCTACAAATAATCCAGCTAAATATATTAATATATAATATGCAAGACAGGATATTATTATTATTAATAATAAATCTCTCTTATCTTTTTCATTTCTTCGTTCCATCTTATTAAATTTTAACAATACTATAGTTATTATTAATAGTGCTGCAAAATATAATATTATGCTAAATCTTTTTACGAAGAAAAAATTCAAAAGAGCAAATATTATTAGAAAAATTTCAATAGATAACATTTTTATAAATTGAGATTTCATAAGTATCTACTCCTTTTTCTTTTTTTATGCTTGATTATAAGTTAATGTGAATGTAGCTCCTGCTAGACTTACTGGCTCAGAACTTAATTCACTTCCTGTATAAGATACTGATAAATATACAGGTAATGTTCCTGATTCTTTTTCTAACATTTTATTTGGTGTTAGAAGAGTTTCTCTTGCAGAATCAGTTGTAATCTTATAAGTATAATTTCCACATACCATTTGAGCTCCACTTGCTACTGAGCATGTTGCTCCTGTTGGTTGTGTTGGATTAATTGAAGCTAAATTAGCATCAATTGTACCAGTATTTTTAATTGTTAATGCATATGTACATGAATCTCCTGGTTTTGATAATGTAGTTTCATCTACTGTTACATTAGATTTAGTAACAGAAGCATTACCACATGTTCTACCTACATCAGATGATCCTGAAGATGTAGGAGCAACTGTACCTTCTACAAAACCTACTTCCCATTTAAGAGAATCTGTACTAACTGCAGCAAATCTTGCAGTTAATGTTGTTGATAAAGCAGCATATGCAATAGATAAACCTAATACTGCAACAGTTAATATAGTAACTATTACAAATAATGATTTTCTTTCATTTTTCATTAGTCTTTACCTCTTTCTATTATAATTCTTCACTAAAGTCATCTTCACTCATAGTGAATTTATAAACTATTTTTTCATCTTGAACATAAAATTCTGATTTATCTTGATTAATTGTTAAGTGTACAATTGGTTTTTCAATTGTATCTCTAACATCTACTAATTCTAAGAATGATTTAACTTCTACTAATTCTTTATTAATTAGAGAAATCTTCTTACTATTAGAATCAACGATAACTCTATCATACTCTGTTAAGATTCTTCTTAATTCTTTTTCATATTCTGTTAAGTCAGCATCTTTAACAGCAACTAATCTAATTACTGTATATAATCCTACTACTAATGCTAGAGCCATAAATACAGCACCAATAATAGAGAATATATTTAGATTGCTAGCTTTAATATCAACTCTATTGTCTTTAATAGTATCTTTAGTAATATTATAAGTTTGTTTTGCTAAACCTATTTGGATACTTGATACTTCTTTAGCAACTTTATCTTCTTCAATGTATAATCCTACATCTAAAGTTGCATTTGAAGTTACTCCATATTTACTAATATACTCATTAACTAACTTATTATACTTATTATAATCAACTTTTACTTCTTCAGTTAAAGTAACTACTTTTGCTTTTTTATTATAGCTTTTTGTTTTTTGAATTATATCTTCTGTTTTATATAATGTTTTTCCTGTATCAGCATTAGAAATATTAACATTAGCTTTAATATAATATTTAAAATCAGAATCTATGTCCTTACTATAAACATTATCATACTTTAATGTTAATCTTATCTCATCTGTTAATTGAGATAAGTATTCCATACCTTCAGTTAAACAACCTTCTTTATAATAGTTGTTTTTCTTTAAACAAACTGAATATTCAGCAGTTGAATTTTCACTTGATGTATATGTTTTCATATTAGTATAGAATACTGAAATAATTAGAAATACTATACCAATAAGTAAATATAACGAAGCACGTATAATAAGTTTAGGTGTAGTTTTTAGTTTACGTTTTTTATTCATATTTTTCTCCCCTCTTATTATTCTTTAAATTATGCTTGGTTATATGTTAATGTAAATGATCCATTTGTTTGTGAAATAGCAGTACTACTTACTGTAGATCCAGTATATTTAACTACTAAGTAAACTGGTAATGTTCCAGTTGATGCTGCTAAAGTTCCACCTTGTGCTAATAATGTATTTCCAGAAGCATCAGTTGTTAATTTATAAGTTATATTTCCACATACCATACTTGCTCCTGATACTGTACAAGATGCTCCTGATGGTTGAGTTGCATTAATTGAAGCTAATGTTGCTGCAATTGATCCAGTGTTCTTGATAGTTAATGCATAAGTACAAGAATCATCTGGTTTTGATAATGTTGTTTGTGCTACTGATACAGTTGAAGTTGTTACTGTAGCTGCTCCACAACTTCTTCCTGTTGCTGATGTTCCTCCTGGAGTTCCATTTACTGTTCCAGCAACAAATCCTACATTCCATGTAGTTCCTGATGGATCATTTTTAACTGTTGATAATGTTGCAGTTAATTGTGTTGATAGTGCCGCATAAGCAATAGATAAACCTACAACTGCAACTGCTAATGTGCACATAATTACGTATAATCTTCTTCTTTCTTTTTCCATTTTAACTTCCTCCTAAAATTAAATATATTATGTTTGACTATAAGTCAATGTAAATTTTCCACCTGATTGAGTAATAGCTGTACTAGATAATGTAGTTCCAGTATATTTAACTACTAAGTAAACAGTTCTTGTAGCATTAGCTGCTAAAGTTCCACCAGTTGTTACTACAGTGTTTCCTGCAGAATCAGATGTTAACTTATAAGTAATATTTCCACATACCATGGTTCCACCTGATGCTGTTGCACATGTAGTACTTGTTGGTTTTGTTGGTGTGATACCAGTTAATGTACCTGTGATTGTACCAGAGTTTTTGATTGTTAGTGCATAAGTACATGAGTCATCTGGTTTTGATAAAGTTGTCTCTGCTACAGTTACAGCACTACTAGTAATTGTTGCTGATCCACAAGTTCTTCCTGTTGCTGATGTTCCGCCTGGTGTTGCTGTTGCTGATGTTCCAGTAAATCCAATGTTCCATGTTACACCAGTAGGATCATTTTTTACTGTATTAGTTGTTATGTTTAATGCTGTAGATAGAGCAGCGAAAGCAACACTTATACCAACTACCATTAAGATAGCTGCAACTAATACTACTTGTAAGTTTCTTCTTCCTCTCTTCATAATATTTCTCCTTTTCTAAATTGTTCATAAATAATAGTGAAGAATAAATAAAATGACTCTTGTTTATCCAATCTTCCTTATTATGCTTTAATTGTACCATTTTTATTAATATGTTGTCTATATTATTTACATCTTTTATTCAATTTTACATAAAAAAAAGAGTTAAAAACTCTTTTAATTTTGTCCGTATGTAATTGTGAATTTTCCAGCTGATTGAGTAAATCCACTACTTAAACTAGATCCAGTATATGAAACAATTAAATATACTGTAGTTGTTCCTCCTGCTGCTAAAGTAGTTCCTGTAACAAAGTTAGTACTTCCATTAGCACTTCCAGCTAATTTATAAGTTATATTTCCGCATACCATTTGTGCTGATGCTGATGTAGTTGCGTTAGTTGTTGTACAACTTGTTGATGTAGGTGCAGTTGGTGCTACTGAATTTAATTTACCAGCAATTGTTCCACTATTTTTAATAGTTAATGGATATGTACATGAATCTCCTGGTTTTGATAAAGTTGTTTCAGCAATTGATACTGATGAAGATGATATTGTAGCTGCTCCACAGCTTCTTCCTGTTGCTGATGTTCCGCCTGCAGTTGGAGTTGAACTTCCAGTAAATCCAATATTCCACGTTACTCCAGTAGGATCATTTTTTACTGTACTTGTAGTTATGTTTAATGTTGTAGATAAAGCAGCATAACCTACACTGATTGTTACTAATGCCATTAACATTGTTAGTAATATTCCATTTAATCTTTTTTGTCTTGTTTCCATATAATTTCTCCTTACTTTAATATAAATTTATAATTATTTATAAAACATTTCAATAATTTTTGTTGATAATGTGTCAATTTTGTGTATAACTGATTGTTGTTCTAAAATTTAAACCACTAAATGATGTTGAAGATGGACTATTTCTTAAAAATACATATAAGTATATATAAGTATTTGCTCCACCGGCTAATGTTGAATTTATTAATGGATTAACATATGTTGATGCTATAGTTGAGGCAGTTGATGATCCGATTGTTGAAGCTGTAATTGAAGCATTAGATGATGGGAATACTAAAATCTCTGATGTATCTCCTGACTTAGTACATGATAATACTCTTCCAGATGATACTTGTGAACAAGTATATCCAGATGAATTAGAAGTTGTTGCTGTTACTATTCCATTTAATTTTCCACCTATATCTCCATTATTAACAACTTGTAATGCATATTTGCAACCATCTCCAGCTGCTGATAAGTGAGTTGATCCTAATGTAGCAGTATCATCAGTAATAGTTGGAGAACCACATGATACTGAAGATGCCCCACTACTAAGAGGGGTAACAGTATTAGTACCACTAAACTTAATATCCCATTTAATTGGATCTTGTTTTAATGAAGTTGTTGTCAAACTAAGACTTTGACTCATTGCTGAAAATCCTAATCCCATAACGGATATTACCAACAACATAGAAAAGATCGCATATTTCCATAGTTTATAATTGTGTCTTCTCATATAAACACCTCATCTATTTTATCTTGATTAAAATATATCTTATAATGTAAACCTTTTCAATCATTTTACAAAAAAAAGAATTCGCTTTACGAATTCTTTACTCTTTTTAAAATATCTCTTGCTGAAACTAATCCTGTAGCAGCTGCTGTAACTATGTTACCTGCTTTGCCTGAGCCGTCACCTATGAAGTATATGTTATCCTCATGTAGTTTAAAGTTATTATCTGTATCTATTTCATTTGAGAAGAACTTAATTTCTGGTCCATATAGAAGTGTATCATCATTGTTAACACCTGGAATTATTTTATCTAATGTTTCTAAACCTTCTATAATATTAGTTATTATTCTATGAGGCATTACTAAAGCTAAGTCTCCAGCTACACAATCTTTTAGAGTAGGCTCAATAAAACCTTTATTTAATCTATGCCATTCACTACGTCTATTATTTCTTAAATCTTTTAATGATTGAATAATAGGTTTTCCATCTCCTAATACATTAGCTATTTTAGCAATTGATTCTCCATATAAACGTGTATTTGTTACTGGTTCAGTTAAAGTTACTTTTGAAATAAAAGCAAAATTTGAATTATTACTCTTAATATCTTTTAAAGCATGACCATTAACACAAATATATCCATAATAATTTTCTTTAGAGACAAATCCTCCTGGATTAGTACAGAATGTTCTAATTTCATCTCCATAAGTTTGTGTCTTTATAAAGATAGTTGGATCATAAATAACATTAGTTATTTCTTCTAATATTTCTTTTCTAACTTCTACTCTTACTCCTATCTCTATTGATTGAGATAAATATCTTATATTATGCTTATCAGAATATTCTTGTACCCATTTAGCTCCTGTTCTACCTGGAGCAACTATTACATATTTTGATTCTAATTCTAATTTCTTAGAACCTTGTTCACATTTTAGAATATGTTTATTTTCATTAACTGTTTCTATATCTAAGACATTTGTCTTTTCAAATAAATCTACATTTTTATTTTCTAAATAATCAGTAATACCTTCAATATACTCAGGTAAATGATCACTACCAAGATGCTTTTGTTTAATTAATAAAAGTTTAGCTCCTGCGATAGCAACTTTCTTTTGAATTTTTTTTGCTTCATCCATATTAGATGGAAATACTTCTGCATCCATTTTAAATTTTGTAAATATTTCTTCTGTTTCATCAATTAGTTTATTCGCAGTAGTTTCATTCATATACTTAGTTAAATCACTTTTACCTAGTCTAGGAATAAAGTTAAGTTTTCCATCAGAAAAAGTTCCTGCTCCTCCATAACCTGAAAGTATGGCACAAGGATTACAATTCCTACAAGGTACTCCTAATTTATTCATAGGACAAACTCTATTCTTAACTAAGTTACCTCTTTCTACTATACCTACTTTTAAATCTTTATTCTTTTTAGTTAATTCATATGCCGCAAATAATCCTGCTGGCCCTGCTCCTATTATTAAACAATCATATTTCATAAACATCACCATTTCTAGTGTATCACATTTTTTACACTTTACACTTAGTTTTTTTACTATTTATAGATACTTTTATGATTATTTGCTAATATAATAGGTAAAGGTGGTATTATGACTAGAGAGGAACGTAATCATAAAAAACAAGATGATATAGATAATATACTTAATCGTGAAAAAAGAAAAAAGATTGTTCTTAGTACGATTAAAATATTATTAATAGTCATTATTCTTTTTCTATGTTTTTATTACTATACAAGATATGTATCTACTGGAGGATTAATTGTTAAAGAACAAAGAATTATTAATAAAAAAATACCAACTAATTTTAATGGTACTAAAGTAATACAATTTTCTGATTTATTATATGGAACTACTATAGATGATAAGATGTTAAATTCTCTTATTAAAAAGATTAATGATAGAAAACCTGATATAGTTATTTATAATGGTAATTTAATAGATAGTAATTATTCTGCTACTAGTAAAGATCAAGAAAAGATTATTAAATACTTCTCTAAGATAGAAGCAACTTATGGAAAATATGCAGTATTTGGTAATCAAGATAATGAAAGTTATCGTACTATTATGAATCAAAGTAATTTTAAATTATTAAATAATAGTTATGATTTAATCTATAATGATACTTCTAATCCTATTAAAATAATTGGATTAGACTCATTAGAGAGAGGAAAACAAAACATAAGAGTAGCTTTCTCTGATAGTAAATATAATAATCTTTATACTATTGTTTTAACTAATGAAACTGATTCGCTTGATGAAGTATGTTCTAATAATCCAGATCTTGTCTTGGCTGGTAATAGTTTAAATGGTACTATTAAGATTCCTTTTATAGGTGGATTAATTAGAAAAGATGGTTCTACTAAATATATTAATTCTCATTATACTATAGAGAATAGTGAAGTTTATATTACTAGTGGTATTGGTACTAATGGTATTGGATTTAGAATAAATAATCATCCTAGTATTAATTTCTTTAGATTATCTAATCAATAAAAAACAATAACTAATAGTTATTGTTTTTTTAATACTTTATTCTTATTCTTAAATATTTTTAATCCATTTATTATTATTTGATCTGAAGATAGATCATTTGTATTTAATTCAGTATTTGTATCTATAATAATACTTCTATTAGGAGTTATTCTTGATACTCTATCTATTATTATAGATGGTGATTTAATAAAAGTAGAATATCCTTCTATTGAAGAATTAATTAATTGTAATCTATTACATTGTAGATTAGCATTACTTATATCATCATTAGATATAGTACTATTAATAATATTTATGTTATTAGCAGATACTTTTATACTTGTATCTAAATCATTGTTATAATTACTAATTTTTTCATTTATAAATATTACTTTATTATATACATTTATATCCATAAATCTATCTGAGTCTTTATATTCATCTGACTCATTAATATAAGTATTATTATTAAATACTATGTTTTTAGCATTTTCTATATAAATATTATCTTTAAATACACAATTATTAAAATTAATAGTTGAATCTGTTAATAAATGTATTCCTTCTTCAAAGAAATAATTATCTATATTAAATATAATACTCTTATTAATTCCATATTTTGATTTTAAATCTTTTGTTTCTAAATATAAGTATCCATCTTTAGATAATTTTTTTAATTTTTCTGGATTTACATCACATAGTATGTAATTAGGTTTTTCTATTATTTCTCCTAAGTTATATGTAACCTTTTTTAATCTATAATTTTCAAACATACTTTAACCCCCTATCTTAATAATTATCTTGTTCTTACTAAAGTTTTTACTTTAACTTTAGGTTGTTTTCTTAATAAGTATAATTCATGATTATTATATGTATCATGTGATGCTTTATATAAATAATCAGTGTCTTCTTCTAATCTTTTTAAATATTGAACAGTAATAGTTCTTTTTTCTTTTGCTTTTGGCTCATCTTTGTCATAAGTAAATCCTATGAAATAGTCTTGAGATTGATTATCTAATAATGTATATATTTGTTGCATTCCTTCTACAGTGAAATCATAATAACCTAATATTGAAGCATTTTCATCTAGATATGGATAATCTGGAAAATGTGTTTGCATTAACAACTTTTTATTAAGTCTTTCTTCTTGTAGACTATTATAATCTTTTAATATAGATACTGTTCCATCATTTAATAGTTTTCCTCTTAATACACTTAGTTTGTGTTGATATCTACTTATTTCTTCTCTAGTAGTTTTTTCTGATAAGAGAAGTAATCTTGGATCTTTTAATTGATATAGAAATGAATCTTCTATTGAATTAATTATTTCTATATTTTGTGGATAATCATCTAGTGAATAGTTTCCTTCCATAAATATATAATTTAATAATAACTCTTGGACATTTTCTTCCATAATATCACCTCAAAGACTTTGTTTATTATAACATATATATATTATTTGTCAAAAAAAGAAGCTTTTGGCTTCTTATTCTGACTTAGGTGTTTCAGATGAATTAGTTCCTTGAGCATTATTTTGGATTTGTCCTCCAAACATTTCACCCATCTTCATACCCATGATTGATTGTCCTGGGTTTCCTGAAGTATTATTAGCTAAATCTTTCATAGCTTGAGCTTGAGTTAACTTAGTATAGATATTAGCTTCTTCATCTGTAGCAGATGTAGCTTTCATCTTAATATCTGTTCTTTCTCTCATTGATTTTTTAACTTCTTCAGAAACATCAATTGAAGATACTGTTAACTTAGTTATTTCAACTCCTAAACTATCTAATTTATCTGTAGTAGATTGAATTACCATTTGACCTAATTGATCTTGTTTAGCAGTTATTTCATCAAAACTTACTCCAGCATTTGCGATATCAGTAGCAACTCCTGATAAGATGAATGGTGTAATTGAATCATATAATTCTCCTACATGATATTCTTCAGCATCTCCTGTTACATTAGTTAATAAATTTACTGGGTTATTAACCTTAATAATATATTCTCCTTTAGCAGAGATTTCAATTGGACCCCATGTTGGATCTTTATATAGAATTGGTTTTTCTGTTTCAAAACTTAATCCTATTTTTTCTGTTAATGATACAAAGAATATTGCTTGTTGATTAATTACTTGTCCTTGATAAGCAACACGTTTCATTGCTTCTAAGAATTGTGATCCAATTCCTTTGAATATATTAGTTTGAAATAATGTAGGTGCAGAAGTATCCATAAAATACATTCCTGGTTCAGAAATAATATCTTTGATTGCTCCATTATCTACTAATACTGCACATTGTCCTGGTTGTACATATAATCTTGATTTATCTTGAATTACTCCATTAGGTGTAGTAACCTTCTTTAATAATAAATCTGTATCTAGTCCATCACACTTTATTACCTCTTTAAATTGGTCTCCATATTGACCAGTTACTGCTGTTTCAATTGACTTAATAAATCCCATAATAAACCTCCTTATATTAATATCAATTTAATTTGCTAAATAATCAATTATTTGATTATATAAATCCATCTTTAATCCTGATGTTACACTTGTTAAGTTTTGAGGAATTCCTGCTACATTAGCATCTTTTACATTGTAACTTCCTCCAGTAGTTCCTACACGGAATCCATACTTAGTCCATGCTAGTTTTTGAATATCTTTATCATTAAATACTTTTAAGAATTTATTTCCTCCATCTGAGAATGTTGCGATACAATGTGAATTCCAAATAGTTGGTCTTGGATAAAGAATAACCATATCATCTTTTACTGAATTATAAGCATCTTTATCTTTATTAGCTAATTCAACAATAGACTTTTCATAATCAACTATCATTGGTTTAGCTCCTTCTCCAGTTTTTAAGTATAACTCAAATAAATCTGCAGGTGTATTATTCATATAACCAGATTTATTATAAAATTCTTTTAACTTAGGTAATATTTTACTAACATTTTCTGTAGATAATTCTTCTCCATTATTCATAATAGATAATAATAATCCATAATAAGTTGCTCCTGGAGATGAAGTAACTGGATCTGTTGAATAAATATTAATCTTTCCATATATTTTATTTAATCCTATATCAGACCATGTTTTTCCTTGTAGAATTAAATTTAATAATTTATTCATATCAGTTATATAGTATATTTCTCCTTCTTTAGTAACTATATTTTGTTTAATTAATGCATTAGCAATATCTTTCCAACTATAGATTACTATTGGAGTATTTAGAGTTAATGATCCATCTAATACTTGATATCTTTTAGCTTCTTGTTCTGTTGGTCTTAACTTATAATAGTTATAAAATCTTTCATCTGATGTGAATAAAGCATCATACTTAGTACATGATTGATTATCTATAGACCAATCAGATTCTGCTACTGATGTATTTCCTTGACCTACAGTTTCTCTTACTAATGGTGCTGAAACAGTTTTACCATTACTCCAAGAATCATATACTACATCTAATTTATATTTCTTGTTAATGATTTTATTTACTTCAGTGTCTGCTATAAAGTCTTCTTTTCCTCCACCTGTAGCTACATATACTTTTTCTAGTTTACTATTACCTCCGTTTAAAGATAATTTTACTACTACAGCTATTACTATTACAGCAACTACTATAACTACACCAATGATCTTTTCAATACTTCCTTCTTTTATTTTATTTTCCATCACTTTCACCTACTTTTATATCATCTTTATTAAATCCTAAAGTTTTTTCAAATATCTTTATTTCTGTATCTATATCTACCATTTTTGCTTCTTGCATATTCTTTAATTGTTTTTCAAATCCTTCTTTTATATTTGTTATATACTTAGGAGTTTGTTCAATATACTCTTTATCTTTTGGATCTTGAGTTTCTTTTTTTATTAGTAAATTATATTTATATAATAACTTATATGTAGCATCTAAATAATAATCAAAGAAATCAAATACTTGCTCTACCTTTTTAGGTCTTTGTCTTAAACTTGTTAATATTTCATTTGTTAACTCAGTTATTCTTTTTACATCATCTACTATTTGTTTATCTTTTATATCAGGTGTTAAATTTTGTACTTTTGATGCTAAAAAGTAATAATTATTAACATATTCTTCATTAAACTCTCTTATATCTTTTTCTTTAAATAAGAATATTCCACCTACATATATTAATATAGTTAATGCTAGTGTTATAAATATATTAAAGTTTAATATTAAATATAATAATACAAAGAATATTGATGCTAGAATAGCAGAATATAAATATCTTGTTTGTACTTGTTTCATTAGCTATAACTCCTTACTTCTGAAAAGGCTTCTGTTAATCCAGCTTTTCCATCAAATACTTTTCCATTTGATAACTCTGCTAATTTTTCTAATTGTGATCTAGATGCATCTCCAAATGTTATAGAGTAAATTGGAATACCAGAAGATTTATTATATACATTTGTTAAAGTAGATAAATTATTCATTGATTCTCCATCAGTCATTACTATAATTACAGGTGTTACTTCTTTTTGATTTACATTCTTAAGTGACTCATATGCTTCTTTTATCGCAATATACATATCAGTTCCACCATCTGCTTCTAAACTATCAACTACATCTTTTAGTTTTTGAGTATTATCTCCTTGGATAAATTCACTTCTAGAACTAATATAATCACTAAATGATATAATCTTAATTTTATCTTTACTATTAAATTGAATAAAGTCTTTTGAAGCTTGTTCATAATCTAAAATATAATTCATTGCTTCTTTTAATTCATCTATTCCTTCTCCATACATTGATCCAGATACATCTAAACAGAATACTACATCAGCTGGTTTTCTTAATTGTTCTGCATATAAAGTAAATGCTTTATTCATTACTTTTTTAGATGGATATTTAAGTGGTATTAAGTACTTAGTAGTATCAATTCCCCATTCTTTTTTAAATGAGTTAGGTGAAGCATCTGCTTTTACTCCTCCATACCAAGTTCTAAATCCTTTTTCTTCCATTTTATTTCTTGTAGTTTTACTTCTTAAATAATCTTGTAATAATTTGAATTTATCTTCTTTACCTTGTTTTCTTTCAACATAACCAAATGGCATATCATTAATAGCAACTCCATCTTTTGGATATATTAAGTATAATGGATCTTTATTTTGTTTTTCTAATTCTTTATTAATCTCTATTAATGTAGATTCATATGTTATAGCAGCTTCATATTTACCATTTAAGAACATTTCTTTTAGATAAGTTTCATCTCCAGATACTCTTTCTACTCCTTTAAAGAAACTTGTCATATTAGAAATTAATACTTTATCATTAAGCATTTGTTCTGTTAATACTTCAGGTGAACCTGCTAAAGAATTTAAAAATCCTAAGTATGCAGTTGCTCCTGTATTTGTTTTAGTAACTGCTGTCATTACATAATTAAATTTCTTTGCTTTAATAGCATTAATTATATCTTTGTTATATACTTCTTTATTAACAAAACCTAGTTGTTGAGCTTTAGTTTTATTAAGTCCAACTACTACTGGATCTATAGCAATACTTTTAGCATTAGTTACTAAGTATTGATTATCTAACATATATAACCATGTTGAATTAGATATCCATACTCCATCATAATCAGTTGCTTTATTTAGAGTTCTTATCATTTCTAAATCATTTTGATATTCTATTTTTAATTTAAAATTATTCTTTTTAGCGAATGCTTTTAAATCACTTTCAAATTCTTTTGTAGAAGGAGATGCTAATAATCTAAATTCTCTACTATCTAGATTAAACATGTTTTTAATACTATAATCATTTGATTGAAATAATGAGAAGAATATAATTAAAAATATTAGTATTCCTCCTATCACTAATCCTTTTACAGGTATTTTCAAATCATTGTTATTCATATACTCACCTACTCTACATAGATTATATCATAAATAAAAAATAATGAATAAAATTATTCATTATTTTTAAAATTTATTGTTGAATTACCTACACCTGTTTCTATACTAATTAAATTAGATCCTTCACCAAATGTAGTAGATGAGTATGTTTTATCATTGATTGTTACTTTTCCAATACCTTTTTCTATTACAAATTTATAATCATCTATTGAACCATTAATATTTAAAGTAGATGTTCCTACTCCACCTTCAATTCTATTATTACCTAATAATTTACCATTAAAAGTTAATACTCCTATTCCTAATTCAATATCAGAATTATAGATAGTAGAATCATTAATAGTAATAGAACCTGCTCCACCATCTAATTCAAATTTATCAGTTATTTTTAAATTATCTAGACTAAATGAACCTGCTCCTAAATCAAATTCTGCTTTTTTAGCATTTAATTCATTTATTTCAAGTTTACCTGCTCCCATATCTAAATCAATAGAATTTAATTCATCTTTAATACATAAATTAATACTATCAGTATCTTTTCTAGTTAATGGGTTATGTTTCTTTTCTTTAATTCTTAATTTATTATCAATTATTTCTATCTTAACAAATTCATTATCTGTATCTATTCTAAATTTAGAACATGTATCTATAGTTAGAGATGCTGTTCTTAAATCAATATCAATATCTTTAATATTCTTATGAATATCTCTATTATTATATTCAGTTTTCTTAGTAGATTCTTTAAAGAAACTTAGTGCTTGAAATAATAAGTAAACAATAATTATTATTAGTATGATTGCTAAAACTATAGCAAATATTTTTACTCCTCTTTGTGATCTTCTCATTTTATATCAGTACCTCCAAATAGATTGAATGTTTCAACAAATAAAGTATGTTTTTCTCCACCTTTATGATCATTATCTGTAGAACCAAAGAATGATGTAGATATAGTTTTTACTATTACATTTTCAGGTACTTTTAATACAACACTTCCAAAGATTGCACTTGTCTTAATAACACAATCTTTTTTTATAGTAGCATTAGTTAAATCTAATTCTACAGTTCCAAATACAGCATCTATTTCACAACCTTTAAATTCATCTACAAGTACTGCTCTATTCTCTGAAAAAGTTGCTGAATAATTCTTTGTATCATGTGAAGCTTTTTCTAATTTTTCTTTTAATGCTTTAGACATAGTATCTTTCATTAATAAAGAGAATCCTAATATAATTAAGATAATTGGGAATAATAATTTATAAATCAATTCAAATTCTATAAAATCATTTATTCCTAATAAAAGTACTACTCCTACTACTAATCCTATTAAAGACCATGTCTTTTCTGATTCAGTTATTAATCCTACAAGACTAGGTATAATTATAAATAGTGTCCACCATCCTGGAAAGAATATATTTATATTAGTTAATTCTAAAGCATTTAATCCAAAGATTATTCCTAATACTATTAATACTAATCCCCATATAATATTACTTACATTTCTCATATTTACCTCCTATATGCTACATAACTAAATGTAGAATTCCTTACTGTTATTTCACTGCAATCATTTGATATTTTATATGAATAATTTGATTTAACATCTTGAGGAGCACCACTAGGTACAAATTCAAAAGATATATTATTATTCGCAATACTATAAGTACCTTTTTGATATTCTCCTTCTTTGATACTTTTTTCATATGTACCATCATCTTTTAATGTAATAGTAACTTCTTCATTTATACTATTATCACTATATTTACCTATATAAGTTCCATTTATATTTCCACTACAAGATACTTCTTTTTCTTCTTGTACTTGTTCTTCTTTTTCTTCTTTTTCTTTTACTTTGTTTTCTTTATACTCTTTTTGTTCTTGTAATTCAAGTTCTTCATTTTGTTTTTGAATATTATTACTCCTTATATAAAGAAATATACCTATAGATAGTACTATTACTATTAATATGATTAAACTAATAATAATTTTTTTATTCTTCATAATAGGCCTCCTATTACAATTATTATACTATATTTAATTGATAATTAAAAAATTATTTTATATAATTATTTTAATGGAGGGATTCTATGTATAAGGATAATAAAATATTAGTTGGTAAAAGTGGTGATAAGAATTTAGAAATATTACTAAATAAGGCTAATAGACATGGGATTATTACTGGAGCTAGTGGTTCTGGTAAAACTATTACTACTAAAGTTATGGCAGAAAGTTTTAGTGATGCAGGTGTTCCTGTATTTATGGCGGATGTTAAAGGTGATTTGGCTTCTACTTGTAAGGCTGGAGAAAGTTCTGAAAGTTTAGGAAAGAGAATTGAATCTTTAGGATTAGATGATTTTGAATTTAAGAGTTATCCTGTAAGATTCTGGGATTTATATGGAAAGAATGGTCATCCTATTAGAACAACTGTTAAAGATGTAGGAAGTCAAATTCTATCTATGATGTTAGGACTTAGTGAAGCTCAAGAAGGAGTTTTAGCTATAGCTTTTAGGGTTTCTGAAGATGAAGGATTAGATTTAATTGATTTAAAAGATTTAAGATTATTATTAACTTATTTAGGTGAAAATAAAGATAGATATATTACTACTTATGGTAATATTACTACTCAAAGTATTGGTGTTATTCAAAGAAACTTATTAAGATTAGAAGAACAAGGAGTTAGTAATTTCTTTGGTAAGCCTAGTTTAGATATAAATGATTTTAAAGCATATAATTCTGAAGATGGTAGAGGAATTATAAATATATTAGATGCTCAAGAATTATTTCAAAATCCTGATTTATATGCATCATTCTTATTATGGTTATTAACTAACTTATTTGATAAATCTCCTGAAGTTGGAGATGTTGATAAACCTAAACTTGCATTCTTCTTTGATGAAGCACATTTATTATTTAATGGTATGCCAAGTTATCGTTTAAAAAGAATTGTTCAAGTTGTTAAATTAATAAGATCACGTGGTATTGGATTATACTTTGTTTCTCAATCACCATCTGATGTACCTGATGAAATACTTGCTCAATTAGGAAATAGAATTCAACATACTTTAAGAGCTTATACTCCATCTGAACAAAAAGTAGTTAGAGCTGCTGCTGATTCATTTAGAACAAATCCTAAATTTAATACATATGATGCTATTATGGAATTAGGTACTGGAGAAGCATTAATTTCATTCCAAAATGATAAAGGAGAACCTGAAGTTGTAGAGAAAGCTACTATTCTACCTCCTCAATCTATGATGGGAACAATTGATGATGGAACAAGACAAGCTGTTATTAATAATTCTCCATTAGTTGGTAAATATGATGAAGTAATAGATGATGAATCTGCTTATGAAAAGATTAAACAAGATATGGAAGAACAAGAATCTATTAAACAAGCTGAAGAAGAGAAAAAGGCTGAAGAGAAGGCTCAAAAAGAAGAAGAAAAAAGATTAAAAGAAGAAGAAAGAAAAAAGAAAGCAGAAGAAAGAGAAGCTGAAAAGAAAAAACGTGAAGAAGAAAAAGCTAAGAAAAATTCTATTGAATATAAATTAGGTAAAAAAGTTGCTAATAAAGCTGCAGATAAAGTTATTAATAAAGGATTAAATGCTGTATTGAAGAATTTATTTAAATAAAAAAAGATCTTATTAAAGATCTTTTTCTATGTCTAAATTCCATAAACCAAGTTTACCTTTGATTATTTTATCACTATCTATCTTTTCAATTAATTCAATCTTCCAAGCATAACCTTCTCTTGGTTTAGTTCCATATATATCACTATTCATAGATATAATTTTTTTATTAAATTCATCATCTATCTTAATACAATCTATCAATCTAACTTTACATACTATTTTAGATTTAGGATATTCTAAATTATATTTAGAAAACTTACTAAATTTGTCTTTATCTATACCTGTACCAGCATGTATATAAAGTTCTCCTCGATAATTAGTCTTCCAGCTACGAAACTCATATTCCTTTAAACCATTAGCTATCAATGAAGCATATGGTTGTTTTAATGTGAGTGCTTTCATGTTTATTATTTTAAAAATGAGTAATAAACTGCTTCATTACATGGTTTAATAACGTCTGTTAAATTAACTGCCATTCGATTATTATCTATGTCAACTCTTTTAAGTGAAGCGTCATTACCTATTGAAATATCATTGAAGAAAGACCATAACTTAGAATGATTATCATCATATTCATAGAATGCTTCTTCTCTAAATGGTGTTTCATTTCCAACTTGATTGAAGTAATTACTGTTTTGGAATTCTTTCCAAGTCATTCCTTTTTGTACTTTGTATTTATATGCATTTTCCATATAATCGTTATAACCAGGATAGTATGCTGTAGTTGTATTAGCTTCCACTTCTTTTCTCTTTGGTAATGTATTAGCTGTTAAACCTTTATCATACACACAGAACTCTATATTTGGATTTATTGTTACTGTTGAATTTACTTTTATTTGTATTTCTTCTATAGCCATTATTGTTAATGGTAGTGATAATACACTTATTCCAAATACTAGTAACATTGCTGTAACTTTATTCTTTCTTTTTGCTCCTACTATATATGTAATTCCTATTATTGCTAAAACTATTAGAAGAGCAATTATTGTATTACTTGTTTGTGGGTTGCTTGTAAACATATTTCCTCTTGCTAGATTTACTACCATGTTTTTTGTTTCAGTAAATGTTCCATCAGCATTCTTTAATGAATCTGGTATTTGATCATCTACAAATGTTATTGTTATATACATAGTTTGTTTAGACTTTGCTTTTACAGTACTTTGTCCATCATTAAATGAATAGTCATATTGAATATATTTACTTGAATTAAATTTTGAAGTATCACTAATCTTATAATCTTTATTACTATTGTTTGATACTACAACTTTATATTTAATATAATCATTTTTCTCTACAAACTTTATATCAAATTTTATTTCTAATCCATTGAATGTAGCTGGATTAACTACTTCAGTATTATTAGATCTTTCTAATACATCTACACTTTCAATAGATACATCATCAGCTGCATGTACTGGTATTATACATATACTTAATAATACTAATAATAAATATTTAAATTTCTTCATAATGTCTCTCCTTTATCTTATTCTGGTATTCCACCAACGTAATATACTCCTTCATCACATGGTTTAATAGCATCTGTATAATTAACTTTTTTTGAATAATAATCATTTTCATCATTTTGATATAAGTACATTATATTCTCTAATCCATTAAATAATCTTGATAACTTAGAATGATTATCTTCATATTCATAGAATGCTTCTTGACTCTTAGGAGTTTCATTTCCTACTTGGTTGAAGTAATTACTATTTTGGAATTCATTCCAAGTCATACCTTTTCCTACTTTATATACGTATGCATATTGCTTATAGTAATTATATGGAATTTCATCCATACCACCTTGAACATTTTTAGCATCTGTTCTTCTTTGAAGTGGCATATAATCTCTTGTCAAGCCTACATCATACACACAGAACTCTATATTTGGATTTATTGTTACTGTTGAGTTTACTTTTATTTGGATTTCTTCTATAGCCATTATTGTTAATGGTAGTGATAATACACTTATTCCAAATACTAGTAACATTGCTGTAACTTTATTTTTTCTCTTTATTCCTATTATTGAAGTTGTACAAACTATTAAAGTTAATGCTACTAAAAGTGCAATTATTGTACTACTTGTTTGTGGGTTGCTTGTAAACATGTTTCCTCTTGCTAGATTT
The DNA here is from genome assembly GCA_947168485.1 of uncultured Bacillota bacterium. Classification (GTDB taxonomy): domain Bacteria; phylum Bacillota_I; class Bacilli_A; order RF39; family UBA660; genus RUG343. The sequence continues at coordinate 3,096 of CAMVLZ010000019.1, read as the reverse complement.
ACTACCATGTTCTTTGTTTCAGTAAATGTTCCATCAGCATTCTTTAATGAATCTGGTATTTGGTCATCTACAAATGTTATTGTAATATACATTGTTTGTTTTGTTTTCGCTTTTACTGTGTTCTTTCCTTCGTTGAAAGAATAATCATATTTGATATATTTACTTGAATTAAACTTTGAAGTGTCACTAATCTTATAATCTTTATTACTATTATTTGATACTACAACTTTATATTTAATATAATCATTTTTCTCTACAAACTTTATATCAAATTTTATTTCTAATCCATTGAATGTAGCTGGATTAACTACTTCAGTATTATTAGATCTTTCTAATACATCTACACTTTCAATAGATACATCATCAGCTGCATGTACTGGTATTATAAAAATACTTAATAATACTATTAATAAATATTTAATCTTCTTCATTTCTTTTCTCCTCACTCACTTTTAAAATTCTCTCAAATTCTTTACAATATTCTACTAAGTAATCCTTCTTTAGTAGTTTATCTTTCCATTTCATAGGTATATCATCATACCCATATATTATAGAAGTAATTGCTCCTGTTAAAGCAGCTATAGTATCTGTATCATTACCTAGAGATACTGCACCTATTAAGGATTGAGAATAGTTTTCTGTTTGTAATACTAACCATAATACTGCTTCTATTGTTGATACTATATCTTTGTTAGAACTTATTTCATCTAATGATAATTTATTAATATTACCATTTAATATTCTATTAAACTTAGATAAACTATCTTCATTAAATATTGATAAATCTAATGATTTTAACATATTAATTGATGCATATTTGTCTTTACCATGTAATATATTTAATAAATAGTTTACATATATAAAGTCTCCTATTACATTTATCTCATTCTTATTAGTTAAATATGTAATATCTTTAATTATACTTAATGTTTCTTCTTGATTTAATTTTTTATAGTAACAATAGAATGCGATTGGTATCATTCTTTGAAGAGTTTCATTAGAATAAATTTCTTCTTCTATACCACATTCTCTTGGATCTATAAAATAATTTTCAGTTAATGCTTCATTATACTTAGTTAATGCTTTTATAGTTACTTTATCTAAATCAATAGCTTCATCGGTAACAGTATATTTTCCATTTACTATCCATTCAGTATAATTAGTCATTAAAGATTCATATTTAATTTGTCTTTCTTTAATAATAGAATCCATTGTAGCGAGAGTCATTGAAGTATTTGAAGAAAAAGTACCAGCATCTACTGCTTGTGAACCATCTCCATACATTTCAGTTACTGGATTAGTTATTAATTTTTCTCTTTCTACTCCTTCAAATGGTAGACCAAATGCATCTCCTATAGCATATCCTAAGATGCAATCTTTTATTTTAGAAATATTATCACCTCCTAAAATATAAAGTATCCAAACACTATACCAAGTATAGCTCCAGTTATATGTGAATCATGAGATATATTATCTTTCTTATGAGATATTTGTTTTATTATTTCATCTGCTACATAGAAGAAAAATATTAATATTAAAGTTATAGGTATTTTTCCACTACTTATATTTACTATAGATGCTAGAGTAATCATCATAAATACTGAGTCTGATGCTCCTATAGCACCTTTCTTTGAAATAATAATATGTATAATACTAGATACTATAGTAGTAATTAATATCATCTTTAATAAGTTAATTGAACCATACTTTTCTTCTAACATAGGACCTATTAATAATATAGTAATAAAATTATTTCTAAAGTGTTCCCATCCATCATGACATAATTCACAAGTAATCATTCTAATATAAGTCATTGGATTAAATATAGAACCTCTTCTACAAGCAAATGTTTCATTAATTTTACCACTTGTTATCTTATTAATAATTAGAACTATTAAACATATAAAGAAGAACGATAATATTACTACTGAGTTATATGAAAAATAATTAGTAAAATCAGTTATTTTATCTACTTTCATATTAACTCCTTATTATATATGGATTATTTTCTTCTCCATTACCACTATCTATATAAGTATTCTTATCTAAATAGTATCTTCCATCTACTATTTTAACATATTTTGAATTATTATTACTATTATTGATATTTTCTAGTTCTAAAGTATTAATATCTATTAATTTATAAATTATATTATCTATACTAATATATTTATTAATATCAGTTTCTTTCAAAGATTTAGTTATCTTTTCTTTAAAATAATAATTACATTTAGTATCATTAGATTCAATATCTTTCATTATAGGAATCCATTCATTATTATTCCAATTACTAGTAATTTTATTATTACAATTAGATTTAATAAATATATAATCTTTACTAGGTATTTCTTTAGATAAATTATCATTTAAATAATAATTATATTCAGGTAATACTAGTTTTTCTTCAATGACTAAGTTTTTATAAAACTTTGCTGAAACTGAGATACTTAATAATAATATAGTTATTACAATTATCTTTTTCATTCTATCGCCTCCATATCTGTTTGAGAGGCTTTTATCTCTACCTTAATATCATTAGAATTAGAATAATTATTTTTAACATATACTTTAATCTTATTAGTATTTTCTTCTTTACTAAATGAATCAGAATAAGTTAATTCTTCTTTATAATCTTTATTATCTAATGAGAACAATAAATCTTTTCCTTTAACAATTAAATCATAATTATAATCAATATCATTTATATATTTAGTATTTCCTTCTATTTTAAAATTATTAATATTAATAAATATATAACTAGAATCATTTTCTATATAATTATTATTTTGATCTATAGAAATACTATTTACTATTTCTCCTGTAGTAGTTTTTACTTTTATAGAAGTATTAGATTTATACTTAGAAAAAGTAAATGGTAATATTATGATAAATAATACTATCATTATAATTAGAGATATCTTTTTATGTTTTTTTATTATATTTATCATAATAATACTTCCTTTCTATATATTTTGAGATACTATTGTATTTATAATTAATTCTATATCTTTATTTTGATATGATGGTTCATCTTCATCAGTAAATATCCATTTCCAATAATTATTTATTTCTTATTTAGTATTTAATTTATTTAAA
>CAMVLZ010000018.1 GCA_947168485.1 uncultured Bacillota bacterium | reverse complement strand
ATTTGCTATTTTCTTCAATAGATGTTGAACATCTTTCCATTCTTCATCTTCTTTAATTTCTTCTAAATATAATAATTCTCTATTCTCAATAATCTTAGATATATAAATAACTTGATCATTATCTAATCCTTGAGATTCTCCTTTAGAATAAACTAAATAGTTTCTTAATGTATCATCTGAAACTAAATAAGTAACAACTAATACATCTTCAACATTCCCATCTTGATGTCTAATAGTAATATACTCTTTATCTTCCATAATATCCCCTCTATTCTACTATTAACATTATACATAAATTTTAACAATAAGTAAATAAATCTACATTAAAAAAAGCACTTGACGTGCTTAAAAATTAAACATAATTATTCCAGGAGCAAATATTAATAATACTCCAAGTAATAACATTATTATTCCACCTATTAAATGAGAATATTTATTCAACTTAGTACTAAATCCTACAACATCCATAGTCTTTATAGCTATAAAGAATACTATAAAATCATCTAACATGAAGAATAATATATATAATAAATCATAAAGTATAGCCTTAGTACCAGTAATATTATTAATCGCAAGTACTTCACTAAATACTAATGGTAATCCTGCAGAACATAATAACTCTACAATATTTACACTTATCGCAAGAGCCATAATACCTAATATAGCTAATATTAATGATTTTTCTCTAGTGAACTTCTTTATTTTAGTAATAATAGTTTTTCTCTTCTTTTCATCAACTATATCACAACCATCATCTTGTTTTCTATTTTTAATATAACTATACAAATTATAAATACCTGCACCTATCGCAAATATACCAATTAATATCCTAAATAATACACTAGTAGAAACACTAATAATTATATTTAACCAAGAAAACATTATTAAGAAATAAACTAATCCACTAGTTAATAAGAATACACTTCCTAGTAATATCATTCTCTTTCTATCTTTTAATCCTATTAATGCAGTAATTAAGAATAATAATACCCACATAGCACAAGGATTAAATCCATCTACTAATCCTATCAATACAGCTGCGCTACCTACAGATACATTCTTAACATTAAATTTACCAATAATAGGAATATTAATAGTAGTATCTTTATCAGTATCTTTTTCATATTCACTATAATAATCTTTTATAGTAACAGATTCATCATTTCTAATTAATTTAATAACATCTCTATATTTATCATTATTCTTTTTATAATATTCTATTGCTCTTTCTATTTTATATCTATTAGAATCATTATACCCAATTATAGCAGTATCACCTATAACATTATAAGGAACACCTGTACTAGAATTATATACTTTAGATACTTTATCTAAAAACTTAGCATTCTCTTTGTTATACCATACTTCTAAATCAACAACTTCTATATCATTTCTCTTCTTTAGATCATTAATTAATTCTTCCTCTTCTAATGCACAATGAGGACATCCATCTCCATGAAAGAAATATAAAGTAACTTTTTCTTTAGCAGAAACATTACTAACAAAACATAGAAATAATAAGAATACTATTAAATACTTAAATACTTTCTTCATTAATTCAACCCCTCAATAAACTCCTTAATTTGATCTATACTCTTCTCACCAATCATTCTTCCTAATTCTTTATCTCCATCTAAAAAGATAAATACTGGTAATTTCTCTCCAACATCATATTGTTTAACATCTTCTTCATCAAAATCTAAATCATATGAAATAGTTTCTATATCATAAGAAGATTCTATCTCTTTCCATCTTTTATTCATAATAAGACAAGCACTACACCATACAGCAGTAATTTTAATTACTTTCATCTTAAATCACCTAATTTTTTAATATTCTTAGATAATGAATCTATAAATAAATCTATTTCTTCCTTAGTAGTTAAATAATTAATACTAACTCTCATAGAAGTAGAACTTCTCTTTTCATCTTTAGTAACAGCAAATACAGCCATAGAATAATTACCTGTAGAACATGCAGTTTGAGTAGATATATAAATATCATCTTTCTCTAAAGCATGTAACATAGTTTCACTCTTAATACCCCTTAAACTAAAATTAACTATTTGATTAATAGAATACTCATTACTATTAATATCTACATCTAATTTAGATAACTTATCTATTAAATAATCATGTATTTCTTTAATATGATTTTGTTTATCATCAAAATCATCATAGGCAAGTCTAATAGCTTTAGCTAAAGATACTATGAGTGGTAACTGAGGTGTACCAGATCTATATATTGTTGTACTTTTTCCACCATGAATTAATGGCTCTATTACTATATTTTCTTTTTTTATTAAAGCGCCTATTCCTTTCATACCAAAGAACTTTTGAGCAGATAAAGATGCTAAATCTACTAACGATAAATCTACTTTTTCTTTACCTATACTTTGTGTCATATCAGAATGAAAGAAACATTTCTTATACTTTCTAACTATTTTACTTATCTCTTCTAAAGGTTGTTTAATACCAACTTCACTATTAACAGATGCAATAGTTACTAAAATTACATCATCATCCATTAATTCTTCTAAATTTTTTAAGTCTACTCTACCTTTATCATCTAATTTAACAAAGTCTACATCAAACCCTAGAGTCACTAAATAATTAAGAGGAGCTATAATTGAAGAATGTTCTAATTCAGTTGTAATTATTCTTTTACCTCTATTTTGATATTTTAAACAAATACCTTTAATCGCAGTATTATTAGCTTCACTAGCACCAGATGTATAAATAATCTCACTTGGTTTAACTCCTAATATATCAGCTATTTGTTTAGTAGAAGCATCTATTACTTCTTTTGCTTCTAAACCCAATTTATGTAAAGAGTTAGGGTTTCCAATAAATCTTTTACAAGCAGCACTATAACTTTCTATTACTCTATCATCTACTGGAGTAGTTGCACTATAATCTAAATAAACCATATAAACCTCCTAAAAATAGTAACAATTATTTGTTACTATTTACATAATAATCTCTATCACTTATAGAAATAGATACTTCTTCTAAATCTACCATATCATCATAACTATTTTGAAATACTTCATCTATTAAATAAATAACATCCTTTAAACTATTACAATTCTTATAATCAATTTCATATCTATCTAATACTTCCATTTCAGTTTTCTTTAACATGAAATTATTAATACTAACATATTTATCACTTAAATCTAAATTATTAGATACCTCTTTAATATAATCATCCATTATTTACAAGAATAACCTCTACTATTCAAATATTGTAAAAGTTTACCTTCAGAATATTCTTCACCAATAGATAACATAGTAACATCACTTTTAGTATTAGTATTTACTTTAACTGATAAACCATCATCTACTAAAAACTCAACGTTATTTAATAATATAGGTGTCTTCTTTTTAGTTATAATATCAACTATAATTTGATTATCTTTCTTATAAACATTTTGATCATCACCTAAATACTCTAAAGAATTATCTAATAATCCTTTAACCATATTCATATTAGTAGAATCATCAAATTTACTAGGAAATGTATAAACCTTCTTAATATTCAATTCTACTATCTTTCTAGCAGATAATTTAACATTAACAGTTTCTTTAGTTTGAATATTTAAATCATCAGTATGTTTTAAATTACAACTAACATATGGTTGATTAGTACTTGCAATTAAATAAAACATTATAAAAATAATAATAACTACTAAAATAATTGGTACTAAAAAATTACTTTTCTTCACAATAATCACCTACATTCATTATAACACAATAAAAAGCATTTAATATGCTTTTTATTAATTATCTTTTTCCTTTTCCAATTTTTCTTAAGCTAGGAGCTTTATCCATCATATTTTCTTTAAAATAATCAGTTTCAGCTATCTTCTTATCTTCCTTTATAGCTTTAGCTAAAGTTTCTACTTTTAATGGATAATTATAAGCAAATTCCTCTGAATACCATTCATCTGGAAACAATTCTAATTCATCTATTTCTTCTGTAGACATTTTATCAAAATCTACACCATTCTTTTTGAAATAAAAAGCTTCAAATAATTCACATGTTTCTTTAGCATTAACTTTTCTTCCCATATAAACCTCCTACCTAATTTCTTTTTCTATTTCATCTTCAGTATCTTCAACTACACTTTTTGTAGCTTTTTTTCTATATTCTTTTAGAAAGTCTCCTAACTTAGTATCTTGAAAACTTGTAGCAGACTCAACATACTCATCACTCATAGGACTATTTTCAATCATTTTATATACTTCTTCAGTATCACCATTTAATTCCATTTCTACTTTTGAATTTTTAGAAGCTACTTTATAGTTAAAAGCTGTAGATCCAGCCATAAATGTTGAAGCAATAGCTCCATCTATCACAACACCTTCTACACCACCATTAGCATCAAAATTAGTTACATAATCATTATTATTGTAAAGTGTTTGAATTCCAGAATTAGCAGGAATATCAGATGCACCTATAAATCCAGCTAATAGAGATTTAGTACCACCAGAAACTAATTTTTGAGCTATAGGTTTAGATTTTAATGCTTTAGTTTTAGAAAAGAATTGAGTTTTACCAATTTTAGCACCTAAGCCCCATTGTGCAGCATCAAGGCCGCCATTTAAAGCAGCAACTCCAAGTCCTTGGGGAACTGTAGAACCACTTTTCCAAGCTTCTTGTGCACCTTCACCAAATCCAACAGTTCCAGCTACTCCAGCATATGTAAGAGTTGGAACTTCACTAGCACTAGCTAAAAAACCACCAACGCCACCAGATAATGAAGCCGTTCCTACTCCAGCAGTTAACATAGATGCGACTATTACTCCTCCAACATATCCAAAAGTATTACCAACACTTCTAGTTCCATTAAAAGCATAAGCATTATCTCTAAGGAACTTTCCAAAAGAATTATTATTATAAAAATCATCAGCAGCATCTGTTACAACTCTCTTAGAAACATGTGCTTTTGTTGCATCCCAAAGATCATTAGTTAAATGTGTTTCTTTTCCTGATAATTTTAGTATTCCATCACCTAAAAGCGTAAAAGGAGTTGTAATACCAGCAACAACAACACTAGCACTATCATATATTCCTTCTGCTACATTTAAAATACCTTCAGCAGTTGAAAAAACAAAAGTAACAACAGTAGCGCCAACTTTTAAAAACTCTTTATTCATTTCTTTTTTTATTTCAGAATCAGTAACACGATGATGATTACTATATTTATTAGATATTTTTTCATTAGAATTAGTATTATTATAAGCAGACAATGGAACACTAATTTTAGTTTCATTATCATCAATATCCACATTATTTTGAGTATTAAAATTATATGTTTCAACAGGAACACTAACTACATCTGATGTATTATTAAAATCACTAGAACTACTCTTATTATATGTAGATATTGGAACACTAATTTTAGAGTCATTATCATTAACTTCTACTTTATTTTGAGTATTAAAATTATATGTTTCAATAGGAACACTAACTACATCTGATGTATTATTAAAATCACTAGAACTACTCTTATTATATGTAGATATTGGAACAGTAATTTTATCATCTGAAACACCATCTAATACTTCAATATCATTAACATCAATACTTTGAAAATTAACATCAACACTATTAGAAGAAAAACCACTCATACTAGGAGTTGAAGTTTTAATATTTGTATAAGCAAATCCCATATCTACACCACCATTAGTATTCTACATATTAATTGTATATATTACTCAAATATAAGTCAAAAATAAAAAGGAAACTTTTACGTTTCCTTTACAAAATCATAAAATAACATCTTTTGTTAATTCATTATAAGAATTTGTTTCTACAATCAATTTATTTTCATTAATAGCTTCAGCTAAAATCATTATTTTATCTTTATAATCTTTTGTTTCAAACCATCTAAACGGATAGATTTCTAGAAAAACATTTTTTAAGTCTTTAGATTCATATCCATTTTTCTCTAAATATTTTAATTCTAATATATTATATAATAATTCAATTTCATTTATCATCATTATCACCATTCAATATATTTTCTATTGCCTCTTGCCTAATTATACCTTTCGCATCATTTACAGTTTGAGGAACGCTATTTAACTTAATACTAGAAGAATCTTTTATTATCATTTGATAAGTCTTATCAAGTTCATTCACAAGTTCATCTCCAACTATTTCTCGTAATTTTTTTATCATTTGAGGATTTGATCCAGCTTTAATAGAAATATAATTTGCTACCATTTCCATGTAATTAGCATGTTTTTGACGTTTTCTATAATAATCTTCACCATGAGTATATAATAGATTCATTTTTTTATTATTAATATCAACTGAATTTCCTCTATATGTCGCATCAATAATATCAGATATAGCAACATAATCACCATATTTCTTCTCATAAGTTGATGATATAATTTTACACTTAGTAATTTCTTTTTGATTAAATGCAATTAAAGGTATTAATATTTCAGCCTGATCATAATCAAACCCCAAAATTTCATCTACATTATTAGACTCAAATAATGCATTTTCTACATAATTAATTGTTTTTAAATCAAAGCCAATTTCTTTTAAAAGCAATGATAACCCTTCTTTGTCTTCATCAACTAAGAAAGGAATTAAATTAGCTTTTAAAAATTTAGTATACTCTTCCTCACTATCAAAGTTTTCAACAATAATTTTATTAATCTCTTCTGAATCAATTTTGTTATAAAGATTTGTACTCTCTTCAACAAACTTAACTCTAGCATCATAGCCTTCTCCTGAACTAAATATCTTAGAATTAGTGCATATATCTTCCAAATTGTCAGGGAAATAATTATCAACTACATAATCATGCAATAAATGTCCCAACTCATGCAATCCAGTTGTCTGTTCATTAGATAAAACACTATCATTATTGATACTAATTTTTCTAAACCCATTTTCAAATGCAGGCCTATAATATGCACCACCAAAATAATCACTTATTGCTAGTCTATAATTATAATTTCTTTTCTTTAAATTAATCATCTCTTCTAATAATTTTATTGCATCTTTATTATTAGATGCTTTAAAAATATTAATATAATAATCTATTACATCATGATTTGAAGTATGATCGTTTCTAAATAAATGATCAAATTCATCAATAAGTTGATTTCTATAAATAGGATCAATATCCCCTTTAATATTAGATTTTATTTTTCCAAAGAAAACATAATTTCTCAAAGATTTTTCACCAATACTAGATAAAAATGCTCCTGTACCAGCATTAGTTAAGACATTCGTAAACCCTCCATTTTCATAAAATGATTTTAAATAACTATCTCCAGAATCAATTGAATTTATTGCAGGTCTTATAAATCCATCTAAAGCACCAACACTAGAATCTAGCCCAACCCTAACTAGTGCATTTTTAGTAGCAGACAAGGTTGGAGTAAATCCTGCAATTTTCGCTCCAGTAAAATACTGAGTACCTTCCCATAAACCATTAGCTGTGGCACTAACTAAAGCTCGTTTAATTGAAGTTCCGTTTTTGAATGATTTTTGTAAACCACTTCCAAAACCAGTAGCTCCTCCAAAAGCAGTCATAGTACCAGTAATTGAAGTTCCACCTATAGCAGCACCTTCACCTGCAGCAACTCCAGTTCCTACCCCAGCAGTTAAAACACTAATTCCTATGACAGCAGCGGTTTTACCTAATCCATTACCAAAATTTCTTACTTTATCAAATTTATAAGATTTATTTTTTAATAATCTTCCAAAAGAAGTATTATCATACAAATAATCAAATATTGATTTAGTATGATCTTTAGCAATCAATGCCTTTGTACATTCAATATAATCTTCAGTAAAGGAAAAATCATATACATTTATATTATTTTTTTTTGCTATTTTTTTTGTAATAGTTTCAGAAAGATAAATCAAAGGAACTGTCATAATACTATTTATAAAATAAAGAATATCAGCACCAGTTTCTATAATATTATAGATACCTTCAATCAAAGATAAGATACTAGAAGGAGTAGTAGCACCTGTTCTTTTCATTGCTATAACAAGATCTTTTTCCATTTCTTCTTGTAAAGATAAATCTATAACTACTTTATCAGAAGATTTAAATTCATCATTTGATTTACGTATTTCAGCATAATTAGTTAAATCATTTTTACTAGTACTTGTATCATAAGTTTCTAAAGGTGTCGATTTTTCACTAGAAAAATCTTCTAATACTTCTACTTCATTAACATTAATACTTTGAAAATTAAAATCCACTGTATTAGATGAAAATCCACCCATACTAGGAGTTGAAGTTTTAATATTTGTATAAGCAAATCCCATATCTTCACCACCATTAGTATCCTATACTTTAATTCTATATGCCATACAAATATAAGTCAAAAATAAAAGAAAAGTATTTACTTTTCCTTTACAAAAAAAGACTATTAAATAGTCTATTTATTTTCTAATTGTTTTACCATCTCATTTAATTTTTCTTTAAATGCTTTTTCTTCATCATCAACTAAACCCATATGATCAACTCTAGCAATTTGATCATGATTAAATAATAAGTTCTTATCCATACTAATAAAACCTTCTGGATATAAACATCCACAATAGTCATAAATTGTATCAGTTTTTCCTTCTTCCATAGTACAGAAACCAGTAATCATAACTCTCTTAGTACCTTCTTTTAATAATACAACAGTACCAACAGGTAAATATTTCTCTTGAACCATTTTTATTCCTCCTATCATCTAATATTATTTTATCATAGCACCAATAAAAGTCAAATTAAAAGGTAGTTTTTTACACTACCTTTTAATGAATTTCTATATTCTTAACATTGTCTTCTGCTTTAGGAATAGTAATATTTAATACTCCATCTTTAAATGAAGCATCTATTTCATCTTCTTTAACATTTCCTAAATTAAAGCTTCTTTCACTCTTTACATAACTTCTTTCTTTTCTAATATATTTTTTATCTTTATCATCAACTTTAGTCTTCTTTTCAGCTTTTATAGTTAATAATCCATCTTTTAAAGATAAATCTATATCATCTTTACTAAATCCAGCAATATCCATCTCTATATAATATGTATTATCTTTCTCATAAATATCACATCTCATAGTATTATCCATTCTATTAGTTAAAAAATTACCAAAAAAATCATCAAAATCTCTATTCATTAATTCCATATATAACATCTCCTTTTATTTAATTTCTATTGTTTTATTATTTAATTTACTCTTAGGAACAATAATAGTTAATACACCATCATTATATGAAGCATCTATATTTTCTTCATCAATTCTACCTAAATATAAAGTTCTAGCATCATCATAATATTTTCTTTCTCTTAAGATATATTTTCTATCATTTTCCTTATCTCTTTTAACTGAAATAGTTAAATGACCTTCTTTAGTAGATAGATTAATATCTTCTTTTTTAGCACCTACTATATCAGCTTTAATAATAAAGTTATTATTTTCTTCATAGATGTCACATTTAATATTACTATTCTTACTATAATCAAATAATTGATCATAAAACTCTATAGGTAATAAACTCAATTCAATCATCTCCTTTTTCCCTACAATTTTGTTATATCACTATTTTTAGCACTTGTCAATAGTGAGTGCTAAAAAATATAGAAAAAAAATATAATTACTTATATTTTTTAGAAACATAATTAACTATATTATCTTTATTATTATTTAATTGTTCAGAACTTACCATATCTAAAACATCATTAAGTATAACTCCAATTTCCTTTCCTTTATAACCCATGTCTAATAATACATGTCCATTAATATCAACATCTCTATTACTCAATACAGGCCCTTCAGAATAAACTTTCTTATACTTATCAATAGTATGTTGCAAACTATTTAATCTATCATAATATTTAGGATTTTGAGCTAAAATATCTGCCTTTTTAAGAAGAAATAATTTATGTAAATCATCATAACCATATTCTTGTAAGAACTTAACTATTTTAAATCTCTTATTACTTAATTGTCTATCATGATTAAATATTAATTTAGAAGTATTATCAGTAGTTTTTTTATCTAATCTATATTTTTTAGAAAAGTCTCTAAATATATGATCACTATATCTATAATGTTCATAAAAATGTCCTACTCCTTCACCATCTTCTGTATATACTAAAGGTTTACCAATATCATGAAATAAAGCAGCTAATCTAAGTTCTAAATCACAAGGTGTATTATCAATTACTTTCATAGTATGTTCAAATACATCAAATACATGATATGGATTATTTTGTTTAAAATTAATTGTACTCTTTAATTCAGGAATAATAGTACAAAAAATATCTTTATTATCTCTAATTACTTTAGAAGCATTATCAGATACTAATATTTTTTTTAATTCATTATAAATTCTTTCAGGAGCAACATCATTTAATAATTCTTTTTTTTCTTCCATAATTCTTTTAGTATTTTCATCTATATCAAATCCATATGTAGCAGAAAAACGAATTGCTCTTAAAATTCTTAAAGGATCTTTATCAATAGCTTCTCCATTATCTTTAACTAATCTAATTATTTTATTATTAATATCATCAACACCATTAAAAGGATCAATAATATTTCCATCTTTATCACAAGCTATCGCATTAATAGTAAAATCTCTATTAGATAAATCTTCTTCTATAGTTTCACCATGAAAAGAAGAAATTTCATATTCTTCTCCATTTTCATGTAAAACACCAGTATTCCTATGATTATTTTCCCTCATAATTTTAAAACCAGGGAATAATTCTTTAACTTTATCTAGGGACATATTAGTACAAAAATCATAATCATTATTATCTATTCCAATTATACTATCTCGTACTGCTCCTCCAACTAAATATAAATCAAATCCAGCTCTAGAAATACTTTTTATAATATTTTCATTATTTTTAAAAATATTACTATTCATTTATATCTCCCTATAATGTTTTTCCTTTTATACTATTATCTTCTTGATATAAAGACATAAGAAGTTCATCTTCATTTTCTCTTTGCCTAGAATATTGAATAGCTTTTCTATATAATTGATTTGCTTTTTCTACCATATTATGAGTATCTACTAAATCATCCTCCATATGCGAATTTAACTCTTTAATATCATCAGATTTTTTCATTAAACTTTCAATTAATTCATCAGTCACTTCAATATTTTTAACACCTTGTTTTTTCATTTCTATCAATTTATCTACTTCAGGACGTAAATATGCATTTTCTTCTAAATCAAAGACTTCATCCATACCACAAATTGGATAACTTTTATTCTTTCTAATATAATTAGAAACTCCCATCATTCTTAAAACAAATAAATATACTTTTAAACTTTTTCTTTCTTCTGTTTCTAATTTATGTATATTAGCATCAATAACATGTTCATATATATTCACCATCTTTTTAGGTTGAAAATATTCTTTAGAAAAATCTTTTATCTCATCAAACAACGGATTATCTAAATCATTTATTGGTGAATAAAGTATTTCATATGTCATAGGATTTTGATTACAAATAGTTTTTAATACTTTTCCAACTTCATATCCTACAACGTCATCTTCTAAAGTAATAGTATCTTTTTGATCTTTTTTATCCATAGTAAAATATTGTCCGAGTTTTTTTACATAGATAAAACGCATATCATAATCACTATTTTCATCATCATACCCCCAACAACGACTACCAAAACAGCTTGATTGAATAAAATAAATACCTTGTTCTTGCTCAAGATTATCAATCATCTCTAGTCTATCTTTTTCTTGTTTAGTAAAACAACCTTTATCCTTTAACTTTTCCTTTAATTTCATATATTCTTTTGTTTTTACAGGAATACTAATGTATTTTAAAGGATTTTCTTCATTTTCACTATTATAAGCAAATTCAATGTCAGATTCATCATCTGTATATACACTATCAATTTCTTCAGGATTACCAAAACACAAAACAAGTTTGTTTCTATTTATAACAACTTTACAAGAATCCATAGTATCATAATTATAAGGGACATGATATTGATTATTTTCTAACT
Source organism: uncultured Bacillota bacterium (assembly GCA_947168485.1). Taxonomy (GTDB): domain Bacteria; phylum Bacillota_I; class Bacilli_A; order RF39; family UBA660; genus RUG343. The sequence continues at coordinate 16,778 of CAMVLZ010000018.1, read as the reverse complement.
TTTTACAATCAGATTTATAGTTAAGCTTAATATATTCATCAACCACAGTCATAACATCTTTTAATACTAACTTAATTATCTTATCAGTTGAATCTGTAGAAATATATACAGAATCCTTCCAATCATTATCAAAACAATACACTTTATCTAAATTAGTTGATGAAGTATCTATTTCTAATATATTATCATTATTATCTACTATTAAATTCATAACTAAACCCTCCACTAATAATTTTTAATATAATCACATAATTCTTTTAGAGTTTGTTTATATCCCATATCATTTCCTTTTAAATAATATGGTAATAATCCTGAAGGAACACGTTTAGAAGGATTATTAATAAGATCTTTAAATCCTTGGCTATCAACAATTTCATCTATATAATCATTTGCTAAAGACCTATATTCAGGATCCACTATTCTTTTATCAAAATTATCTTTTAACGATTGTTTTATACTATTCATAATAAACTCAATATTTTTGTTCTTTTGTTCACGAGATTGTTTACCATATTCTTTAAGGTTCAATGGAATTCCATTCTTCTCCATTTCTTTAAAGATACTATCCATTATATCATCATGATCAGTATCAAACTTAAATAGTACCATTTCTCTCTTCACTTCATATTTTATTTGATCTTCAATTTTAAGTGCAACTGTATCCGGTTTTTTTACCATTAAATGCTTAGCAGTTTTATCTTTTGTAGGATCAAGCACTACTTCATATATATATTCATTATCCGGATTTACAGAAGCATCAACAAATACTTTTATTCCAGTAACATCATGTCCAGAAACATCTTCCACCAAATACTTACCGGCATCCTCATAAATCAACTCTCCATTTACTGATTTTCTTATAGCATTTCCACTAATAATAAATTGTGATTTAGCTATTAAATTAGTTAATTCTTCAGGTGTATATGTAGATAAATCTCCATATTTAATTCCAGCAGCATCAGCATATTTAGAAATAAAAGAAATATCTTTAGCAGTCAACTCACTACCAGGTTTAGTAAGTTGTTCTGCTATATGTTTAGAACCTTTTGTTACAATATTAGTATTAGCATCAAGAGCACCACCAATAGTATATTTTTCTCCTCCTATATCAATAATAGGATCTATAGAAATCTTAGTACCCTGAAGCATTGTAGAAGAATTGTTTTCAAGTTTAAAACCTTCTTTTCTTAAAGCATCTTCAAAATCAGTTTTTAAATACTTTCTATAATCTTTTATCTCACCAAGTGCAGACATACCACCAGCAATAGCAGTTTGAATACCTACATTTTTCCAACCACCTGCTTCTTCAAACAATTCACCATATGACTCATCTTTATATATCTTAGAAAGAGCTGGTTGAACAAAGCCTTCTAACCCACCATCAACTGAATCGAGACCAATACGTGAAATCATTCTAGACTTTGCTGTACCACCCAAAATATTACCAAGTTCATCGCCCCATCCACCAATTTGTGAGATTTTAGAACCAGCATACCATTGAACTCCTTCCCAAAGTCCTCCTGCAGCTCCATAAGCAAGTCCTTCAGTTGTAGAAGCTCCATCATTCCATGCGTCAGATGCATGTGTAGATATTCCAGCAGTACCAGCTGTAACTCCTAAAACAGTAGGAGAAATAAAACCAGTAGCAGTAGCACTAACAGCAGTTCCACCAAGTGCAGCACTACCTAAACCACCAGTTAAAAGAACTCCTCCCGTATATCCTACCATATTTCCTATGCTTCTGGTAGTATCAAATCCATAAGATTCTTCTTTTAATGTTTGTCCAATACCACTATCATAAAAAGTATCAAAAGCAGATTTAACATGTTCAGTAGATACAAAAGACTTTGTATTATCCCATAATTTATCAGTAAGATTAGTTTCTACACCAAATAAGCCAAATGCTTTATCAGCCATATAAGTAAATGGAGTTTTTATAACACTATCGACTATCGCAGCAGTATCAACAAGAGCCTCTCCAAACTTAAAAAGCCCTTCAAATACAGAAATAACTCCAACACCTAGAGTAGCTCCCGTTCTTATTAAAACTGTATTATCATTTAGTGCATCACTAACATATAGAGCATTTTTACTCATATCATTAGAAAGATCAAAACTTTCTACATTTTTATCATCAGATTCATAATCCAATTCTTCTATATTATTTTCTATATAATTATAATCTTGAACATTTCCACTATATTCACTCATAGAAGGCATATTAACATTATATGATTTTGCACTAAAAGCCATATTATTACCTCCTATTATAATACTATTATAATTATATCAAAATATTAAAAAAAATATTAGTACTCTTAATTAACTTTACAAAAAAAAGACTATTAAATAGTCTATTTATTGAATAAGATATATTATAAACAAGCACTAGTCTATTAAAAAAATTAATCAATTTGATTAATTTTTCTAACAAGACTATTTATTATATTAATATTCTTATCTTGAAGAGTATCAACTTTATCTCTTACTTTAGATACTGTTTCAGTTTCATAACCTTTTCCATCTACTTTTAAATTATTAGTTAATGAATCAGATAAATTATCTAATGAGTTAATCAAATCACCAATTTTTTTATTAGCTAATTTTAATTTTCTAACAATACGTCTATAACGAACTTTTTTTTCATCATCACTCATTATCATCATCTCCATCCTTAGAAAACATAGCAACAGTAGTATTTTTACCATCTATATATATATCAATATTTCTTTGTAATACTTCATTGTATTTTCCTCTTTTTAACTTAATAGAGTCTCTTTTTTCTAATATAGAATCACCTAAAGTATTAAATTTACTAGTATTTGGAGAAACATAAGAACTTTTAATATTCTTATAATGAGCAGCAATACCCTTTAATAAATTATTCTCTTCATTAGCATAATATTCTATTTGTTTAATATCACTTTTAACATTATCAATTTTTAAATAATTAGCAACTTCTTTTAAATCCATAATATCACCTAATAATCCAACACATATTCAAAAGCATTTACTTCTAAATCTTTTAATTCTTTCAATTTAGAAGAAATATTTTCTTCTATTCTTTCTATTTTTTTAAATAAATTATTTACTTTTTCACGTGAATCAACAATATCAGTTTTTAAGAATTCGAATGAATCTCTTAAATCTTTAATATTATCTTTTTCACTATAATAGAAACTAAAATCTACAGAATTAATATTAGAAATAATTGCATTTACTTTATTTTCAATAGAACCATATGCTTTTATAATACTATTTTTACTTTCTAAATTAACTGCTATTTTATCTCCTATAGTCTCATATTGAGCAACTATATAATTTAAACATTCTCCAACACTTCTAAAAGAATCTAGTGTTTCAATAGATTCTTTTTTCTCTTTATCAGTAGCCTCTGTAAAGGCAGGTGTTCTTGGATCATTCCAGTCATTGCATGAATTTTTAACTTGATTAAATAAATTTAATTCAACTGTTTCATATTCATCAATAACAGAATTTAATTGTTCTAATTCTTCTTTTAATTTAGAAACTGTAACTTTAATCATTAAAACAACCCCAATCTCTTTATTTTCAAAATATATTACAACTTCGATTGAAGTTGTAATATATTCAGAAAATAACTTTTCTGAATAATAATTAACTTAAAATTAGTTAGAACCTCCAGCAGCGCTTTCCATTCCAGACTTAATTTCTTCAGCCATTTTCTTGTAGCTTTCAGCAGCTTCCTTAATTTGACCTTTTAAACTGTTATCTCCAACAGCTAAATAAGTGAAGATTGCTCCAACTGCAACTAAAACAGCATCAAAACATTTATTAACAGCTTCACCTTGTTCATGTCCAAGGAAAGCAGTTACAGCTTTTGATAAATCTTGTCTTTGTTCAGCAATTTTTGCAGATAATTGTTTTTGAACTCCATCTAAAGAATCAGCAAATGCAATAGCTTGTTTTTCGTATAAAACAATGTTTCCTCCATCGCTTTCTTTAAAAGCACCAACATTAACTTTTAAAGGTAAACCAGAGATTTCAACAACATTACCTTTTTGTCCTCCACCAGTTTTAGTAGACCATGCATCTTGAGCACCTGATACATTAGTATTAAATGTATTGAATGCTTTTTGCATTTCTTCTCCTGATTTTTCTACAGTAGTTTGGAACTTAGTAAAGAATTCTTTTGCTTCTGGAGCATACCATAATTTTGACATTGGTTCAACAATATCATTATCTAAACAATCTTGAACTGCTTTTTGAGTATTCTTTGCAACTTTAAGAACTTCAGCTCCTAACCCAGCTACATCTTGAAAATTATATCCTGTCATTTCTTGATCAGCCATTTTTACACCTCCATATTTTTCTTAAATATAATAGAACTAGTCTATCTATGTTAATAATATCATAAATATTTATAAAAATGCAATAATTAACAACAAGTTTACATTAATTTACTTATTACCATTCATCTCTGCTTTTATTTTTAAAGCAAGATTTTTATATTCATCAGTAACTCTAATTATTTCAGCCTTTAAACTGTTATCTCCTTTATCAAGAAAATCAAATATTTCTCCGATAGAATTAATTACTTTTTCAAAACATTTTTGAATATCTTCTGCTTGATTATTTCCAATAAATGCTAAAGATGCTTCAGTTAACTCAGCTTGTTGATCTACTAAATCATTAGTCATTTTTTGTTGTAATGTAGATAATCCTTCAGCATAATTAAGCGCTCCTCTTTCATCAATATAGATATTTCCATCCTTTTGTTCTTTAAACTTAGCAGTATTTAAAAATATCTTTTCTGTTTGTATTTGTATTACTTTGGCTTTTTCTCCACCACCAGTCTTCTTAGACCAAGCTTCTTGAGCACCATCTATATTATTTATAAATGCTTGAAATGCACCATCCATCTTCTCTTCAGCATCTTCAACTACTCTTTTAAATTTATTAAAGAACTCTTTAGCTTCAGGAGCATACCATAATTTAGACATAGGATCTATTAAATCTTCATTTAAATACTTAGATACAATCCTTTTAGTTTGAGTAGCAACCTCATCTACTTCATTAAATAAATTATTCATTGCGATATAGTTATATCCAATTTTAGCATCTTCTGCCATATCATCACTTCCTATCTTAATATTATCAAAAAAATAGCCATAAATTGATTATTTATAGCTATTTTTACACTATTTTGACAACAACAATACCAACTCAGTAGCATTCCTAATATTAGTTTCTCTAATAACTATATTATCATTATATACTTCACCAGTAACTTTATTAATCAAAATATATTCTTGTTGATCATTTATCTCTCCATTAGTTAAATCATGTACAGATTTAACAACTAACTTTTTAACTCTCCAAAGTAATTCATTTACTGGAATAAATAAATCAAAAGTCTCATTAATTTCAGGAACAAATAATTGAATTAAAACTTTATTATTCAACGTCATCATCCCCCTCAACCATATCATTAAATTCAATTAACTTAGTTAATTCAGTTTCTCCTTCAGAAACAACATATCCATAATTATTATTAATATTTGCTTGCATTTCCTTAGTAACTCTATTAATTCTAAATACGCTTTGATCATAAACACCACGACCAACCCATATACCACTAGAACTATTCTTAACATTACTATACCAATCATCAAATTCACAACCTTTTAACATAGTTGCTGCATCTACAAAGATAATATTAGTATTTTCTGAACTCTTAACAGATTGACTAAGTTTATTCATTAGAGAAATATCAGTTAATTTCCTATTAGCTTTACTAGCACCCATAATTATATAAATAGCTTTAACATCAGGTCTTTTTACTATTTCACTTTGAGAATTCAATATAGCTTTAAATTTATTATCAAAATCACTATTAGTATAATGAACATTATCTCTATTAACAGAAGGTAATTCACCATTAAAATCTACAAATATTACATGTAAATTAGTAATTTTAGTTAATAAAGTAACAAATGAATCTACAAATGAATATAAATTAGTAATTTTCATACCTGAAATAATAGTTGAAGCATATTGAGTAAAATCATATAAAACAGGTTTTAAAGAATTTCTTCCAATACCAATAGGTAACTTTGCTAAAGATAAATTATCTAATGGGATATCTTCTAAACTTACTGTTTCAGGTAATGTAGGTATTCTAGGAGCTTTACTACTCTTATCAATACTTTCTAATACTTGATTAATATAATCAGTAATACTATGATTTTCATCTACAAGAGAAGCAGTTTGGAATTCATGTATTGTATCTAAATTATGACATAAACCTCTAGCTATATAATCTCTAGGACTAGTAGTTACTCTCATATTAAATACATCAAAATAAGAACTTTCATCATTAAAGTGTAATGCAAAATTAGTTAAGAAATTAGTATATATTTTTCTACCTATAGTATTTGGTGTAGATGATGCAATAGATAACATTATTCCATATCTTGCACACTCTCTAGAGAATGGTTCTAAAGTTTCTTGAATATTAGGATAACTTTCTAATAAAGCTTCAAAGTTATTAATAAAGAATAATACTACAGGTAATTTAGTTTCATTCTTAGCATTATAGTTCTCAAATGAACCACCATAATTAACTAATAATTGTTTTCTTTCTTTTAACATAGAAAGAATATATTTAATTAATGATTTATACTCTTCATCATCACCATTATATACAATTCCACCAACTTGTGGAAAATTAAGATAATTTCTAGTAAATTCAGATCCAAAATCTATACCATATATATTAATATCTTTAGCACTATACATAGAACATAGTGAGAATAATATTGAAGAAAGTAATTGTTCTCTTTCAGCACTATCACTACCATATATACCAAAGTTACCATCTTCAGGTAAAGTAATAGATAATAAACCTTGATCTTGCATCTCAGGAGCATCATATTCTCCTAAAACAGCAGTAACTTTACTTGTATCAACACTATATTTTTTAACTAAATCAGAAACTAAAATAATCTCTGGTATATTTTCTAACCATAATCTCTTAGCTTTTTTACCAACTCTAGCAGCTATCTCAATAATATCTTTTAGAATAACACCAATTTGATCACCTTGAGCTTCAACCTTCTTTTGATTATTAGCTTGAATACTCTTAATAAACAAAGCAGTATTATCAATAAAATTAACACTCTTATCAACAGTTTTAATAATCTTTTCAGAAGGATAATACTTAGCTCCACACCAAGCAGATTGTCCTAAAGCAAAATATTCATCATAACCTACTTGTAAATAGAAACGTCCTGCTTCTTTTAAAGAAGCAGCATCATCTCTTTTTAACATTTCACGAGAATCAGATGCATCTTGTACTTTCAAACAAACTCTAAACTTAGTATTAGACCAAATTTGATCATTAACAACACCACTAGGTTTTTGAGTAGCTAGAATTAAGTGAACTCCTAATGAACGCCCTATACGAGCAGTAGATATTAAACTATCCATAAAATCAGGTTGTTGTGACTTTAACTCAGCAAACTCATCACAAATTATAAATAAATGAGGAATAGCTTCTTCTAATCTACCATCATGATAGAATCTTTGATACTTATAAATATCAATAGTACTTTCACCTAATCTATCACGAGCTTCATTAAACATAGCTTGACGTCTCTTTAACTCACTATCAATACTAACTAAAGTTCTATCCATCTCAGCTTTATCTAAGTTAGTAATAGTACCTGCTAAATGAGGTAAAACTATATTATTAACTTTATTTTCAAATGCTCCTGCTAATCCACCACCCTTATAATCTATAAGGATAAATGCTACATCATCAGGACTATAATTTATACACATAGATAAGATATAAGTAATAATAAATTCAGATTTACCAGAACCAGTCATACCAGCAACCAAACCATGTGGACCATGAAATTTCTCATGTAAATCTAAATACATTAAATCTCCATCTCCACCAACACCTATTTCAGCTCTTAAACTAGTTGTTGAATCATTAATCTTCCATCTATTTAATATATTTAATTGATTAACTTTACCAACCTTTTCCATCTCCATAAATGAAATAGATTCAGGTAAACCTTTACTCATACTTTCAATCTCAATAGGTATATTAGATAATATCTTACTAACACTCATCATATTAATTCTATAATTAATTTCATCTTTAAAAGCAGTAGTCTCTTGTTTTTCATAAGAATTAGAAATAATAGTAGATCCTTCATTCTTAATATTAATAAAATTACTACATTTAGAAGGAAAATCTCCTAATTCTTTACCTAATAAGATAATACTAAATCCTACATTAACACCACATTCAGTAATAGCTTTAATAAAATCACAATCATCTGCTAAAGAATAATCATCAACTATTATTAAGAAATATGGTTTAGTAATAAAATATCCATTATTTTGTTGTAATCTAGGTCCAATAATACTATTAAAATACTCAGTTATTCTCTTATAATCATTAGCATTAGAAGCAAAATATCTAATAGTTTTATTATTAGAAAAATTATAATTACTATATCTTAAGAATTCCCAATCACTCTTATTAAATTCATTAGTTAATACAACTACTTTTAAATCATCATAACTATAAAAACTAAATAGTTGCAATAACATATTATTTAAGAAATAATACCCTTTTCTATCATCACTAAGTATACCAGTAACATTATGTTCAAAGAATGAATATCCTATTGGTACATTATAAATATATTTATACTTTTCAACTAACTTATCAGCAGCATCTCTAAGTTCATTCTCATCAATATTAAATCCACCTTCAGGATAATTAATATTTACTTTTAATTTTTCATTACCAATTCCTACTCTAACTTGTAAGAAATCAGAATAATCAATTCTTTTATCCCAAAAATGTGTAGTTTTATTTTGAATAATTGCATGACACTCTTCTGTAGTAATTAAATTTTCTTTAAGAATAGTCTCTTGCAATTTTCTAATTTTATCTAATTCTTTATCTTTTATTTTTAAATACTCATTATATTTCTTTATAGTTTCTTGTTTTCTACGTTCAGCCTTCTTTTTCTCTATAATTCTAATAAGTATAGGCCAAAATAACATAGAAAGTAACATTGCAAAAGCCATAAATAGAGTTGGCCAACAATCAGCAAAATCCACTTCACCAGAAATTAACTTAGTAACTGTAGTTGCTGAAGATAAAATTGAAGTTAACCCCATTGTAAGCATAGGTGCTATTGTTAAAAACATAGACATATTTTGATTATTATCTTGTTGAGGAGCAGCAGAAAACTCTACTGTTTCTTCATCAATATTTCTTATAATTCTAGGAGACTTAGAAAAATAATCTTTTTCAGTATATAATTCTTCATCTCTAACTTCTTCATTAATATATTGTTCTAATTGAGGTAAATTATATCTAAGTATATTACATGCTCTCTCAGTTACAAAAACTTTACCACCAGGATTATTAATAAGTAACATCTTATTAACAAATATTAATCTTAATCCAAATATATTAAGACTATCCCCATTTTGTACATAATACTTACTTCCATATATTCTTTTTCCATTAACATAAGTTAATGAATTAGTATTTTGTTGAATAACAGGAAATCCATTAAGAGTACTAATATTAACACTATAATTTAAATAAGAGCAATCATATCTAATAGAAGCATCACTCTTATTAGAAATACTAAATCTAACTCCCCCATCTAATATATTATAAGTAGAAAAAGTATTATCAAAACAATCAGTAACAAAAATCAAATAATTCTTATGATCTCTTCTAAGTAAATAGAAACTATCCTTTTCAAGAATCACATCTTTAGAAGATACATTGCCCACAAACAATTCAACCTCTTCAGTAGAATATAAAACCCAATCATTACCACGAGCTTCTACATTGATTAATTTAGATTCTTCTGAAGGATCCGCATCAAATGTATAACTACCACTTATATCTATTGGTAAATTAAAAGTTAACAATTTTGATGATAAAAATAGATATATCTTCATAGCCAACCACCTTTTCCTACTATTAACATTATATCATAAAAAAAATAGACATAAAGTCTATTTTTAATTTTTATTAGCAATTTCTTTCAATTTAGAATGAAACTCTTTAGTCTCTTCATTTTCATAACCTCTAGATACAACCTCTTGTATATCATCTTCATTAAAAAGTAAACTCTCTTCTGAGCTTAAAACACCTTCTGGAAATAAACATCCAGCATAGTCAAACACTTTACTTTCATCATTAACTCTAGAAGTTAAAAATCCAACTATCATTAATTTCTTAGTAGCATCTTTTAATAAAACTACACTACCTAATGGTAAAAATTCTTTTTCTTCTACATTACCAATAATCACAGGAGATTCATCAATTTTATCCTCACCCAGTCTATCTAATACTACACTTTTTGTTTCTAAAGTCTCAATATTATTATCCATATCATAACCTCCTATAATATTCTATAGTAATTATAAACTAAAATAATAATTCTTTCAACAAAAAAAGTAGTATTACTACTACTCTATAATTAATGATTTTCCTTTACTTAAGAACTTTTCATTATCTAATTGATTTCTAGCACTATAACGAGTAATAGGCTCATCAAAGAAGAATTTTTCTTTTTTCTTAAGCATTCTAGCATTAATTCTCATATTATCAGCAAAATGGTCTTTATACATAGAATGTTCATTATTATATAAAGTATTAACAATATTCTTTTCATTTATATAACAATATCCGTATAAAACGCCATTATTCTTGATAGGAATCCTCTTCATACCTATCCCCCCTAAGCGCATATATTATACCATAAAACACCATTTTATACAAGAAAAAACTACTTTAACTTAAGTACACTATACTCATCAACATTATTATAATAATTAGGATTTTCATAAGTTACATCAAAATATTGTCCATAACCAGTTCTTTGACTATTTAAAAGTATATCAAAATGACTTAAGTTAGATTTATCATATAAATATTCATTATAATATACCTTATAATTATTTTTTAATATATTATCAACATAATCATTAAAATGAACAACTACTTCACCAAGATTACTTTCATAATCACTATTACCATCTAATTCAAATATTCTAAGATAAGGATTTATCACAACTACATCAGAATAAAAATCCTCTTTAGAAACAGATTTAATAAATCTATTTATTTCATCATTATACTTAGTATTATCAAATAAAGCATTATATTCAATCTTATATAATTTAATAATCTCATTCAAATAAACTCTTCCATCTAAAAACAAACCATTATCAATAGAATCAATACTTATATCAACATAATCAAGATTATTATTATCAAGATGATTCTTAGTATCATTAATAGTATCAATATACAAAGAATTATCACTAATTAAATTCTCTATATACAATGAATCAACTAATTCAGAAGATAAAATACTTCTACTACAAATATCTCCTAAACCATTTACTTTTACATATAACTTATCATTAGTACTATTAAGTATTTTTCTATAATCTGATATTCTTTCTAATATTAATTTTTCTTCTTTTAATTTATTAATTTTATCTTCAATATTAAACATAAACACACCTACAATAAAAAGCATAATATCATTATAATTATTATTTGTCAAAAAAAAGGCAATGATTATTTATTTAAATCATTGTCCCATTTCCAATTCTTAATATAAGGCATATCTTCACCATGTTTTTTAATATATCTAACATGTTCCCTTAACATACTTTCACACCATTCAATTAAGACTTTACCATTCTTTTGATATTTAGGTAACATCATTATCGCATCAATAACTAAATGGAATCTATCGATCTTATTAACTACTCTCATATCAAATGAAGTAGTAATATTACCTTCTTCTCTATAACCATTCATCTTAATATTTCTATTATAACGATCAAATACTAAATCTCTTAATCCAGTAGTATAACCATGATAATTATATAGAATTGGTTTATCAATAGTAAATATATTATTATATTCATCATCAGTTAATCCATCAGGATGATTCTTATCAAGTACAAATAAATTTAATACATAAACTACTCTAATCTTAATATCTTTTATACTACGTCTTAATATATCAACTGCTCCCATTAATTCTAAGAAAGGAGTTTCACCTGTCGCTACCATAACTATATCAGGATTACCATTATCATTAGAAGCAAAATCTACAATAGATATTCCTTTATTAATAAGTTTTTTAGAATCTTCTACTCCAAACCATTGAGGTCTAGGATGTTTAGAAGCAACTATTACATTTATTAAATTCTTAGTTTTTATAATCTTATCAAAAGTAAATAATAATGTATTCGCATCAGGTGGATAATAAGCTCTAACTATATCATATTTTTTATTAATTAAAGTATTTATAAAACCAGGATCTTGATGAGTATAACCATTATGATCTTGTTGGAAAGCATGAGAAGTTAAAATAAAGTTTAAAGAAGGAATATCTTCTCTCCAACTCATCTCTGAAGCAAATTTTAACCATTTACCATGTTGTCCCATCATAGACTCTATAACTCTAGCGAATGCTTCATAACTATGTAAAAATCCATATCTACCAGTTAAAATATATCCCTCTAACATACCCTCACATAAATGTTCAGATAAATAAGAATCCATAATTCTACCAGTAGGAGATAAAAATTCATCTTCCTTAATAGTTCTAAAATTCCATGTTCTTTTCTCAGCATCAAACATAAAATTCAATCTATTAGATAAAGCCTCATCTGGACCAAATACTCTAAAGTTCTTATTATCTTTATTTAATATAAAGAGATCTCTTATATATTGTGATAATACTTTCATATCTTGTCTATTTACTCTACCAGGTTCTTTAATATCAACAATATAATTATCAAATACAGGACATATTAATTGTTTAGTAAGAAGTCCACCATTCGCATATGGACTAGCTCCCATAGTATGAGTAGGACTAGGAGCTATATCACGATATTTTTTTAAGAAGCGTCCATTCTTATCAAACAAAGTCTCTGGATGATAACTTTTTAACCATCTATCAATAATTTCAAAATTACCAGGTTCTTCACTACTATATGGAATTGGTATTTGATGAGCTCTAAAACTATCTTCAATCTTCTTTCCATCAAAAGCTTTAGGTCCTAACCATCCTTTTGGAGTAGTTAAAACTATCATAGGATAATTACCTTTACCAGTAGCTTTAATCTTTTGAATATCATTAATAACTTTATCCATAACATGAGCCATCTTATCATGCATAATATAAGTATCTTTTCCTTCTACTAAATAAGGTTTCCATCCTAAAGATTCAAAAAATCCTATTAACTCTTTATCATTCATTCTACCAAATACAGTAGGATTACTAATCTTATATCCATTACGATGAAGTATAGGTAAAACAACTCCATCACTTATTTTATTTAAAAATTTATTAATATTCCAAGAAGTCGCTAATGGTCCAGTTTCAGCTTCTCCATCTCCAACAACACAAGTTGCGATCAAATTAGGATTATCAAGTACAGCACCAGCTGCATGTGATAAAGAATAACCTAATTCTCCTCCAGTATGAATAGAACCAGGAATATTAGCTTCACAGTGACTTGAAACACCTCTAGGAAAAGCAAAATTTCTAACTAATTTTTTAAGTCCTGCTAAATCTTCAGTATAAGTAGGATTATACTTAGAATATGTACCATCTAAATAATTTTGAGCAATCATAGCTTGTCCACCATGACCAGGACCTGATAAATATATCATTTTTAAATTATATTTTTTAATTACTCTATTACAATGAACATATATAAAGTTTTGTCCTGGAGTAGTACCAAAATGTCCTACTGGATTAGGTTTTAAATGCTCTAATTTTAATGGTTCTAATAATAATGGATTATCCATTAAATATAATTGAGCAACAGATAAATAGTTACTTGCTCTAAAGTAACCATCTATTAATTCTATCTCTTTCTTAGAAATATATCCCATTATTACATCCCCTTCTTATTATACTTAAACTCCTACACTCTTAGTTTCAGGTAAAGTAGATCCACCATCTATAACAATACCTTGTCCAGTAATATAACTAGATTCATCACTAGCAAGAAATGCTGCTAACTCACCTAACTCTTCGATAGTACCAAGTCTTCCCATAGGAATACCAGCAGCTATACCATCAATAACACTATTTGGATTAGATTTATCTGTATCTAATGCAATACCTTCTACCATAGGAGTTAAAATATATCCAGGCATAATAGCATTAACATTAATATTATCATTAACTACTTCCATAGCTAAACTCTTAGTAAATCCAAGTAAAGCAGCTTTAGTAGTAGCATAAGCAACTTCACCAGTATCAGCAACCATAGGTCCAGTAACACTACTCAAATTAACAATCTTTCCATATTTATTTTTAATCATAAAAGGAAGTACTGCCTTAGTAATATTCCAAGTACCTTTAATATTAATATCAAAATGAGTATCTCTAACTACATCATCCATATCAAGAAATCTTTCTAATTTAGCAATACCAGCATTATTAACTAAGATATCTATCTTACCAAACTTATCAATAATATCTTTAATAATAGCTTCAATTACTTCTTTCTCTCTCAAATCAGCTTGATATCCAATTAACATAGGATTATCTTGACTCTTTAATGACTCAGTTAATTTATTAGAATAATCAATAACAATTACTCTAGCTCCGTATCTTAAAAAGGTTTTAACTATACCTAAACCATTACCCATAGCTCCACCAGTAACTATAGCAACTTTACCACTTAACTTCATATATACCCCTCTTTCCTACTATAATTAATTATAACATTAATCGTTATAAAAAAAAATATCTAATTAATAGATATTTTTACCAATCATAAAGAGTATAGTAACCTGAACTACTTTTTCTAGCTAAATCAACATATTTTTCTGCTTCTTCAGGATCTAAACTTTCAAGATATTTAATTAAACTAGGGCACAATTCATCTCTATTATTTATCATATAGTAAGTTCTAATTAACATAACAACAGTATCTAGTCTACGGTTACCAGGATTTTTACACATATTAGTAAGTTCATCAATATCATTGTTCCATTCAATATCATAATTATCTAACTCATAAGTTGAATATATTTTCATTAGTGAATTATATTTATCACAAAACTTTATACTAGGTGTATAAGATTCAGCTAAATAAGAAAGTGTTTTTCCATCCAATGTAATTGGATCATTTTTTATTCCGTTAGATCCCATAGATATATATGAAAATGATTCTGGATTACTAGGACATTCCCCTACCACAACTTTAGAAGCACCAGTTTCAGTATCTTGATCTATTGAAAATGTTGTTCGAACACCAAAGTCAATAACATAATTATTACCATATTTAACAGTAAACGGCATTTTAACATCTGCACCGTTATCACTTAGTTCAAAAATAAGTTTTCCACTATCTATTATAAAACCATTAACATTTTCATAATCTTTTTTGTAATTTTTAATAAAATTATAATCAAGCACTTTATTATTAAATCTTAATCCATCAGTACTAAGTATCTTATATTCAGTATTTATAGTCATAATCAAATTTTTAGCATTAACTATCATAGGTATAGCAATAACACATACCATCAAAGGTACTACTATCATTTTATTCTTAGTTAAAATAAACAAAGTTATAGAAAAAATCAAAAGAAATATTAATACTAAATATACACTATTAGTATTAGGATTTTGTATTTTTTTATCTAACCTAATAACACTTTTACTAGTTAATTGTTTATCTAATTCACTTTTAGATATAGATTTATTATACTTAACAGTTAATTCATACGAAGAAACACTCTTACTTTTTAATGTATTATTATTCATAGAATAAGATAAGTGTTTATCAGAATTATCAATATTAATTTGATAATCCACATTATCATTATTTTCAATTGTTACTTTGTATTTAACATAATCATTAACATTAATAAAAGTTAAACCAACATTTAAATCATATTTCTTAAAATCAGGATTCTTAGTTTCTTCTACAGAATCACTCTTTTCAATTAAAGAGATACTCTTTATATTAACTAATTCTTTAGCATCTACTCTAATAGTACAAACAGCTATAAACAATAGTAATATTCTTATGATTTTTTTCATATTAATTCTCCTCTATTATAGTATAACATAAAAAAAGAGAACATAGTTCTCTTATTTACTTATTACATCACAAATTAGATTACTAATCTCTGTAGGATTATCTATAGGAAGACCTGCTATCATACAAGCTTCACTATATAAAATCTTAGTATAATTCTCTAATTCTTTTTTATTATCTTCTTTATATAAAGATTTTAATTTCTTCGCAATTGGATGTTTCTCATTAATTTCAAGTACTGTTTCCGCTTTAATACCCATATTATTAGGCATCGCATCAAATACCTTTTGCATCTCTATTGAAACATCACCTTTACTAGTTAAACTAACAGGATGTTTCTTTAATCTATTAGTAAATTTAACTTCACTAACATCAGCCAATTTTTCATTCATGAATTCTAATAAATCTTTATTCTTAGTATTAACTTTTTCAGTCTTTTCTTTTTCTTCTTCAGACTCTAAATCTAAATCTCCATTTTCAATATTTTGAAACTTTTTACCTTCATATTCTTGAATAGCAGTAATACAGAATTCATCAACATATTCAGTTAAATATAATATGTCGAATCCTTTTTCTTTAACTTGATCAACAAGTGGCATATGATCAATCTTATCAATAGAAGAACCAGATGCATAATAAATCTTATCTTG
>CAMVLZ010000017.1 GCA_947168485.1 uncultured Bacillota bacterium | reverse complement strand
TACTATTTATTAGGCATTCGTTTTACAGGAAATTCTTTTGATTTAATGATTTTTCTAAAAAAATTATCTACATGTGGAATATGTATTCCTCTTTGGTATTTATATATGTACATACTATTTTTAGTATCATGTCCATTTATATATATGATTGTTAAAAATATTAAAATGGAACACTTCAATTATTTAATAGTTCTAATTATATTATTAGAAGGTATAATACCTTGTATATTCTACATTTTATTCAAAGAACCAATTTATTATTATCAACAAATTACACCTCTTTGGTTAATTAATGTAATAGTAATTTATCCTTGTCTTGGATATTTTATCGAAAATAAATTAAAGTTTAATGATAAAAAATATCTAAAATATATGTGGATATTAAATATATTATTAATAATAATTACTGAATTGATGGTTTATTATATTTATAGAGTTAATGGACAGTTAACAGAAAATAACCTTGAATTATTTCATAACTGTTTTGTTCCAATAAATGCAATTACAATATTTATAACAATTAAATATCTAGTAGAAAATCATAAATTAAATAACTTTCTACTAAAAATAGCAGGCTTAGGAAAATATGTATTTGGAATATATTTACTCCATATGATTATTACAAGATTTCACTTTTATCAAAATAGTATAAATTATATTAATACATTACACTTACCTGGATTTGTTATAACACTATATATGTGTACAACATTGTTTATATCTGGATTGATAATGACTATAATATTATCTAAAATACCTAAAGTAAAAAAATTAGTAGGATTTTAATAAAATAAACTAAGAAGTAATTAAATACTTCTTTTTATGTTATACTAAATATGAGGTGAAGATATGTCATTTATAAAAGCAAAAGAATATATTACTAAATATGGTTTAGCAGGAAACATCATGGAATTTGATGAATCTTCTGCAACAGTAGAAGAGGCTGCTCACGCAATAGGTTGTGATGGTGATGAAATAGGAAAGACATTATCATTTATAGTAGATGGAGAACCTATAGTAGTATTAGTATCAGGTAACTCTAGAATTGATAATAAAAGATTTAAAAAAGAATTCTCTGTTAAACCTAGAATGATTAAATATGAAGATGTTGAATCATTAATAGGTCATGCAGTTGGAGGAGTATGTCCTTTTGGAGTTAATGATAATGTAAAAATATATTTAGATGAATCATTAAAAAAACATGAAATTATCTATCCAGCAGTAGGTTCATCAAATAGTGCAGTAAAATTAACTTTAAGTGAATTAGAAGAAATAACTAACTATGAAAGATGGGTTAGTGTTTGTAAAGAAGATACTAATTAATTATTTATGGTATAATAAATCTATAAGGAGATCATATGAAAGAAATAGATAAAGAAGCAATGGAGATAGCGATAGAAGAATCTGAGAAAAATAAAAAGAATGATTATACCAAAGGTGGACCTTTTGGATGTGCTATAGTAAAAGATAATAAAATAATCGCAACAGGTCACAATACAGTAGTACAAAGTAAAGATCCTACAGCTCATGCAGAAATAAATGCTATAAGAAAAGCATGTAAAGAAATAGATTCTCATGATTTATCTGGATGTGTATTATATACCAGTGCTGAACCCTGTCCTATGTGTTTATCTGCTATAATATGGGCTAATATAAAAGAAGTATATTACGCTAATACAAAAGAAGAAGTAGATGAAATAGGATTTAGAGATGATGATATTTATGATTATCTACAAGGTAAGAATAAAAAATTTATCAAATTAAAACATATTAAGAGCGAAGAAGCATCAGAAGTATTTGATGAATTTAAAGAAATAGAAAATAAGAAAATGTATTAATAAGGAGGAATAATATGAGTGAAGAAAATATTAAATTAATACTAGGATATGACTTAGGAAGCGAATTACATGATGCTTGGAGAGCTCCAAGAA
The DNA here is from genome assembly GCA_947168485.1 of uncultured Bacillota bacterium. Classification (GTDB taxonomy): domain Bacteria; phylum Bacillota_I; class Bacilli_A; order RF39; family UBA660; genus RUG343. Next base: position 27,379 of record CAMVLZ010000017.1, on the reverse strand, counting down.
AATTAGAAGATGGTACTTATGAACCAAGAATTAAAAAATCAAAGGATGAAGATTGGAATCTAGCTCATCTAACTGATGAAGTAGATATCGCAAATACAGATTTTAAAGATCTTCCATCTAATTGGCAAGAAGAAAATCTAGAAGCAGGAAAAACTGCTATAAACTTAGTTTTTGATCAATTAATGAGTGGAAAAAGTTTATCTGCAGAAGAAATAGAAGAATTATCTTCCGCAGTACATGATGCTTGGATAGAAAGAAATTCATGGGTATTAGACGACCCAGAAAATATTCAAGGTAAACCATACCAAGAATTACCTGAAGAAGAAAAAGCTAAAGATAGAGATCATATTACTCAAGCTATTTCTAAAGTAGAAGATTATAAGAGTGGTTTAATTGATTTAGATGAATTAAAAGAAAAATATAATATTAATGTAGAAAAATCAAAAACTATGTAGGAGGTAATATGCAAAAAGCAAAAGTATATTATACAAAAGAAATAACTCCAGAAAAGTTATTAGAAATCTATAAAAAATTAGGAGTAGAATTAACAGGTAAAGTAGGAGTAAAAGTATCAACAGGAGAAGCTGGTTCAAGAGGATACTTAAAAGCTGATTTAATTGGTCCATTAGTAAAGAAATTAAATGGTACTATTATAGAATGTAATACTGCTTATCCTGGAGAAAGAACTTCTACTGAGGCACACTTAAAAGTAGCTGAAGAACATGGATTTACATCAATTGCTGAAGTAGATATAATGGATGCTTCAGGAGAGTTCAAAATACCTGTTAATAATGGTAAACATCTTGAATATGATATTGTAGGAGAACATTTAAAGAATTATGATTCTATACTAAATTTAGCTCATGGTAAAGGTCATATGATGGGTGGTTTTGGAGCAAACCTAAAAAATCAATCTATAGGTATAGCTTCACGTAATGGAAAAGCATATATCCATAGTTGTGGTCATACTGAAGATCCTGATACATGCTGGTCAGCCCAACATGAACAAATAGATTTTATTGAATCTATGGCAGAAGCTGCTAAAGCTGTGGCTGATTATTTAAAATCAGAAAATAAACCTATCGTTTATATTACTGTAATGAATTTCTTATCAGTAGATTGTGACTGTGATGCTAATCAATCCGATCCAGTAATGAGTGACTTAGGAATAGTTGCTTCATTAGATCCAGTCGCAAATGATCAAGCATTTATTGATATGGTGTGGGCTTCAACTGAAGATGGATCTGAAAAATTAAGAGAAAGAGTAGACAGACAAGTAGGAAGACATATTACAGAATATGCTGAAAGTTTAGGTCTAGGTTCTACTCAATATGAATTAGTTAATATTGATTAAAAAAAATATGTGTACAATCACATATTTTTTCATATGTATTTATCAATTTTTTCATATATTTTTCACATAAGGATAATAAATTATTATGCAGAAAGGAGAGATAAGATGAAAAGAAAAACCAAAAATATTTTAATGTTATTAATAATAGTATTATTGATAGGATTAGTAGTTGGAACAACTATATATCATAAAAATAATACTTCAAATAATAATCAACCTGAAATGGGACAAATGAATAATGGAGGTCAACCACCAAGTATGCCAGGTAATAATAACTCATCAAATGATTCAAACAATCAACCACCAAGCATGCCAGGTAACAACAATCAACAATCTGGTATTCAACAACCTAGTTCAAACAATAATTCATTATCACCACTATATTATGTAATATATATAGGTAGTGGATTAGGTATTTCATTATTAGTTATGTATTTAATATTATCTAATTTTAATAAAAAATCATTCAAAGAAACATTTAAATCAAAAGATAAATTATTAATATATATACTAAGTACTATTATATTAACAACTTTATTATCATTTGGAACAATCAAATCAAATGAATTAACAAATAATAATAATCAAACTCAATCACAACAAAACCAAATGAATAATCAAAGTAATAACATAACATATAGTGCTGCGAATGAAATAACAACTTCACAAGAGATAAGTGATAAGTCTTATTCATCTACTAAGAGTGATGAAAATTCTGTCTCAGTATCAGGTGATATTGATGTAACAATGGATAATGTTAATGTAAAAAAAAAGGGTAGTACTACAGGAGGAGATAACTCAAACTTCTATGGTACAGACTCAGGAGTAATTGCTAAAGATGGAGCAAATCTTACAATTAAAAATTCTAACATAAAAACAATTGCTTCAGGAGCCAATGGAGTATTTAGTTTTGGAGGTAGTGCCACTACAAATAATACAAAAAGTGATGGAACAACTGTAACTATCAGTGATTCTAAAATAACAACTACTGGAGATAATGCTGGAGGAATTATGACAACCGGTGGTGGAAAAATGATTGCTAAAAACTTAACAATCAACACTAGTGGAACATCTTCTGCAGCAATTAGATCAGACCGTGGAGGTGGAGAAGTTACAGTAACTAAAGGTACATATAAAACTACAGGAAAAGGTTCACCAGCTATTTACTCTACAGCTGATATTACTGTTAAAGATGCTAAATTAATTGCTACTGCATCAGAAGGCGCCGTAATAGAAGGATCAAATTCAATTGAGTTAAATAATTGTATTTTAGAAGATACTAATAACACATTAAATGGACAATCAACAACATATAAAAATATATTCATTTATCAATCAGCATCAGGTGATGCATCAGAAGGAAAAGGAACTTTCTCTGCTAAAGATTCAACTATAATTACTAATAAAGGAGATTCATTCTACGTAACTAACACAACTGCTACAATAAAATTAGAAAACAATAAAATTACAAATAATGATTCAAATGGTAATTTCTTAAGAGCAAAATCTGATAGTTGGGGTAAATCTGGATCTAATGGAGGAAATGTTAATTTAGAATTAATAAATCAAGAAGTAGAAGGAAATATTGTTATAGATAAGGTTTCAACTCTTTCTATGAATTTAAAATCATCATCATATTATGAAGGTACTATTAATAAAGATAATACTGCTAAAAAGATAACTTTAAAATTATCTAAAAACAGTAAAATTAAATTAACAGGTGATTCATATGTTACAAGTTTAGATGATGAAGACTCATCATATTCAAATATTGATTTTAATGGATATAAACTATATGTAAATGGAAAAGCTATTTCAAAATAAGATTAGATTTCTAATCTTATTTTTTTTAGTTAAATTAATTATTAATAAGAGTATATATAATATAAAGGAGAAAATATGACTAGAGAAGAATTATTATATATACAGATATTAGATTGTTTAAATACAATTATTATTAATAAATTATATGATGATGTAGAAAGTTTAAAAACAATCAAAAAAAATATAAATAATTGGTACAAAGAGTATAAAAAAACATCTACTATAATAAGTATACCTATAGAAAGTCTTATAGATATAGATTACTTAATTTTTGAAATAAAAATTATAATAAATTATTATCATAGACAAGATAACTATTACATAGAAAAATTATTTTATAATTATAATATGTTAATTAATGAATATAGAGAAAAATATTATAATGAAATTTATACTTAAAATAATAAACAAATAAATAAAATTTGTTCTTACATGACAAAAAAAATCGTAGTATACTAACTATAATAGGAGAAAATTATTATGAATAAAAATGGTTTTACAATGATTGAATTAATTGTCGCAATTGCGATAATGGGAGTAATAATGATAATCGCAGTACCTTCAGTTAATTATATTCAAAATAATAATAGAGATACTAAATTTAGGACTTATGAAAAAGCAATAACATCTTCATCTAAATTATATACTGATCAGTATGTAGAAGATTTATTTGGATCAAAAAATACAGGTTGTGCTGTAATTAGATATGAAGATTTAAAAGATAGAGATTTAATAGAAGATATTCAAATTAAAGATACTATTTGTGATAATAGTAAAATTAAATCAGATGATTATAAAAATTATACTTATGTATTAGTTCGTAAGAGTAAAAATGGTAATTTTAATTATGAAACTAATACAAGTTGTAGATCTACTAATGATGAACTTCTATATGGAACTCCTAATAATGAAAACTTAGAAGAAAAATGTAAACACGAAGATGGAAAAGGACCAGAGATTTATATTAGAGATACTAGTGGATTAGGACCTCCTACATATAAGGCATATTACTATGATGATGTGTTAAATATTAAAGCTACTATTAGTGATAGTGGAGTAGGTCTAATGGAAGGACAAACTCTAGATTATCAATGGTTTAAAAATGGTAGTCCTGTAGGAAACAAAACAACTATTAATTTTAACAATAAAAACTATGAAGGATCAAAAACAAAACCAATTAAAACTCCAGGAGATATAAGCAAACCTACAAAAACTACTACTTATAGATTACATGTAGAAGGAACAGTAGTAGATATAGATGGAAATGCAACTCCATTAGGAAATGGAAAAGGAATAGACATAGATTTTACATACTTTGTTGGTACAGCATTTATTAGCTTGCATGCGAATGGTGGATCTATGGCTTCTAGTCACTACTCAGGTTTATCTATAAAATCTGATGGATATGTTTATAATGGAGATAATAAATATGTACAAACTGTTAGATATAAGCAAGCTTTAGGTACTGATGGATTATGGAATTATAATAATTCTAGTTGGTTAAACTTAGTAAGAACTGGATATCATATTGATAATACAAAAGAATGGAAATCATCAAATGGTGTACATAGTATATATGATGATGATAAAAAGGATTATAAAGATACAGATTTTTGTACTAACTTAAGGACTAATAATTGCTATGTTGATTTATATGCTAATTGGATAATAAATACTTATACGCTAACGTATGATAATAAAGGAGGAAGTGGATGTAGTACTCAAACTAGAAACCATGGAGATAAATGGGGACCATTATGTACTCCTAGTAGAGCAGGATATCGATTTACTGGATGGTCTGGTGTTAAAGCAGACGATATTGCTACTAAAAATGTAACAGCAACAGCTAATTGGACAGTATTAGAACCATACTACAACCAAAATGGTACATACTTCCCAACTCTTCAACAAGCTATAGATGGTACTGGAAATGGAGGAACTATTTATCTATCAAAGGATTATAATGACAAAGAAAAAGCTACGCTAAATAAAAATAAGAAAATAAGATTTAATGCTAATGGTCATACATTGAATTTAACAAAAGAACACATTGTGGTTACAAACGGAACATTTTATGTAACCAATGGTACTATTAATACTATGACTAAAAATATGAGTGCCATATTTGCAGACGGAGGAACTCTTGACTTAGAATCAGGCATTACTGTTTCAAACACTTATATCACAAATGAAGAATTAGATACACAAGCCATTAAATTAAAATCTGGTAAAGTAATAATGCGTAAGGGTTCAACAGTCAACTCTGGTGTTGGCGATAAAAGTGGATATGCAAGATCAGTATTAATAAAAGGCGGAACATTTGAAATGCAAAATGGTAGTAGAATTAATGCCAATGCAACCAAAAAAAGTGGTTATGGAGCAACAGGAATTAACAACCAAGGTGGAACTGTAAAAATTAGAAAAGGTGCTACTATCTATGTAACTAAAGGAGGAAAAGCAAGAGCTGTAATTGCTAATAACAGTGGTAAATCATATGTATATAATGGAGCTAAGTTAACAATTACTGGAGAAGTAAATAATGGAAAGGCGCCTGCTGCTCTTTATGTGCGTAATGGATCCATTTGCTATGAAGAAGGAGTAAGTATTACATGGAAAGATGGAGCAAAAGAGAAAGCTCATAAAGATAAAGATAGTGGTACAGGAAAAATAATAAAAAAAGATAATGGAAAATGTTAAAAGTGGATATTTTATCCACTTTTTATTATTTATGTTATAATAAATTTGAATAATTAATAGAGAGGTTTTTATGAAAAAGAAAAAGAAATTAAAAGTAAAAATTATTATAATTATTGCGATATTATTAATATTGTTATTAGGAATAGTAATCTATTTATTATCAAATAGAAAAGAAGAATATAAAGAAACTATAACTATAAATATAGGAGATAAAGTACCTAAATCTAATGATTATTTTATTAAAGATATAAATACTAAGATTAATTGGTCTAATCTAGATAAAGATTCTAATTATAAAGTAGATACTTATAAAGGTACTATTAAATATAAAAAACATGAATATAATATAAAATTAAAAGTTAAAGATGTTAATCCTCCTAAAATAGATGGAGTAAAAGATATAACTATTACTATAGGAGATAAAGTAGATTTTTATAAAAATATTAAAATTAGTGATGATTCAAAAGATGAAATATCTAAAGAAATATCTGGTAAATATGATATTAAAAAGAAAGGTACTTATAAATTAAAATATATTATTAAAGATAAATCTAATACAACTACTAAAGATTTTAAATTAATAGTTAATGAAAAGAAAAAAGAAGTACAAAATAATAATGAAGAATCATCTACAGTTAATAGAACTAGTTCAAAAGGATATAAAGTAGAAAAAAGAAATGGTATTTATTATGTAAATGGTATATTGATTGCTAATAAGTCATATCCATTACCTAGTACATATAATCCAGGTGGATTATTACAAGTATTTCAAAATAATTTTAATACAATGAAAAATGATGCATCTAAAGATGGAATTAATTTAAGAATAATAAGTGGTTTTAGATCATATAATACTCAACAAAGAATATATAATAATTATGTAGCAAGAGATGGTAAGGCTGCAGCGGACAGATACTCCGCAAGAGCAGGCCACTCTGAACATCAAACTGGTCTCGCAGCTGATATTAACAGCTTAGAGCAATCATTTGGAAATACTAAAGAAGGTAAATGGTTAAATAGTAATTGTTATAAGTATGGATTTATAATTAGATTTACAAAAAATGGTGAATCTGAAACTGGTTATATGTTTGAACCATGGCATATTAGATATGTTGGTAAAGATTTAGCTAAGACTTTATATAATGATGGTAATTGGATTACTTTAGAACATTACTTAGGTATATCTAGTAAATATTAAAAAGAAACGCAGTTTCTTTTTTTTGTTTACATATTGGACTAAATATAATAAAATGTAGGTATAATAGGAGTGATAGTATGAAGAATAAAGGATTTACTATGATAGAACTTGTTGTAGCAGTCGCAATAATGGGAATAATAATGATAATCGCAATACCTTCTGTTAACTATATACAGCAACAAAATAAAAACAAAAAATATGAAGCTTATAAAAAATCATTAACTAGTTCATCAAAATTATATGTAGATGGTTTTAGTGAAGATTTATTTGGCTCTATTAATCATGGATGTGCTATTATTAAATTTGAAGATTTACAAGATAAAGATTTAATAGAAGACATTCAAATTAAAGATACAACTTGTAGTAATAAAAAAATAAAAAATACTGATAAAGATGATTTAACATATGTAATGGTTAGAAAATCTAAAATAGGTAATTATAATTATTCAACAAATATCACTTGTAGAAATAATTCTGGTTCAGTATTGTATATTGATAAATCAGAAGATTTTAATAATTGTCAATTTGAAGATGGACAAGGACCAGAATATACAATAAATATTAATCCTAAAAAAGGACAATACTATTTAGGCGATAATCCAAAAACTAGTATAACAATAAGAGATAAAGGTGTAGGTTTAAAAGAAAAACAAACAGTATCATATTATTGGCAAAAGAAAGTAAATGGCACTTTTCAAAATATTAGTGGAGAAAGTGGAACAATTAACTTTAATAATAAAAATTATGAAGGATCAAAAACAAAACCAATTAAAACTCCAACCGGAATGGAAAATATAGATGAACCTACAGAATATCAATTAGTAGTAACTGGTTCCATAGAAGATATTGATAACCATGTAACTCAATTAAAAAATCCCGATAATCAACTAGTAGTAAAATATTTTGTAGGAGCTCTTCTAATTCAAATGAAAGCTGGTGGAGGAGTAATGATCAATCCACATAATACAAATTATCAGATAGATTCAAGTGATTATATATACCATGGAACAGGAGCAGATAAAAGAGTAATATCAAAAATTAAGTATAAAGGTAAAGCCGATTTATGGAACTATAACAATCCTGATTGGATAAATATAGGAAAAACTAATTACTATATAGAACCTACTGAAGCCTGGAAAGGGACTAAATTATATGATCAAGATAAAGAATACTCTGTAAGTGATTTTGGATATAAAGATAGTGATTTAATATATAATAATCAGACAGCTACTGTAACAGCAAACTGGAAACAACAAATAAAAATAACAGTAGTAGCTACTAATCAAAGCAAAGTATATGATGGTAATGCGTTAAATGCTGATACAACATGTTCAGTAGCTAGTGGAAGCCTATTGAGTGGAGATAAAATCAGTTGTACTTCTACAGGATCACAAAGTACAGTTGGAAGTAGTACAAAAACACTATCAACAGTAACAATAAAAGACTCAAAAGGTAAAGATGTAACATATAAATATTTAATAACAAAGAATAATGGTACTTTAACAATAACTTGTGGCAATAATATAAGTGGGACTTTAGCAGCAAATAAAACAGTTACATATGGTGGAAGATCATGGACTGTATTATCAGTAGATAGTTCTTCTGTTACGCTTGCTTATAACGATGTGCTAGGACATGGATCTTTCAATGATGCAGTTGACAAGGTAACTAAAAAATTAAAAAATGAAACAGATGCATTAAAGAATGCTATCAACTCTAAATGTGCAACTGTCTTAGGTTCAGATTCTAATAATAAAGGTTTAGATTCAGGCCCTTATTGGTTAAAAAGCGGAAAAGTATATTTCCCAAAAGAAATACATAACTATAAAACTGATAAAAAAACGTTTGCTCATGGATATACTGGTGTAATAACAACTCAAGATGCAAGTTCTATCAAAGAATCATTTGTTAGTTCATGTGAAACTAATGATGTTCTATATAAAGCAGATACAACTCATGATTTTGCTAATAATAAAGAATCAATTGCAATCAACAATGGAACTTGTGATGGTGTAGACACAACTGACGTATATAGTAGAAGAATTTCAAAATATCATCCTTATGCTGGGGGAGGATCTGATCGATTACGTATTGAAGAATATTCCAAAGAACTTGGCGATTCTGAATGGAGTAAAGCTAATACAATAATAATAAATTGTTATAAATTTAGATGGCAACTATGTGGAGGAACATATAGTGGAAAGAACTTCTATATTAAAGCTAAAGATAGTGATGAATTCTATGCTCAAACAACACCAGGAGTAGATGGATATACAGCTAAAAAGTATAAGAAAGATGGAAGCAATAACAAATACATATATTTAGCTGGATGGAAGCCAGGAGGTTCTGATAATTGTAAGACATTACCTAGTCCTAATGGATATTGTGGTCAAGTGATTCCAAATGATACTTCAGAAAACCATGGAGGATATTCTGGTAAAGATGCTCACCATTATTATGATTTTTATCACAATGGAGAAACTAGTACTACTCTATGTGTAAAAAGAAGTAAGAAAACAATTTCTGATAGAGAAATAACTATTAAGTATAGACCAACAATAAAAGTTATAAGATGATAATAAGAAAAGAGGTTTTTATGAAGAAAAAGAAATTAGTTATTATAATTTGTTCAATATTAATGATTATTGTTGGAATAGTTATGCTTCTATCTACAGAAGAAAAACCAATAATAAATAATGCACCTTCATATGATGATGAAGTAAATAAAATAATAAAGAAATTAGAAAACAAAGAATCATTTAATCTTTATCTATATTCTTATAGTGAAGATTTAGATTTAAAAGATACTCTTAAATATTATAAAAAAATATTTTCTATAAACTATGAATCATTAAAAATGGATTTCTCAAATAAAGCATATAAAACATTATTAGAAAAATTAGAAATCAATATATCTCCATCTGATGAGCAAGCATTTATAATAATTAAAGATGGATATATACATGAAAGTATAAATGGATTAATTTCAGAAAAAAATTTAAGAAACTTATTAATAAAAGATAAGGTGATAGATCAAGAATATAAATATATTGATTATTATATTGAAGATAGTGATTTTAATAAGTATTATTCTTCTAATGAAATATATAATATTTTATATATAAATATTAATAATAATGATTTGTTTAAATATAGAGAAATATTATATAAGAATAATACTAAGTCTTTAGTTGTATATTATGGAATAATAGATTCTATGGATACTACTACATTTTTTGAAAATGCTTTAAATTTACCACCAGAGAATACAGACAAGTTACCTGTATTAATTAAGACTCAAAGTAGTAAAATAATCTATAGTAAAAGTAATATTAGTCTAGATGACTTTGAAAAAGAATTAAGTTAACAAAGAAAAGGCATTAGCCTTTTTCTTTGTAAAAAAAACACTTGTTTTATGATAAAATAGTGTATAGTTAAATAATCAGTGTATAATATAGTAGAGGTGACATATGTTAGAGTTAAAAAATATTAGTAAAGAGTATATTACTGAAGGATTATCTCAAAAAGCATTAGATAATATTTCAGTTAATTTTAGAGAAAATGAATTTGTAAGTGTACTAGGACCATCAGGATCAGGTAAAACTACATTATTAAATATAATTGGAGGACTAGATCATTATGATAATGGTGATTTAATTATAAATGAAATTTCTACTAAGAAATATAAAGATAAAGATTGGGATTCTTATCGTAATCATCGTATTGGTTTTGTCTTTCAAAGTTATAATTTAATTACACATCAATCAGTGCTTAGTAATGTTGAATTAGCTCTTACTTTATCAGGTGTATCAAAAAAAGAAAGAATAAAAAGAGCAAAAGAAGCATTAATTAGAGTTGGTTTAGAAAAACATATGAAGAAAAAACCTAATCAATTATCAGGAGGACAAATGCAACGTGTCGCAATAGCACGTGCATTAGTTAATGATCCAGATATATTATTAGCTGATGAACCAACTGGAGCACTTGACTCAAAAACTTCAGAACAAATTATGAAATTATTAAAAGAAGTTGCTACAGATAAATTAGTTATCATGGTAACTCATAATCCAGATATAGCAGAAAAATATTCTACAAGAATTATTAAATTAATGGATGGAAAAGTAATTGATGATACATCTCCATATGATGGAAAGATTGATACAAAAGAAGATTCCAAAGTAGAAAGCAAAAAAACTAAAAAAACATCAATGAACTTAAGAACAGCTCTATCTTTATCATTAAATAATTTAATGACTAAAAAAGGAAGAACTATTCTAACTTCTTTCGCTGGATCTATTGGTATCATAGGAATTGCTTTAATATTATCATTATCTAATGGAGTACAAGAATATATTGATAAGACTGAAAGAGAGACTTTATCATCTTATCCATTAATAATTGAAAAGAATACAATGGATATAGAATCATTAATCTCATCAGCAGAATCTAATAAAGAAAAACAAAAGAAAACTAAATGTAAGAAGAATCAAATATGTTCTACAGATGATATTACTAATTCACCAATTCTTACTCTAGCAAACAATCAAGTAACTAATAATTTAAAAGATTTTGGTAGTAGTATTAAATCTAATTACAAGCATATTAATGATTATGTACAAGATATTCAATATTCATATAATTTAGACTTACAAATATATAGTCCTAATACTGATAATGGTATTATTCAAGTAAATCCAAATAGTCTAAACTTATCAAAACAAGACAAAAAGAATAATACTAATGATAAAGCTAATATGTATGGAGTAAGATCATCAGACTTTGAAGTTAATCAAGAAGATGTATTCAAAGAATTAATAAGTAATGAAGAATTATTAAAAGGACAATATGATGTTTTAGAAGGAAGAATGCCTAAAAAATATAATGAAATGGTTCTTATTGTAGATGAAAAAAATTCTATACCAGCATCTGTATTATATGCTTTAGATATAGAAAATAGAGATGAATTAGATGAAGTAATTAATGGTAAGAGTAAAGTATTAAAAACGAAAAATTATAATTATAAAAATCTTATTAATAAAAAATATAAATTATTATTAAATACTGATTATTATGAAAAAGAATATGGTGTTTGGATTAATAAATCTAATGATATTAATTATATGAAGAAAATAATAAAAAAATCTATTGATTTAGAAATTGTTGGAGTATTAAAAATATCAGAAGATGCAGTAGAAGCTACTAGTGGTTATGTTGGTTATAATCATGATTTAGTAGAATATGTAATTAATAATATTAATAAAACTGATATAGCTAAAGAGCAAAAAGATAATAAAAATATTAATGTATTTACTAATACTAAGTTTGATGGATTAACTACAACATATGAAGGTAATCTATATCAATTAGGAATTAATAATTTAGATGAACCTACTACTATAAGTATTTATCCTAAAGATTATGATTCTAAAGATAAAATAAAAGATATTATTAAAACTTACAATAAAGATAAAAAAGAAAAGGATAAAATTATTTATACTGATTATGTTGCTGTATTAATGAGAAGTATTACTACAGTAGTTAATGTAATTACTTATGTATTAATTGCCTTTGTAGCAATAAGTTTAGTAGTATCTTCAATAATGATAGCAATCATTACATATATTTCAGTATTAGAAAGAACTAAAGAAATTGGAATTTTAAGAGCTATTGGAGCATCTAAAAAAGATGTTTCTAGAGTATTTAAAGCAGAAACTATTATTGAAGGTTTAGTAGCAGGTATAATGGGTATAATAATTACATTGTTATTATTGATACCAATCAATATAATAGTTGAGAACCTAACTGAAGTTAAAGATATTGCTGCATTACCAGTAATTGGTGGAATAACTTTAGTAATAATAAGTGTATTACTAACAGTAGTAGCAGGATTAATACCATCAAAAATGGCTGCTAAAAAAGACCCAGTTGAAGCTTTAAGAACTGAATAATTAAAGACGATAAAAATCGTCTTTTTATTATTAAAAAATACCCCTTAAATTTCTTTAAAATACTTGACAGTTTAGTGTAAAATTTATAAAATATTTATATAAGATAATAATAAAGGAGAATAGGATTATGCCAAGAAAAAATTTTAGAAAGATTATTATGACTTTGGTGATTTCTTTTATTATGCTTTTAGGTATTAATGTTAATGCTCAAACCTATGAAGTATATGCTAATGGTTCACAATTTAGTGATGATAATCTTGTTGTTCCATGTGGGGAAGGAACAGCAACATTTGATCCAGCAACTCGTACTTTAACATTAGAGAATGCTACTATATCACAATCAAATACTTATGGTCTAATTGAAGACAATGAGGTAGAAAATCCTGGAGTTTTAAACATAGTAGTAATTGGAAATAATGTTTTAGATGGAAATGATGGAGCAATGGATGGACTTGATACTAGTGGAAAAGGATTAAATATCACTGGATCAGGTACATTAACTATGCAAGATGTATGGTTTGGAGTTTATACTGAAGCAACAGATGACTTCACAATATCTATATCAGGGATAACATTAAATATTGATTCATTAGATCAAGCATTAGTTTCAGGAAATGGTATTTCATTTAATAATGCTAATGTAACAATAAATGCTAATCCAGAAAATGGAGGAGTAGTTGAAAATTCTACTGATGGAGTAGTTGAAGTAACTAATAGTAATATTGCTATTAATTCATCTAATCCATGTATTAACTTAGCTGGAAATGCTCCTAATAGAAAGTTCATTCTAAATTCTGGAAAAGTAGTATTAACTTCAGAAGGAGGTTATGCTTTATCAGCAGAAGATCCAGAAAATGCTTCTATAGAAATAAATGGCGGAACACTAAGATTAAATGGAGCTAGTGGAGGAACAAATATAACTGATATTAACATAGCAGAAGGACATGCTATGACTAAGGGTGATAGTTCTTCATCAACTGAAATAGAAATAGCTCCAGCTATAACAATCTCTGGAAAAGTAAGTTGGATTGACAATGATAATGCAGGAAATACTAGACCAACTGGAGATTTATATGTAATGGTTAAAAACCCAAATGGAACTACTGCTAATGAACAAGTTGTTAAAGCAAGTAATAATTGGGCTTACTCAATGCAAGTAGCAATGAATGATAATGATGGAAATCCTATTTCATATACACTTGCTATAGATGAAGTAGAAGGTTATAACTCAGTTATAGCAGGAAATAATATAACAATGGTATTAAATGGTATGTCTACTGATGAAGTAATACCAGCAGTAACTACATATACTAAAGTAGTTGCTAGTGGAACATTACTTGATAGAGAAGGAACTACTATTGATACTAAATCATTTGAAAGTGATTTATTAACAGGAACAACTACAGATTCAGTTGTTACAAGTAAAATTAATGAATACAAAGAATTATTTAATACTTGGGCAAGTGAAAATGATGCTACAGGTTCTACTACATCAGAAGAAATAACTAATATTTTATTTGAATCAGATCAAGTACCTGGAAATACATATTCTACAATGGATGATTTAGTAGAAGCTTATAAATCAGCTGGAGGTACTGGAGTACTTAATGTTAAAAAAGTACAAACATATACAATGGTATATCAAGGTACAAAGAATCCAGAAAGAGAAAAAACAACAATAAGTGGAGCTATTGATTGGGAAGATAGTGCTAATCAAGATGGAAAGAGACCACAAAGTGTTACAGTATCTATTAAAAATGGACAAACTTTAGTAGATTCTCAAGTAGTTACAGCTGCTAATAATTGGGAATATACTTTCGAAGGATTATTTGTTCAAGATACTGAAGGAAATAATATTACTTATACATTAGATGGTACTGCTATCAATGGATATACAATAAGTTTAGATGGAAATAACTTAGTTTATACACATACACCAGAAAAAACTACTATTTCAGGAACTATTAATTGGGATGATAATAGTGATTCATTAGGATTAAGACCTGAAAATATAACAATAACTTTATATAAGAATGGTGTTGTTCAAGATACACAAACAAAAACAAGTGAAAATGGAAGTTATATATTTGCTAATTTAGATAAATATGCTGGAGGAACAGAAGCTTCTTATACAATTCAAATTACTAGTGTAGAAAACTATCTATCATTATTAAATGGATATAATATTACAATGAGTTGTAAGAAAGCTGTAATAAGCGGTGGAATAACATTTGTAGATGACAATAATATTAATAATTCTCGTCCACTACAAGTAGAAGCACAAATAAAAGTAAATAATACAGTTGTTGAAACAAAAACTTTATCTTCAGCAACTAATTGGAAATTCACAGCAACTGTTGATAAATATGATTCAAGTAATAATCAATTAACATATACTGTGGATTATCCTAATGTAACTGATTATGATAAATCAGTATCAGGATATAATGCTACATATACATATGCAGTAACTACAGTAGATGTAGCTGGTAAAATAAACTGGGATGATGATAATAACCGTGATGGACTAAGACCAAGTAAAGTAGTAGTAACTTTATATAATGGTTCTACAGCAGTAAAAACTGTAGATGTAACATCACAAACTAACTGGAATTATAGTTTCAGTGGATTAAATAAAAAAGATGATCAAGGTAATAATATTACTTATAGTGTAAGTGCTCAAAGTAATTTTGAAGGATATGAGTTCACTCAATCAGGAAATAATTTCTCATATGCACATACACCTGAAAAAATAAATATTACAGGAAACATTATCTGGAATGATAATGATGATCAAGATAGTTTAAGACCAACTAATCTAACAATAGAATTAAGAAATGGAAATACTGCTGTTAGAGAAGCAACTCTATCTTCATCAAATTGGTCATATGAATTCAATAATGTGTATAAATATGCTAACGGAGCAGAAGTAAATTATACAATAGCTCCAGCAAGCACAGTTCCTCGTTATACATTTGAACAATCAGGAAATAATCTAATTTTCTCTCATACTCATGAAACAATCGAAATAAAAGGAAATATTACATGGAATGATAATAATAATCAAGATGGATTTAGACCTAATCAAATAGAAGTTGGAGTATATGTAGGAACAGAAAAAGTAAGATTTATGGAAGTTTCTGCAGATAATGGTTGGAACTATTCATTCCCAGAATTAGATAAGTATGATGAAAATGGAAATACTATTACTTATACAATTAAATCTAATAGTAATTTAACAGGATATACATATGCTACTAATGGTTATAATATTATTTATACTCACAATAGTGAAAATGTATCTCTACAAGGTTCTATTACTTGGGAAGATAATAATAATGCATTAAATTTAAGACCAACAAGTGTTAAAGTAACATTACTAGCTAATGATAGTGAATATAAGAGTGTTACTTTAGATGAATCATCTAATTGGAATTATAATTTTACTAATTTACCTAAGTATAAAGATGGACAAGAAGTAGTATATTCTATTTCAGGTCAAACTATTGATAATTATAAAATTCAGTTAGAAGAGAATAATATTACATATGAATGTAATAAAGTAAAATTAAATGGACAAATAACATTTAATGATGAATCTAATCAAGATGGAATAAGACCAACTAAAGTAAATGTTACTATTAAACATAATAGTGATACTATCAAAGAAGTAGAAGTAACTGAAACTAATAACTGGAAATTCCAAGAATTAGTAGATAAATATGATACTTCTAATAATGTAATGGAATATACTGTATCTTATCCAGATGTAGAAAATTATACTAAAGAAACATCAGGTAATAATGCAACATATTCACATACACCAGAAAAGACTAATGTATCTGGAACTATTAAGTTTGATGATAAAAATAATCAAGATAAAATAAGACCAAGTAAAGTAGTAGTTACTTTGAAAAATGGAAATGAAAATGTAACTACTAAAGAAGTAAATATTACTGGAGAAACAACAGATTTTGAATTTACTAATGTATTTAAATATAAAAATGGTTCTGAAATTAATTATTCATTTGAAGGATCAGCAGTATCTGATTATGAAGTAACTGTATCAGGAAAAGAAATAACATATAAACATAACATCGCAACTACTAGAGTAGAAGGAAAAATAATCTGGGATGATGAATCTAATCAAGATGGAAAACGTCCTGGACAAATAGAAGTTACTCTAAGTAATGGTTCTAAAGAAACAGTAACAGCTGTTGATAACTGGGAATTCTCATTCACAGGATTAGATAAATATAATAATGGTGAATTAATAGAATATTCTGTATCTAGTAAAGAAGATTTAGAAGGATATGAATATTCTAAAGAAGGATATAATATTACTTATAAACATACTCCAGAAAAAATAACTTTAACTGGAAAAGTAATATTTGATGATTCTTCTAATCAAGATGGAATAAGACCATCAAAAGTAACTTTAAATATTGATAATGGAACAAATACATCTACTAAAGAAGTTACTATTACAGGAGATACTACTAATTATGAGATTTCTAATTTACCTAAATATGGAAATGGTTCTGAAATAAATTATTCAGTAACAGGATCTCAAATTAATAAATATGAAGTATCTAATAGCAATAATGATATTACTTATAAACATACTACAGATAAAGTAACAATCTCTGGAAAAGTAATATTTGATGATTATTCTAATCAAGATGGTAAACGTCCAAATGAAGTAGAAATAACTCTAAGTAATGGAGATACAACTACTGCTACTAAAGATAATAATTATGAATATGAATTTAAAGATTTACCAAAGAATAATAATGGAGAAGAAATTAGTTATACTATTACAGCTCCAGAAATAGATTCATATTCTAAAGAAGTAAATGGTAATAATATAACTTATAAACATACTAAAGAAACAGTAAAATTAGAAGGAAATATTACATTTACTGATGATAATAATAAATATGGATTTAGACCAAATGAAATAACTGTTACTATTAAAAATGGTTCTTCTACAGCAAAAACTATTAAAGTAAAAGAATCAGATAATTGGAAATATTCTGCTACATTAGATAAATATAGTAATGGAGAAGAAATTAATTATACTATTAGTACTAATGAAGTATCTAATTATAAGTTAATTAATAATTCACCTAACTTTGAATATCAATGTACAAAGATTAAAATAACTACTAAAGTAAGTTTCTCAGATAATGATGATGAAGCTGGATTAAGACCAGATAAAGTAAATATAGAATTATATGGAAATACTAGTCTAGTTCAAACTATTGAATTAACTTCATCTAATAATTACTCTAAAACATTAACTTTAGATAAATATGCATCTGATAATACAGAAATAGCTTATACTATTACTCCAGAAACAATTGATTCATATGTAGTAACTTCATCTGATTATACTGCTACATATACATATAATGGAGTAGCTAAGAAGAAAATATCTGGTGAAATTAAATGGAATGATTCTACTTCTAAAACAAGACCTGAATCAGTAACAGTAGTTCTATATCAAAATGGTGTAGAATATACAAGATTATCTGTAAAAGAATCAGATAATTGGAAATATGTATTTAGAGGATTACCTAAAGAAGATGATGAAGGTTTAGAAATAGAATATACAATTGATGTAGAATCAGTAAACGGATATACTTCTTCAATAGATGGTAATAATATTACTCTAGATAAGATTAATTATCGTATTATTGAAGGAAATGGACAAACTGTAGTTATATCAGAAGATGATAATGCTGAATTTAGAATAAATGGTGATTATGACTTATTTGATAAACTATATATAGATAATAAATTAGTAGATGAAAATAACTATAAAGTTAGAGAAGGATCTACAATAATTACACTAAAAGATAGTTTTGTTAAGAGTCTAAAATCAGGAAAACATTCTATTAAAGCAACATTTACTGATGGAGGAGAAGCAACAGGTACATTCATAGTACAAAGAGAAAACACAACAGACTCAGTAAAAGAAATAATTAACCCAACTACTGGAGATAAATTAGTACTTTATGTATTCTTATTAATAACATCCTTATTAAGTATCTTTGTTATAAGAACTAACATAAGAGAGGCGAATTAATTGTCACGTTATAAGATAATCAAATTAATAGTCTTAATAATATTAGTAGTAGTTATACTAGTATCAATAATATTAGGTTTAACTAAATCTAATAAGAAAGATATTAAGAGTATTAAAAAGACTGATAGTTATGTTGTTAATAAAGATGTTAATTTTAACATAGAGGATACTAAACAATATACTGTTAGAAAACTAAGATTTAATCTACCTAAAGAGTTTAAAAAGAAAAGAGTAGCAAATAATGTTTATAAGTTTACTATTTCTACTAAAGAAGAAAAAGGAACTTTGACTATTATTCCTCAAATAACTAAGAGTGATGCTAAAACATTTATGATAGATGAACTTGGTTTTAAGAAAGATGATAAATTTAAAAATAAGAAAATTAATAAGGTAGTTTGGTTGAAAGTAAAAAAGAATAATATATATGGATACGGTTTAAAACAACGTGGATTGGTTTATGGAATTAGATATGATTATTCTAAATCTAAAAAGATTGCTAAATCTGTTCCAAGTATTTTAGAAAAAACTATGTATTTAAGAATATATTATAACGATAAGAAGACTAAATAGTCTTCTTTTTTTATATTTATTAGCAGACATTTTCATTGTATGATATAATACTATCTAGGTGTGAGGTGTTGAATTATGGGTAGAAGTTTAAAAAGTCCTTGGTATAAATTTTATGATGATGAACAACAACATCTAGATTATCCGGATTTTTCAATGTATAAGTTAATTGAATATACTGCGAGTAAACATTTAAATAATATTAGTTATAATTATTATGGTAATAAAAAAACTTATCATGAGTTTTTAAAACAAATTGATGATGTTGCTAGAAGTTTTAAAGCTTTAGGAGTTAAATATAAAGATGTTATTAGTATTTGTATGCCTAATACTCCAGAAGCAATAATTGCTTTCTATGCTGCTAATAAGATAGGAGCAGTAGCATCTATGATACATCCTTTATCAGCAGAAAATGAAATTAAATATTATCTAAATTTATCTAAATCAGAATATTTAATTTGTATAGATTTTACTATGGATAAAGTTAATGCAATTATAGAAGATACTAAAGTTAAAAAAGTAGTAACTGTATCTGTATCAGAATCATTCCCAATACATATCGCAACTGTATACAACGTATTAAATGGTTACAACAATTTAAAAGATTATTCTAAACAATTATTCAATAGAAAAGAAAATGTATTAGGATGGAAAGAATTTGTTAAATTAGGTACTACTTATGATAAAGAAATAGACGATGATTTCAAAGGTAAAGATGTAGCAGCAATCCTATATAGTGGTGGAACTACTGGTACACCTAAAGGAGTTCAATTAACTAATCTTAATTTAAATGCTCAAGCTATGCAATCTTTTGAACATGTTGCTTGTCTACGTGAAAAAGATAAAGTACTCGCAATCATGCCAATATTCCATGGATTTGGATTATCTATTTGTATTCACACAGTACAATACTTTGGAGGTACTAGTATATTATTACCTCAATTTAATGCTAAAACATTTGATAAGATAATGAAAAAATATGAACCAAATGTTTTAGTAGGAGTACCAACATTATTTGATGCTATAATGAAGAATAAAAAATTTAATCATATGAATTTATCATATTTACAATGTGTTATCTCAGGTGGAGATTCACTAAGTTATGAACTAAAAACTAATTTTGATAAATGGCTAAAAAGTCATAAGTCTCCAACAGTTATAAGAGAAGGATATGGACTAACAGAATGTGGTAGTGCTAGTTGTTTTACTCCTCTAAATTATTATAGAGCAGGATCAATTGGTATACCTTATCCAGATATGTACTATAAAATAGTAGAAGATGGAACAGAAAAAGAAGTTCCATATGGTACTGAAGGAGAAATATGTATTTATGGACCTACTGTAATGATGGGTTATATTAAAAATAGAAAAGAAACTAGAAAAGCTCTTCGTAAACATAAAGATGGAAGAGTATGGTTACATACAGGTGACCAAGGTATTATGGATAAAGATGGTTTTGTTTATTTCAAAAGTAGAATTAAACGTATGATTATATCATCAGGATATTGTGTATATCCAAATAACATAGAAAATGTAATTGATTCACATAAAGACGTAGCAAACTCATGTGTAATAGGAGTACCTCATCCATACAAAGTAACCGCCGCAAAAGCCTTTATCGTATTGAAAGACAAAACTAAAGCGAATGAAGAAACCCTAGAATCTATAAAGGGTCTAGTTGAAAAGAATCTTGCTCGTTACTCTTGGCCATATGAATATGAATTTAGAGAAGAATTACCTAAAACTTTAGTAGGTAAAATAGCATATAATGTATTAATACATGAAGAAGAAATGAAAAATAAAGATAGAAAATGGGAAAACAAAGAAGAACTATTAGAACAAGTTGATTCTGAAGAAAATGCTGATGAATTAATAGAAAAGATTGGAAAAGAATAATGAAGAAAATTGGAATAATAGATGTAGGTGGAGGAACTCGTGGTATCTTCGGAGCTGGAGTACTTGACTATTTAATAGATAATGATATTGAAATACCTTATTGTGTAGGAATAAGTGCTGGCTCTGGTAACATGGCAAGATATATCTCTAAAGATAAAAAATCATCATACATATTTTATACAAAATATGCTTTTACAAAAGAATATATGTCTTGGAGAAATTATTTTGTAACAGGCAACTTTGTTAATTTAAATTATATTTATGGAACTTTATCTAATGAAGGAGCAGAATATCCTTTAAATTATGAAAAATTAAAGAAATCAAAACAAGAATTAATAGTAGTCGCAACTCAAGCTGAAGATGGTAAACCTAAATACTTTACAAAAAAAGATATGAAAAAGAATGATTATAGAATATGTGCATGTTCTTCATGCTTACCAGTACTTTGCGAACCTTATTATTATGAAGATCATTACTATTATGATGGAGCTGTATCAGATCCTATTCCTGTAGAAAAATGTTTTAAAGATGGATGTGAGAAAGTAATAGTAATATTGACAAGACCAATAGATTTTATTAAAGATGATGGTAAAAAATATCTATTCTATGGTAAAATTAGAAAAAAGTTTCCTGAATTTACTAAAGCATTAGAAAAACGATGTGATACATACAACAATAAAGTTCAAGAAATTAAAGATAAGTATGTAAAAAACAATAAAGTCTTATTTATCGCACCTGAGTCTACAAAAGGAATGAAAACTCTTAGTAAAGATAAATCTGTTTTTGACAAACTATATCATGAAGGATATGAAAAAGCTAAATTAATTAAAGATTTTATTAAATAGGAGGACTTATGAAAAAGAAATATATCTTTTTAATCTTAATAATAATAATACTAATACTTATAATTGCATTCATACTATATAAAAATAATAGTATTAAGAAAGAAAATGCACTTAATTTTAAAGAAGAATATGAAGAAGTTAATGGTAAAAAGATGATGGATGATTATAAATATAGAACAATTACTATAGATGAAGATAATCCATTTGTATATTCATCATTAGAAAACATTAATAAAAAGATTAATAACAAAGAAACATTTATAGTTTATTTTGGAGCTTGGTGGTGTCCATGGTGTAGATCAGTATTACCTAGTGGAATCAAAGTAGCTAAAGAAAATAATATTAAAACAATTTACTATGTAAATGTAAGAGATAGTTTTACTGATGAAAATAAAGATATTAGAGATATTTATTCTCTTGATAAAAATAAAAAAGTATATCTTTCTCATGAAGGAACAAAAGCTTATCATGAATTCTTAAAACATGCTGATAAAGTTTTAGTAGAATATGATTCTCATGGTGTAAAAGTAAAAGGAAAGAAAAGAGTAGGAGCACCTAACTTTATCATAGTAAAGAAAGGTAAAGTAACATATATGACTGAAGCTATACCTAGTTCTTTATCTGATCCATTCATGAAACTAGATAAAAAAGTTACTAAAGACATCGAGAAAGAATTTACAAAATTATTTAAAGAATATAAGAAGTAGTTTACTACTTCTTTTATATTAGACAATTACTTATATTTTTAGTAAAATTAAGATGGTGAATATAATGAAGAAAGTATTATTAGGATTATTAACATTTATAATTATGTTTAATGTAAATGCTAAAGAAATAACATTTGATGTATGTGAGAAAGATAACTGTGATTTTAAAAATATAGATGATGCTTTAACTAGAGCAGAAGATTATTTTTCTACTGATACAATTAATATTATTTTAAAAGATGATTATAAAGACTATGAATTAGAATCTCATACTCTTAATTCTACAATTAACATAGTAAATAGATCTGATAAAAAATTAGATTTAATAGAAATACATGGTAAGAATGATTGTACTATTTCTCTACAAAGTACCTTTAGAATTACTAATAGATATAAAAATACTAATGGTGAAATTGATATTAAAAATGTAACTTTTAATACTAAAGAATTTAGAGGTAATAAAAACTTAATAGAATTTCAAGGAGAGTTTGAATTAAAAAATATCAATATAGATGGAATATTTAAATGGGAAGATTATCTAAGAAATATTAATAATAAAGAGTATAATTCTGAAGAGATTAATGGAATAGTATTTAATAATTCAAAGGTAGTTGTAGATGGATTCAATATAAATAATTTCTTAAATGGAATAATTAATAAAAATACTAAATTAACTATAAAGAATTCTGATTTATCACAAAATGTATATTCTATATATAATTATTATGGAAATATTTCATTAGATTTTACTAAATTAAATTCAATTGTAATAGGTAAAGGTAATAAATCTAATTTAAAGATAACTGGTTCATCAGAGTTTAATAATACTGTTAGAATTCAATCTAAAGAGTCTCTTCCTAATAAAGATTATTCTGATATTATCTTATTAAATAATTCTACATATAGTTTAAATTTAGAAGTTAAAAAGAATATTAGTATTGATAGTAAAGGAATAAGTTTAAAAAGAGTTTTTCCTGTTATAGATGGAATAGATTATAATAATATAAAGTGGACTACTAAAGATAAAAATATTGCGATAATAAATGATAATAAATTAGTACCTATAGGTATAGGTAATACTGATATAGTTAGTAAAGTTAATGATAATGTTAATTTAAAAGTACATGTAATAGTAAATGATAAATCAAAAACTTTTACAAAGTTTATCATAGGAATGGTTATCTTAGTAATAGTAGTAAGTATATTTAAGAAAAGGAATGAATCAAATGAATAAAGAATTAATAAGAACAATAAAATTTACTTTATTTTCAATCTCAGCTGGAATAATAGAAGTATTAGTATTTACTTTGTTAAAAGAAGTATTTCATCTTAGTTATTGGGCTTGCTACTTACCAGCATTAATTGCTTCAATAGTATGGAATTTTACTTTAAATAGAGAATTTACTTTTAAGTCAGCTGCAAACATACCTAAAGCAATGTTATTAGTATTCTTATTTTATGCAGTATTTACTCCAGTATCTACAATATTAGGAAATTATCTAGCAGAAGATTTATTATGGAATGGTTATTTAGTAACTGCTCTAAATATGATAGCTAATTTTGTATTAGAATATTTATGGGATAGATTTATAGTATTTGGTAAATCAATTGATACAAAACAATCAAAGAAATAAAAAGTGTTGGAAAAACACTTTTTTTTATATTATAATAGAATTAAGAAAATGGAGTAGTAATTATGTTTAATGATAAAGTCAGTTTAAAAAATAATTATAAATTCTATACAACCGTATTTATAGCAGGTTTATTTTTAATGACTACAATCATAAGCATAGGTTATGGAGCTCTTAATCAAGATTTGAATATTGCTGGAAAATTAGAATATGAAAAGTTAAAAGTAAAAGCATCAGAAGTAAGTTATGATAATACATCATCAGGATCAAGTTCAACAACTGCTCAACAAGCAATAGATGATTTGTATAAAGGATATTTCAATTTAGAAAGAATTGATTCGAGTGGAAACACAACAGCTACATATACATATAATTATAAAAAAGGAATGACATGGTTAGATTTTATAAACTCATCATATAATAGTACTACAGCAAAGATTGAAGAATACGGTTCACCATTCATAGTGTTAAGATTAAATTCAAATGGAATAGGATACATAAGAAAAATTAGAAATTCAGAAAATGATACTAACTTTTCAGCATCGGTAAGAAGTTCAGAATTACTAGTATCCCAAACATATTATGTGTATGATGATTATTGTTGTTTTGACCCTAGTACATTAATCACAATAGATTTTGAAGGACATACTAAGATGATAAAAGATATTGAAGTAGGAGATAAAATAATAGTAGAAAATATAAAAACAAAAGAAAAGAAAATTACTACAGTAGTTAAGGACGCTAGTGAACATCCTAAAACATATGACATGACGGAAATAACATTGGAAGATAAAACAACAATAAAATTCAACTCATATCACCCAATATATACAACAGAAGGATATAAGTCAGTAACAAATTATAATTATTATCCAAAACCTCAAATTGGTGATTATATGGTTAATACTAACAATGAAAAGAAAAAGATAATTGATATTAATACATATAGAAGAAAAACACCGCAAATGACATACAATTTACTTATAAAGGGAATAAAAGAAGATTTTCTAGAAGAAGAATGGGCTTATTATGCCAATGGAGTATTAGTCCATACAGGAATAGCAGAATATGATGATGAAGATGACTATAGAGATAGTCATAGAGTAAGATGTAAAAAACAAGAGTTATATAAAGACTTCAACTATGATAAAGCAACTGATAAAGAGATAATAGATTTCTTAGTAGATTTATATTTTAAAGATGCAGAAGCAGAAAAAGAATATATTAAATATTATATAAATGCGAAACAATATTTTAGATATACAGAATTCGCAAGAGAAGTAAAAGATAGAATAAAGTTATATGAAACATCTAACTTAAATAAATATTCTAAATATAAAAGGAATTCATTTCTAATGCATTAAGAACTATAATAAAGGAAGTATAAATATGATAAATAAAATAAAAAAAATTTATAAAAAAAGCTCAAAAATGCAGGTTTTTCTAATGGGTATAATTATTGGATTATTAATTACAGGTAGTTCTGTTTATGCAATAATTTATTACCAAGCATCAGAAGTAAGTTATGATAATACATCATCAGGATCAAGTTCAACAACTGCTCAACAAGCAATAGATGATTTGTATAAAGGATATTTCAATTTAGAAAGAATTGATTCGAGTGGAAACACAACAGCTACATATACATATAATTATAAAAAAGGAATGACATGGTTAGATTTTATAAACTCATCATATAATAGTACTACAGCAAAGATTGAAGAATACGGTTCACCATTCATAGTGTTAAGATTAAATTCAAATGGAATAGGATACATAAGAAAAATTAGAAATTCAGAAAATGATACTAACTTTTCAGCATCGGTAAGAAGTTCAGAATTACTAGTATCCCAAACATATTATGTGTATGATGATTATTGTTGTTTTGACCCTAGTACATTAATCACAATAGATTTTGAAGGACATACTAAGATGATAAAAGATATTGAAGTAGGAGATAAAATAATAGTAGAAAATATAAAAACAAAAGAAAAGAAAATTACTACAGTAGTTAAGGACGCTAGTGAACATCCTAAAACATATGACATGACGGAAATAACATTGGAAGATAAAACAACAATAAAATTCAACTCATATCACCCAATATATACAACAGAAGGATATAAGTCAGTAACAAATTATAATTATTATCCAAAACCTCAAATTGGTGATTATATGGTTAATACTAACAATGAAAAGAAAAAGATAATTGATATTAATACATATAGAAGAAAAACACCGCAAATGACATACAATTTACTTATAAAGGGAATAAAAGAAGATTTTCTAGAAGAAGAATGGGCTTATTATGCCAATGGAGTATTAGTCCATACAGGAATAGCAGAATATGATGATGAAGATGACTATAGAGATAGTCATAGAGTAAGATGTAAAAAACAAGAGTTATATAAAGACTTCAACTATGATAAAGCAACTGATAAAGAGATAATAGATTTCTTAGTAGATTTATATTTTAAAGATGCAGAAGCAGAAAAAGAATATATTAAATATTATATAAATGCGAAACAATATTTTAGATATACAGAATTCGCAAGAGAAGTAAAAGATAGAATAAAGTTATATGAAACATCTAACTTAAATAAATATTCTAAATATAATAA